>JANMNM010000319.1:0-3833 GCA_031373905.1 Gemmatimonadaceae bacterium | reverse complement strand
GAGCGCGACTTGAAGGCCGAAGGGGCGCGCATCAAGCCGCTGCGGGTCGCATAACATCATGATGAGACTGCGCAGCACCGCAGAGTTCTGCGCGCGGACGCATCATCGGTGCCAGGTTCTGCGCAGTCTATCTTGGTGTTATGCCGCTGAGCAGCACTGGTCTGGCGCGTTCATATACGTAGATATATACTACCGGTGTGTCTCGCCGCCCGCTCATCTGGCTCAGTAGCGCCCGCAAGGATGTCCGGGCCTTTCCGGCGTCCGCGCGGCGGCGCGCGGGACATGAACTCGACTTGCTGCAGCAGGGGCTGGAGCCCACCGACTGGAAGCCGATGCCGACGGTCGGTAACGGCGTCTACGAGCTCCGGATTCGGGCCGAGGGCGCGTTTCGCGTGTTCTACGTCACGAAGCGCGCTGAAGGCATCGTCGTGTTGCACGCCTTTCAGAAGAAGACGCAGCAGACCGCGCAGTTGGATCTGGACCTCGCAGCGAAGCGATACCGGCAGTACCTCGCCGCTCAGCGGCACAGCTAAGGAGTCACGATGACGATCAAGATGCAGCGCGGCAGTGGCAACGTGTTTGCCGATCTCGGCTTCCCGCCGGACGA
Source organism: Gemmatimonadaceae bacterium (assembly GCA_031373905.1). Taxonomy (GTDB): domain Bacteria; phylum Gemmatimonadota; class Gemmatimonadetes; order Gemmatimonadales; family Gemmatimonadaceae; genus JACMLX01. The sequence continues at coordinate 3,226 of JANMNM010000319.1, read as the reverse complement.
AGCGGTGAATCTCCAACTGCGCTCCGACCTCATGATCCAACTGCGCGCGCGCCTGGACAAACTGGGTGTCACGCAGGCGCAGGCCGCGCGGTTGCTCGGGGTCTCGCAGCCCCGGGTGAATGATCTCACGCGGGGGCGCATCGACCGGTTCAGTATTGACATGCTGATCAAGCTGCTCGGGAAGGCTGGTGTCGAAGTGCGGGTGACGACGCGCACCAAGTCGCGGGCGGCATAACCGGGGCTTGCTGCGGCCACGGCGACCGGGGTATTGTGATCAGACGCACCTTTTGTGCGGTCGCCGTGCAGCAGAATCCCAAGTCGTTGAGGGTGTAGAAAAAGCCTCAACGCACCTCGCGTGAAGGCCCCGCGTCGCGCAAATATGCCGCGCGAACAAATTGGGCATTGGTGAACACTTCTTTTCGGCAGATTTCCGCCGTGAGCCGATCATTTGGGACTGCGCGGATGCCACCCGGCGTCTGATTTACGCCGCATACCCCGCGTGGGTGAGCTTTTCGATGTTGTGCACCAGACAGAACAACAGCCACTGGCCGTTCACTTTCGTCCGGCCGCGGAGCGTGAAGCGATCCAGTCGCTTGTTGAAGCGGATGTTCGCGAACACGGGCTCGACGGTGGCGAATCGTCGCCCGTACTGCGCGCGCCCCGCCGGGGAATCGAGCCGCTGCTGCATGCGCGTCGTGTGCGTGTCTTTCGGCGCCGGTGCTGTCTCGGGTGGCACCCGCCCGCGCAAGAAGGCAACGTTCCGTACCTCCGTCGTCTCAGGCGTACGCAGACACTGTGCGCGCAGCGCACACGGCACGCAATCACGTTTCGCGCCGCGGAAATGTTCTCCCACATACCCGTTCGTCACGTTGCTGGCGCCTTTCCGATACAGCGACTTTCCCGCCGGACACAGACAGGTGCGGGCCTCGGAATCATATATGAAATCACTCGGCGTAAACACGGACGACGACGACGGCGCCGGGCGTGATTTGTCATGCAGCGGATGCGGCGCCTGCGTGTGGTGCGCGCGATCTGCGAACCGTTCGTCGCGCTGCCGCATGTCCGGATCGGCGATGAGTGCCGTCACCTCCCGTGCCGCGAGCGCCGCAAGATTCGCTTCGCTATGGTAGCCCGCATCGGCGGTGAGCAGCGTGTCGCTGGTGCGGAGTGCCACGAGCGCGTCGACGACCGGTAGGAGTAGCTCCTGTTCGGACCCCGTGCCGTGCGCCTGCGCGTCGACAATGATCTGATGCTTGGCATCCACGGTCGCGACGCCGGTATAGCCTTGAATGACGCCTTTCTCCGTCGCCATCTTCGCACTCTCGTTGTCCGTGCGATTGCTTTTGCGCAGCCCACCGGTCGGACCGCGGCGGTCCGTCGGATGGGTCGCCAGCCAGTCGCGGAGCTGCTGCGCATCGCGCCGCAGGCGTGCGACCCGTGCCGTGGTCTTGGCCGCGACATCGGGCTCCAACTCCAGCGCGTCCGCCGCGCGGTGCCGATCGAGCATGATCTTGGCCGCCGCCTCCAACTTCTCGGCCCGCTGCGTGAACTCGGCGCGCGTCCCGCTCCGGTGCTTCGACGCGTTGCTCGGCAGTTTCACGCCATCAATCGCGAACATCTCGCGCCCGATGAGCCCCTGCTGGTCGCACACCGCCAGCACGGCCGCGAAGACCTGGGCAATGTCATCGCGGAGCGTACTCACGAAGTGCGCGATGGTGGTGAAGTGCGGGGCGGTCATCCCGCAGAGCGCCATGAACGTCACGTGCTCTTGGCACACCCGCTCGATCGCCCGACTGCGGACGATGCCCTGCGAGTACGCGAACAGCACCACCTTGAGCAACATGGCCGGCGCATACGCGGGCGCGCCGGTCGTGTCGTTCCGGAACCTGGCATCGAAGTGCGCCAGATCGACCTCGTGATCAAGCAGGTGATTCAGCGCGTACTCGAATGTGCCCGGAAGGAGCTGTCGGGCCAGGTCGATCGCCACGAACTGCGGGTTGGTATCGAGGGGCTTGTAGCGGGCCATAGTGCGGCGCTCGACAACGAGGAGACAACGGGGCACATTCCAGAGGCCAGACTCCAATTGTCACTTCAAGTTTCGTTCCGCAACTCGGCCCGTATCGGGAGTTTTTCTACAGCCTCGTTAGCTGACACTCAGGCATCAGTGGTAGAGGCGACAACCCTGGTTCGTAACGCTTGACGGTAATAACGCCACACGGTATTGTTCTGGCATGATCGTCAGCTTCCGGGATCGCGACACGGAACGACTGTTTCTGCGAGAGCGGGTACGGCGGTTCCCGGCCGAGCTCCTGACGAGCATGCTCAAGAAGCTGCGGCTGCTCGATGCCGCCGTGAGCATTGACGACTTGCGCGTGCCGCCCGGGAATCGTCTGGAGAAACTGCGAGGCGACCGGGCGGGGCAGTACAGTATCCGCGTGAACGACCAATGGCGCATCTGCTTCGTGTGGCGCGACGGGACCGCGCATGACGTCGAGATCGTCGACTATCACTGAGGCGACAGACCTATGGCTCGCAAATTGGCGCCCGTTCATCCCGGCGATATTCTCATGACGGAGTTCCTCGCGCCGCTGGGGCTGTCACAGTATCGACTCGCGCAGGACCTCAGCGTGTCGCCGCGCCGGATCAACGAGATTGTGCACGGCGCCCGCGCCGTGACGGCGGACACGGCGCTCCGATTGGGGCGCTACTTCGGCACGTCCGCGCAGTTCTGGCTGAACTTGCAGAGTCGGTACGATCTGGACGTCGAGCAGGACAAGCTGGGGCCTCGGCTCGCGAAAGAGGTCAGTGTTCTGGCGCGTGCCAGCTAACATCTGCATGTGCCAGCCGGAGTGCCAGAAGTCGCGGTGAGCAGGAGTACCTTCGGTGCGGGCACTCCGCAGGCAATGCTGGTGTTAGCAACTGTCTTGAAAGTCAAGCGCTCGCGGCGTGCACTGCTGCAAAATCTGGATTCCAATGCGTGGCGGTGCGGACCATGACATTGAGGAGCGCCAAGAGTTTCCGCATGCAGGCGACGAGCGCGAGCTTCTTCGGTTTGCCAGCAGCGAAGAGGCGCAGATAGAACGTTTTGATCACCGGATTGTGACGCGTGGCGACGAGGGCGGCCATGTAGAGCACCGCACGCACGGGCGCGCGGCCGCCCTGGACAAATCGTCGACCACGCAGCGTGCCCGAATCGCGACTCAGTGGTGCCACACCCGCCAGTTTC
>JANMNM010000298.1:0-3914 GCA_031373905.1 Gemmatimonadaceae bacterium | reverse complement strand
GCATTGGCGGGCATGCTGCTGGGCATCGGCGGTGCGTGGGCACTCTCGAGATTCAGCTTCAAGGTGCCGTTCGTGATGGCGTGGGGGCCCGCGCTCGCCATCGCCGCGCTGCTGCTCGCCATCACGATACTCGTGGGTGTGCTCACCGGCCGCGAAGTCTTCCGGGAAACGCCGATGGCAGCGCTCAGGGAGGGCTGACATCGCGTGACCCGGCGATGACACGCCGGGTCACGCGAGCGCCACGCGCTGTGCTACGGCACCACCAGGCGCACCGTGGTGACCTGACCGGCCGTGACCGTGCCGCGGCCCTCGACGACCGCGCCACCGAAGGGAATGGCAAGCACTCGCGTCTCGCCGAGAGGAACGCCGGTGAACGTCGCCCTCCCGGTGCTATCGGTGTTCTTGGTGCCGAGCAGCGTGTTGAAGTTCAGGCCCGCCGCCTGCGCGGCCACGCCAACGTTCGGCGCGGGTGGCCCACCCAGCGTGCCCTTCGTCACGACGGCAACCAGCGTCCCGAGCGCTGAACGCTTGACGCGAAGTGAATCCGGAATGTTCGCGCGAAGCACCGACATGACACTGTAGATCGACAGCGCGCTCCCCAGCGTGGGTGCGGCACCCTTCGGCTCGAGGATGATGTCGACCCGCGAATAGTTCTCCGCGGCACCAATGACATCGCCAGACCCCTGCACCGCACGAAACGTCGGGATGATGCTGTCGGCGCCGAAGTCCGCACCGCCAAGCGCCTTGCCGGCGACATCGGAGCCGGTGCCCCAGGCAAAGGCATTGCCCGACAGGCTGTCGATGATGTAGGTCTGGTAGTAGTAGCCGCGTGGCGGCTTCTTCAGGCCCGTCACGTCGACGCGCATTGCCGGTCGGCCATTCTTCAGCACATCCCAGAACAACAGCGAACCGGCGCCGCTGGCGACGAACCTCGTTTGCCGCGCGGGACTGAGGAAGTCACCAAATGCTCCGCGCAGCGTATCTGGCGGCACGGTGTCATCCTCACGCGTCACCGTGCCGTTCTGGTTCCGGAAGCGGATGAACAGTGGCCGCGGCGTGCTGTCGTTGAACGCCGGCCGCGTGCTGTCGGCCTGAATCGTGAGCACCAGCCAGCCGGCGCGCTGGTGGACCGAGTCAGCAATCGACAACGGAACAGCGAAGCGCAACTTGGTGGAGAAGAATCCACCACGCCAGAAATCTTTCAGGCCCGTGATCCTTGCGGTGTCGGTTTTCGTGCTCAAGCCACCGTTGACGTCCAGCAGGCTGTCGGTGCGGACGCTCCACTGCCGGTGTGAGATCGGCGTCGCGCTCGAGTCGATCCCGTTGACGAGATAGAACTGGTAGCGCGACCGGCCGTCGAGCTGCTTCAGCAACGGGATCTCGCCGACGATCGAATCAACCACCGCGGCGTTGTTCACCGTTCGTCCGAACGCACGCGCAACGATCGTCGGCGTCCGCACGGCGCTCACGGCGGCGAACGGTGCCTCGAAACCAATGCCGCCCTGCGGTGTGACGGTTCCGTCATCAGCACAGGCCGTGAGGAGTGCCAGTGCGCCAACCGCAAGGATGGAGGTGCGCATGTTCATCGTGTGCTCCGTGGTGCCGTCGTCACGCCAAGTCTGTAGGTCAGTGCGACCGCGAACTGGATACCACCAAAACTCTTCGCTGCAGCGGGTACCGGCGCGAATGGCGTGGGGAATACGGGATCCTCCAGCAGCGGATCGCTCGTCCGGATCTTCGCACGATCGAATCCGCTGAACTGCGTGTAACCGAGACTCGCTGTGGCACCGAACCGCTTCGTGAGGTCAGCGCGGCCAATGAGCGATGCGCCGAAGGTCGGGGCGACGAACAAACCACTGCCCTCGCCGTTCGCGGGCGACGGCAGGACTGCGTAGAGACCGGCATTCACACCACCACCGGCGAAGAATCGCTTCTCGTCCCCGATCGGGAACATGGCATCGGCCGTGAAGCGTCCCGCGATCATGCTCGCAGAACCATCCACCGCCACGAACTGCACCGAGTCGCCCGCGCGACGCTTCTCGTACGGAAAGAACTGTCCGTCAATCGCGGTGCGCCCCACCTCGAGCGACCCGCCGAGGAACAGCCACTCCGGCCGGAACTGTCTACGATAGCCGACCAGCAGCATTGGTATCTTGCCGTCCGTCGCGTTCGCCGTATCGAGCGTGGTGAAGCTCCCGCCGATGAAGAACTCCGTGCGCTGCTTCGGGACCGTGCGTGACGCCTTGTTCCCTGGCGCTGATGGTGTTGTCGGGGCCGGCCGCCGGACCTGTGCGATCGCGGCAAGTGGCAGCGCGCCAAGCAGCAACGCCGCGCAGGCGCTCTGGCGCAGCCAGCCACTCTGTTTCGGGAGGTGCATACGGTGACTGAAAGGGATTCGGGAGTGTCGTGGCTCGGACAGGAAGCCCATGCGCTGGACCGTCTGGCAGGGACGATAGAGGATAATCCCCCGTCACCAGACGTGGCAGCACGGCTGCCGCTCCCAGCTACTTGAAGCGGATTCCGTTCGGAGCGACCCAACCCTTGCCGGGCTGAACCGGCGCGGGCGCGGGCGGTCGCGACGGCGCAGGATTCTGCGTTCTCTGACCTGGTGTCGCGGTGCCGGATGCCGCGGCACCTGGCGCTCCGCCAGTGCGTGGCCGCTCCGCCGTCTTCATCGTCAGCGCAATCCGGTTTCGTGCCAGGTCGATCGACTGCACGGTGACCGTCACGCGTTGCCCAACCTGCACCACGTCATTCGGGTCCTTCACGAAGCGGTCGGCCAGTTGGCTCACGTGAACCAACCCGTCTTGGTGCACGCCGACGTCGACGAAAGCGCCGAATGCAACGATGTTCGTGACGACGCCTTCCAGCACCATCCCTGTCGTCAGGTGCTTTGGCTCCGTGACATCATCGCGGAAGGCGGGAGGCACGAAGCTCTCACGGGGATCACGCCCTGGCTTGCGCAATTCGGCAACGATGTCGCGCAGCGTCGGCAGCCCGACGTCATCGGAGACGTACTGGGCCAGCTCGAGGGTCGAGAGCAGCGCTTCGTTGCCAACCAGCTCCTGCAGCGACACGCCGCGATCCTTCGCGATCCGTGCCACCAGTGCATACCGCTCCGGATGTACCGCGCTGGCATCCAGTGGATGCTTGCCGCCGCGCACGCGTAGAAAACCGCCGGCCTGCTCGAATGCCTTCGCGCCAAGCCGCGGCACGTCCTGCAGATCCTTTCGCGCGGTGAAGCCGCCCTTCGCATCGCGCGTCGCGACGATCGATTGTGCGAGCGCCGGCCCCACGCCGGAGACGTACGCCAACAGCTGCGCAGATGCGGTGTTCACTTCAACACCAACCCGGTTCACGCAGCTCTCGACGATATCATCCAGCCGCTGCCGGAGCTTCGGCTGGTTGACATCATGCTGGTACTGCCCGACACCGATCGATTTGGGGTCGATCTTGACCAGCTCGGCCAGGGGATCCTGCAAGCGACGCGCGATCGAAACGGCACCGCGGATCGAAACGTCGAGGTCAGGAAACTCCTCGCGCGCAACGTCACTTGCCGAGTAGACCGAGGCGCCCGCCTCGCTCACGACGACGACGGTCGGTACCGGTGGCGCCAGCTCGCGGAGCGTCGCGCGAACCAGCGTCTCGGTCTCGCGCGACGCGGTGCCGTTGCCGATCGCGATCAGCTCAGGCGCGAAGCGGGTGACGATCGCCCTGATCGTCGTCGCGAATCGATCTTCCTGATGCAGATACAACGTATCGGTGTGCTGCAGCGCCCCGGTGCGGCTGACGAGCGCAACCTTGACGCCAGACCGGAACCCGGGGTCGAGGCCAAGCACGCTCTTCTCGCCCGCGGGCGCCGACAACAGCAACTGCTCGAGATTGCGCCCGAAGATCACGATCGCCTCTTCGTC
>JANMNM010000276.1:0-62711 GCA_031373905.1 Gemmatimonadaceae bacterium | reverse complement strand
GTGGAGCTGCGGGGGCTGGCGCATACTGCAGCCAGTGTGGCACGAGCCTTGGAGCTGGTGCGTGCAGGAGTTGCGGACAAACGCTGCAGGCTGGTGCGCGCTTCTGCAGCAAGTGCGGAACGACCGCAGCTGGAGCACGTGTCCAATCTGCCACTACGCGCCTCACGAACCAGGCGTCCGGAATGGATCGGCGCGCGCAATACGTGCCGTGGGGTATCGCCGCGCTCTTTGTGGTAGCAGCCGGCGCATATCTGCTCGGACGTGGCGACAGCCCCGCGCCGGCAGCCGATCCAGGCGGGGGGGCAATCGCTGGCGCCAGCGCGACTGCGGCCGCCACTGAACCTGGCGCGCCTTACATCACCAACATGTCGCCACGCGAGCGCGCGAGCCGACTCTACGATCGCATCATGCGCTATTCGGAAGCAGGCATGAAGGACAGCACGGAGTTCTTTGCGCCGATGGCGATGGCAAGTTTCGAGATGCTGGGGGCGGATCTCGATCTCGACGCACGCTACGATTACGGTCGTGTTGCGTCGGAAACGGGCCACCTCGACATCGCCGCCGCGCAGGCGGATACGATTCTGACCCAGGCACCGACGCACCTGCTTGGCCTTTCGCTCAAGGCACGCACCGCGGCAAAGCGGGGCGATGCCGGCGCGACGAAGCTGGCGTGGCAGGCGTTCCTGCGCGCGCGGGACGCCGAGCTGAAGACAAGTCGTCCCGAATACCAGGCGCACCTCACCGATATCCAGACGGCGACCGCGTTGGCGCAGGGTATCAAGTAGCTGGGGTACGGCAGGGCTGCCGTTCCGTCGATGACTGACGCGCTAAGGCATTCCTGCTGCGGACACGCTGTCGTCCAGGAGCGCCCGGAAACGTCGCGCCATGTCAATCACCGCGCCCCGCGCTGATGGAACGATTGTCGTCAGGTGCAGGAAGCCGTGGGTCAGCGTCGACTCACGCCACCGCAGGGTTTTCACCCCGCTCCCCTGCAATGCTGCGGCATACGCCTCACCTTCATCACGCAGCGGGTCAAATCCGCATGTGACGATGTATGTTGGCGGTGATGCCGCGAGCGTTGGCGAGAATGCGGGCGACACACGCGGGTCCGTGCGCAGCCGCCGGTCATGACCGACATACAGACGCTCGAACTCGATGATATCATCCAGGGTGAGGATATACCCTGAATTGAACAGCGTTTTCGATGCGCCGGCAGACGTGAAGTCGGTCGCCGGATAGATCAGCAGCTGCGCGGCCACAGGCGTGTGGTCAGCCGCCATGGCATGTGCGACGCCAATTGCCAGATTAGCCCCGGCACTGTCACCACCCACGCACACGCGCGATTGGTCAGCGCCAAGCTCCGCCGCATGCGCGTGTGCCCAGCGCACGGTGGCGTGACAGTCGTCAAGCGCAGCCGGAAACGGGAACTCCGGTGCCAGTCGGTATTCCACGCTCAGCACGTGCATGCCGGCGAAGTGGCACAGCATTCGACACGCCTCGTCATGCGTATCGGGATCGCCGATCACAAATCCGCCGCCGTGGAAATAGACGAGCAGTGCCGGCGCTGTCGCATCCGACGTCGGCGTGGGTACGTAGTGCCGCGCAACGAGTGGTCCGGCGGCTCCCGGAACGGTCAGCGAGCGCACCGTGTGCACGGGTGTGGGTGCCACACCGGCACCCACTGTCACCGCACGGATCTCCAGCCGGTTCTTCCGCCTCGCCTCGTCCGGCGTCAGGCCGCTCATCAGCGTCGCGGCCTTCCGGCGCTGCATCGCGAGAATGAACTGCACGTGCGGATCAAGCGTCAGGCCATCGATAACTCGCGGCCGCTCGCCAATCGCGCGCAGTAACCACACGCCCGGCACATGGCGCAGCGCTCGCGCCAATCGTCCCTCGATGCGATTGGCAAGCGGGATGGTGTCGTTCGTCAGGCCGTCAGACATGGACAGCGCCGCTGATCGCGTTCCCGCGCTCCATCTCGAGGAGATAGTCCACCTCGATGACCCGCGACACCGTTCGCCGGAACCTGCCAACGCCATCAGGCCAGAGGGTGGAATTCCGGCCAGTGCGGTCCAAATACCAGCTGCGACAGCCACCGGTGTTCCATGCCGTCGTCGCGAGACGCGAATCAATGCGCTCGCAGTACGCGCGCTGGGCTGTCGCATCCGGTTCCGCCGCTACCGCACCGCGCTCGCGCAGCAGTGCCAGCACGCCCAGCACATGCGCGATCTGCGCCTCGACCATCAGCATCACGGAGGAGTGCCCCAGCGCGGTGTTCGGTCCTAGCAGTGTGAAGAAGTTCGGAAATCCGGCATGTGTCGTACCCATGTACGCAATCGGACTGCCGCCCCAGCGCTGGGCGAGTGACTGCGCTCCGCGCCCGATGACATGCGGCGCGAGCGGTGGGTCGGTGGGGCGGAATCCGGTACTGAGTACGAGCACCTCCGCGGGATGACGCACGCCATCGGCCGTCATCACGGCGTCCTCCGTGATCGACGCGATCGACTCCGTGATCACTGACACGTTGGCGCGCTGCAACGCCGGCAGGTAATCGTCGGAGATCAGGATACGCTTGCAACCGATGTGATATCGCGGCGTCAGCGTGGCGCGCAGCGCCGGGTCCGCAACCTGCTGCGCAAGGAACTGACGTGCATACCACTCAACGGCCCGCGCGGCAGTGCGGTGCCTGAACGGAGCGTGCAGCAGCTCGCGCAACATGTAGACTGCAGCGCGCTCGATGCGCTGAGCCGCGGGCACGCGCGCGAACAGGCGCTTGCGCCACTCTGGCACCGCGGCGTCGCGACGCGGCAGGATCCACGGTGGCGTACGCTGAAACAGGTCGAGCTGTCCGACCTTCGGTTGGATCTGCGGCACGAACTGGACAGCCGACGCGCCGGTTCCGATCACGGCAACCCGCTTTCCGCGCAGGTCGATGGTGTGATCCCACTGCGACGAATGGAACATCGGTCCGCTGAACGAGCCCAGCCCTGGGATCGATGGCAGCAAAGGGTCGCTCAACGGGCCACTCGCCATCACCAGCGCGCAACAGGTCCATTGGTCGGTGGCGGTGGAGACGGTCCATTGCTGCGCACGCTCATCCCATGCCGCGCCCAGCACGTCCTGCGAGTAGGCGAAGTGCCGCTCGATATCGAACTGCGCGACACACCGTCGCAGGTAGGCCCAGATCTCAGCCTGCGGCGAAAACGTCCGGCTCCACCCCGGGTTTGGCGCGAACGAAAAGGAATAGAGCGACGATTGCACGTCGCATGCGCACCCCGGATAGGTGTTGTCGCGCCACGTACCGCCAGCCTCCGCCGCGCGCTCGAGGATGACGAAGTCGTCGAACCCGCTCCTGCGCAGCGCGATCGCCAGGCCGATTCCCGAGAATCCGCCGCCGATGATCACCAGTCGTGTGTGCGCCGTCAATTCCGTTCCTCCCCGTGTGTCGAATATCATACCACGGCACAGGGCGGTGCCAGCATGTTACACTCCGTCGGCTGGCGCCCCCTCCCTCCTGCCCCCTGCCATGCTCCTCGTCTACGGCGCGAACGGCTACACCGGTCAGTTGATCGTCGAGGAGTGCCTCCGCCGGGGTCTCCGACCCATCCTCGGCGGGCGTCGGGCGGAATCACTGGCCGGCCTCGCCGCGTCGTCCGGATTGACGACGCGTGTGGCGGCGCTCGACGATGACGCCGCAATGCAGGCAATGCTGACCGGTGTGACGGTGGTCCTGCACTGCGCCGGTCCCTTCTTCCGCACGAGTGCGCAGATGCTCCGCGCCTGCCTTTGGGCGGGGACACACTACCTGGATATCACAGGCGAGATCGCCGTCTTCGAGGCGTGCAAGAGTCAGCACGCCGCAGCGCAGGCGAAAGGCATCGTGATCATGCCAGGTGTCGGATTCGACGTCGTGCCGACCGACTGTCTCGCCGCACGCCTCGCACAAGCACTGCCGGGATCGCGGCTCCTCGAGCTGGCATTCGCGGGAGGCGGTGGCTTCAGTCGCGGCACGCTCAAGACGATGGTGCTCGGCTCTCCACAAGGTGGGGCGATCCGGCAAGGCGGCCGAATTACACGCGTCCCGACGGGCTGGAAGACGCAGGCCATTCAGTTCCGCGACCGGACGCGTCACGCGGTGACGATCCCGTGGGGGGATGTGTCCACGGCGTTCTGGTCCACGAAGATCCCGGACATCCACACGTACCTGGCGGCGCCGCCGAGCGCCATGCGTGCGATGAAGGTCATGCGACTGATGGGTCCGATCATCGCGATCCCCTTCGTGCAACGTATCATCGAGTGGCAGATCGACTCGCACGTCAGCGGACCGAGCGAGTCCGTGCGCACGTCGGCACGCATGCACATCTGGGGTCGCGTCACCCATGCGGACGGTCGCACGCGAGCGGGAACGGCAGAAACGCCGGAAGGGTATCGGCTCACCGCGATGTCCGCAGTGGAGAGTGCCAGGCGTGTGCTTGATGCGCCGCCTCAGGCAGGCTACCACACGCCTTCAAGCGCCTTCGGCGCAGGGTTTCTCGAGGAACTCCCCGAATGCGACGTGATTTTCAGCCCGTGACGATCCCGATCGAGGCAAACCTGCATGCGTGACCACGTGGTGCTGATCACGGGGGCGGCGCGCGGAATCGGCGCAGCACTTGCCCGTCAGATGGTGCGCGAAGGTGCACGCGTTGCCTTGATCGGGCTCGAGGCACCCCTGCTGCAGGAACTTGCCACGGAGCTGGGTGATGCCGCCGCATGGTGGCACGCCGATGTCACGGACCAGGCAGCGCTCGATACCGCCGTCACTGCCGCACATGAACATTTCGGCCAACTGGACATCGTGGTCACGAACGCCGGCATCGCAAATTTCGGCACGGTCTCTGTCGCGGACGTGGAAGCGATGGCGCGCGTCATCAACGTGAACGTGCTCGGCACAGTCCGGACCGTGAAGGCGGCGCTGCCGTACCTGATTGCCAGCAAGGGCTACGTGCTGATCGTCTCATCAGCGGCGGCGTTCAGCCCGATGCCAGGGATGTCAGCCTATGCCACCTCGAAGGCGGCCGTCGAACAGTTCGCGAACGTATTGCGGCTCGAAATGATCCCTCACGAGGTGGATGTCGGCAGCGCACACATGCTGTGGGTCAATACGGACATGGTACGCGACGCGCAGGACGATCTCGCGAGTTTCCGGCGGACATTGTCGCGCCTGCCGTATCCGTTCGGTGTCGTGACAACCGTTGACCGGTGCGTTGACGCGTTCGTGGACGGGTGCCGCCGCCGGCGACGCCGAGTGTACGTGCCCGGCGTCCTGGGCATGATATCGGCGCTTCGGCAACTGCTGGGCAGTGCACTGATGCAGCGGGTACTGATGCCCACGCTGAAGCCCATGCTCACTGATGCGGAGGCCGAGATGCGGGCGATCGGTCGGCCGTTTGGCCTTCACAGCGCCGGTATGGGTGAGGATGCCACGCCGCCCGGGCTGTGAGCGGGACGTGGCCCGCCGCCGATTGCACGAACACCGGTTGACGACGTGCGGTGACCGTGCACCTGCCCGCAGCGCTGTATTGCGCGTGCCGTGCGCACGCGACATACTCCGCCGGTTACCGTCCGTGGGGTGGCACTTTCGGGAGACTGAATGAAGATCACTGGAATCAAGGCGTACCGTGTCGAACTGCCGCTGCATGAAGGCAGCTACAAGTGGTCGGGCGGCAACTCAGTCGATGTCTTCGATTCCACGATCGTCGCGATCCAGACCGATGCGGGTGTCACAGGGTATGGCGAGGTGTGCCCGCTCGGACCCGCATACCTGCCGGCCTACGCGGCCGGCGCACGGACCGGGATCGCCGAGCTGGCGCCGAACCTGCTTGGCCACGACCCCACCGAGCTGTCGAGCATCAACCGGCGCATGGATCAGTTGTTGCGTGGCCACCCGTATGTGAAGACAGCCATCGACATGGCGTGCTGGGACATTCTCGGCCAGGCCACAGGACAGTCCGTCGCCACGCTGCTTGGCGGCCGCGTGGGTGATGATGTGGCGCTCTACCGCGCCATCTCGCAGGACACGCCTGAGCGAATGGCGGCCAAGGTCGGCGCGTATCGCGCCGAGGGCTATACGAAGTTCCAGCTCAAGGTTGGTGGTGACCCTGATACCGACATCGAACGCATCAAGGCTGCCGCCGCGCAGTTACACACTGGCGACGTGCTCATCGCCGATGCCAATACCGGCTGGACCCAGCACCAGGCAATCCGTGTCGCGGACGCAGTGCGTGGCGTGGATGTGTATATCGAACAGCCCTGCCTGCGCTACGAGGAATGTCTTGCAGTACGACGCCACACGGATCGTCCGTTCGTGCTCGATGAAGTGATCGACGACATCATGATGGTCCTCCGAGGTCATCATGATCAGGCGATGGACGTCATCAATCTCAAGATCTCCAAGGTCGGTGGGCTGACTCGTGCGCGTCAGATCCGCGACCTCTGTCTCTCGCTGGGGATTGCGATGACGATCGAGGATTCGTGGGGCGGCGACATCATCACCGCTGCGATTGCCCATCTGGCCCACAGCACGCCGCCGGAACTGCTTTTCTCCACGACTGACTTCAACAGCTACGTCACGGTGAGTACCGCGACGGGCGCACCGCAACGCGCGAACGGAAGAATGTCCGCATCCACGGCGCCCGGGCTTGGCGTGACGCCGCGGATGGATGTGCTTGGCGACCCTGTGTTCACGATCGGCTGACACCACCTACTGAATCGACGAGAGACATGACTGCTGTAACCGGAATCTTCCTCGCACTGGCCGGGTTCGCGCTGACATTTCTTGGCGTTCTCGTTTCATCGTTGCGTCGTGCCAGCCTCGCTGGAAAGCCGTTCCCGATTCCTTCGCTGTTTCAGGTGGCGCTTGGTTTCGTAACCAACTTCTTTGACACGCTGGGCATTGGCTCGTTCGCCACGACGACAGCAGTGTTCAAGTTCAGAAAGATGCTCCCTGACGAACTCTTTCCCGGGACACTGAACGTTGGCCACGCGCTGGGCGCAATCATTCAATCGTTCATCTTCATCGCCGTGATCAAGGTGGACCCGAAGACGCTGGTGCTGCTCATCGGCAGCGCCGTGGTCGGCGCGTGGTTCGGTGCTGGACTGGTGTCCGGCTTCACACGACGTACGGTGCAAATCGGTATGGGCATTGCGCTGCTCGGCGCGGCCGCGGCGATGTTGATGAGTCAGTTGCAGTTGTTCCCGGTCGGCGGCACTGCACTCGGACTTGAGGGCGGACGTCTCGTAGCGGGCGTGATCGGGAATTTCGTGCTCGGCGCGATGATGACGCTCGGCATCGGGCTCTACGCACCGTGCATGGCGCTCATCAGTCTCCTCGGCATGGACCCTTCGGCGGCGTTCCCGATCATGATGGGGTCGTGTGCGTTCCTGATGCCAGTTGCGAGCATCCGATTCATCAAGAGCGGTGCCTACTCGCCACCGATAGCGCTTGGACTGGCGATTGGCGCGCTGATCGGAGTTCCGATAGCGGCATTTATCGTGAAGTCGCTGCCGCTGACGGTGCTTCGCTGGGTGGTGATTGTGGTGGTGCTGTACGCGGCGGTGCTGATGCTGCGGTCGGCGATGCAGCCGACGCCGGCGACGGAGGAGGTGCCGGCGTAGGGGTGGTGGCGGTGACAACCCATTCGCTGAATTTTCTCTTATGATATCTGGTCAACAGGAGATCTGATGTCGTTTCCACTGTGTTCGTGGAGTGCGAACATCAAAGGAGTCGAGACGGGACTCAAGCTCGGTGCAATCCAGTCCGACTGCTCGTTTCGCGGCAGCCTGTAGAACGAGACCATCGAGGGTTGGTGGGACGAAGTGAGCCAGAGCGTGACCTTTCGCACCGGTGAATTCGTCCCGACGGGTGCGAACACCCCAGAAGACGCCATGCGATTCCACGGCCTGTACACCGGATGTCTGTTTGGCACGCCGCCCACGCCGTCGACACGTCAGGACGTGGAGTGGGCGCTTGCCGTCAGCTTCGTCACCACTCCGCCGTTGCCGAGCGTCTTCGCGCCGGGGACAGCGCGGCGTCACGTCTTCGGTTGGTTCGCACAGCTCAGGCAGATCTTCTAGCTGGCGTTGGCGGATCGGCTCCCCCTTCCGCGCGCAGCATGTCAGCCGCTCGCGAGGGCAGGCTTCATCGCGGGTGCTGCTGTCGCAGTCCCTGCGTGACTGAAGCTTGCCGGAATATCGCCACTGTCCGATGAATGAGGGGACGATAGACGCGACGCAGCAGCCACCCGGGAAACCAGCGCCCACGCTCTTCCAGCGCCACGCGTGCGCGCGGATGATCGAGGAACGCGAGCGCGCCATGCTTGACGACAGGCATCGTGTCACAGAACTCGAGCGTGGCGAGGTGCTTCAGGTTCTTGTACCCGTAGTGCTGCGGCGCAATGAGTCGCAATGGGGCACCGTGGTCGACGGACAGGGGCAGGCCGTTCATCTCGTCGGCAAGGAGAACATCGTCCGCCAGCAGGTCATCCAGCAGCATCGTCGTGCGATAGCCGTCCTGTGCGCGCAAGATCACACCAACGACGTCCGTCGACCTGTGCGCGAGCGATGTCACGCGTTCGCGATAGAACTCGGAAAACCTGACGCCGCCCCACGTGACACCAAGGTGCGACCAGGTCGTGACGCAGTGAAAGTCAGACTGGACTGTGATGCGCGGAAGGCCGCTCAGCGCGTCGCTCAGGATGAGCGATTCCGCGGCGGGCACCGTGACCGAGAGTGAACGGTCACTCGGTCGAGCCGGAAAACGGTTCGCGTACTGCGTGAGGCCGAATCGGGGAAAGTCCGCTCGTGCGATCTGGCCTGGTGGCAGCACTTGCGATCCGTGGAGGGTGTTGAAGGCCTGGTGTGACACGACGTGCTGACGCTCGGCGCCAGCGCAAACACCGACGCCTGAAGATGGCCTTCACCCTGCGCTCACGGCAAGAGCGCGCAGGCGACGCAGCCATCCACGGCAGCCTTCAAAATACGGGTAGCGGCAGCCGGGAGTCCGACGGCCTGACAAAAGCGAATGCAGAGTTGAAGCCGGCGGCTCCGTGCTCTGGTGCGGTCATCACGCCGTCAGTCCGCGGGGCACTCGACCGGTCACTGCGTTTGCGCGTGCGGCGACCGTGATCCGGCCTGCAGTGTCGGCGAAGAGCCTGAGCTGAATCTCCTTCCTGATCAGCGCGATCTCCTCTCGCGCCGCCGCCACGAGCGAAGCACCGACGCTCGGGCCGCAGAGAATTGTCGCCCAGTAGTCATCGAAGCCTTCGAACGTTCGCTGGACGCTGATCGTCCGGGCCTGGACGATCTCCAAACCGGCGTGCGTCCAGTACGTCATAAGTGCATCACGACCGGACGCCTCCGGGTTTGGCGGTGCCGGCACCACCATGCCGCTCGCGCGCATGGCATCATGCAGCGCCGCGTACGGAAAGCCACCGCCCTCCATATCCCAACCGTACGCGGCGACGACGCCACCTGGTCGCACCACTCGAACCATTTCAGACACGCCCGTTGCCGGATCGGGAACGAAGAAGATCACGAGTGGCATGACGGCCGCATCGAACATGTTGTCAGGAAACGGCAGCGCCATCGCATCTGCCGTGCGAAGATCGGCCCCGAACAACGCCGGTCGTGCGCGCGCGAAGGCAAGCTGTGCTTCAGAAGGATCGATCCCCGCGATCGACTTCGGCGCACATCGCTCGCAGAGGCGTTCCGTGAACGCACCGTTGCCGCAACCGACATCAAGCCATCGCAAGCCCGGCGGTGGAGCGATCCACTCGAGGAACTTGTCGCCGACGAGCTGGCTCCACTGCCCCATGAAGCGCTCGTAGGCGGCGCCATCGTCGAAGCGGATCTGTTGCATCATCTGGCTTGACACCGCGAGAGGTGAATCAATCGACTGCCACCGAGCGAGCGCGTTCGGACTCACGCAGGTTTTCGCCACACGAAACGCACACAAGCCAGTCGAAAGGTCGCTGGGGATGCAATCAGCCCTTCTCTGCCCGTCTGATCGGTGTCGCCAACGCTGCGGACACGTTGCACCTGCGATCACGATAATTCCACCATCCTTCAGCACCGTGCTGAGGCCGCCATCGTGAACAAGCTCCCGGACGAGTGATGCGTCGGCTGCCAAAAAATGCTGGAGGGCGCTCAGCCATCGAACGAGTATTCGAGTCGCCTTGTACTGCGGCGCCGGATGCACGCAATCAGCGCCGAGCGCGCTGCGGTGTAAAGGCTACTTCGCGGTGCGTCAACGCGGCCGCACCGCCTGTGCAACGCCTGTGCAACGCGTGTGCAACGCGTGCCGTCGGCCTCGAGCCCACGTGGTTCCCGCGGGCGTCAGCGCTGCATATCTCAAGCGCTCCACGACGACCGCAACGCTACCCCGGCACCATCAGGCTCACTGCATCCCCCACGCGGACCGTGCCGGGCGTCGCCACGAACGCGTTCAACGCAAGCTTGCCACCAAAGCGACGGCCGATGTCACGCAACACTTCGGGGTCTCGCGTGATCGAATCCGGATCAACCGTCGTCATTTGGCACCGACCACGGAGGGAATGCAGCACGACCACCGCGTCGCCGATGTGCAGCTCCTTCCCTTCCCACTCCCGTTCGGCCATCCCATCCACACCACCAATGAGGATGTTCGGGCGCAACCGACGAACATCGCGACCAAACTCGGCAACCGCGCCATCTGTCGCCACGAGGAGTGGCAGCACATCAAATCGCTCCGCACCGTCGAACGAGACCAGACGCGCGTCGCCACCGGCAGCACCGCGCACGGCAGCCAGTGCGTCCGCACTGTCCCACGGCGATCCATTCACCGTCGGACGCCCCGCAGCGTCGAGCGATCCCCGGAGCCCAAGCAACTTGTAGTGCCGGCGTGACGTCCGCACGCCCTCGGGCCCCTCCACGTGCACGATGCGATCGCCAGGGATGCCGAGCGGGGTGAGCATCGCTTCGCTGATCGATTCACCGGCCAGCGTCTTCACCGGATAGCGCCACAGGCCTGCCACATGGAGGGTCATCAGTCACGCGCCGGGGCAAGTATGCGACGTTCGGCTTCACGGATCGCGAGGTCGTTGATACTGGCAAACCGTCTCGCCATGAGGCCTTCCGGCGTGAACTCCCAGTTCTCATTGCCATATGAGCGCCACCATTGACCGTGCGCGTCATGCCACTCGTACTCAAAGCGAACAGCCAGGCGATTCTCCGTGAATGCCCACAACTCCTTCTTCAGGCGATACTCCAGTTCCCGTTCCCACTTGCGCGTGAGAAATGCACGGATCGCCTCTCGTCCGCGGAGAAACTCCGATCGATTGCGCCACTCGGAATCCTCCGTGTACGCCATCGACACACGGTGCGGATCGCGACTGTTCCACGCATTCTCGGCGGCCTGCACCTTGGCCGTCGCCGAATCGAGGGTAAACGGGGGAACGAGAGGCTGGTTCATGGCATCACCGATTGACGTGAATCACTCGATCAGGCGGCGACTTCAAGCGCGACGCGCGGGAAGTCGATCTCAGTCTGCACAACGTTGTTCAGGTAGTTCGTGAACACATTCAATGCGACGTGCGCGACAATCTCCACGATTTCGCCATCCCTGAGGCCAGCAAGTCGTGCGCTGGCCACCGTGGCGTCATCAACCTGCCCTCGCGTGCCCAGTACCGCCAATGCGAACGCCATGGCTGCGGTTGTCTTCGGGTCCGTGGAATGCCCGTGCCGGGCCGCCGCGAGGTCGGCGGCGGCGATGCCGTGCATCCCACCGAGTGCGGTGTGCGCCGACAGGCAATACTCGCACCCATTCTGCTGGGCAACGGCAATCGCAATGTGCTCGCCGATCTTGCTTCCCAGCGTTCCCTTTCCGAGGGTACCGAAGAGTCCGTTGAGCGCGGTGATGGCGGCGGACGAATGCGCCGCTGTGGTGAACATGTTCGGCGTACTGCCGAGTGACCTGCGCGTGCCGTCGAGCTGTGCGGCGACGGCAGGAGTGGCACTGGCGGGATCGATGGGCTGAATGCGTGGCATGTGGAGCTCCGGTCACGGGTGACGGTAGTGTACCGATCGTTCGGTTCACTACGTAGCCGCCTGACCGCCGGATGGTTCCCGGGGCGCGCGCGCCCTCAGCCGAGCAGCGTCGCCGGAAGCTGCTTGAGGGTCCGGGCAAACACGCCGACATCACCAAGACCGCCGGCCAGCACCAGTGCGCCCTCGATCCGCACGACCGCATCTTCCGCACGGCGCCGCGCCGTTGCCCGCGCGATCCCGGCATCAACCAACAGATCGGCCAGTGCATCGATCCACTCCGAAAAGATCATGCGGAGCGGTGCGTGAAACCCGGCGCGTGCACTCCCCAGTACCAGCTGCGCCAGTACGCACGATTCGTGGCCCTCGGCATAAAACGCGTCGAGCGTGCTGATCATCGCCTCGACTCGCCGCTTCGGCGTTCCGGCGCCGCGCAGCGGTTCGAACAGTTGCGCGCGCAGAAACTCCGCAAGGTGCTCGAGCACCGCGCGCGCCATGTCATGCTTCCCGTTCGGGAAGTGATGGTAGAGGCTCGACTTGCCAAGTCCAGTGGCTTTCGACAGCGCGCTGATCGAGGCGCCATCGTAGCCCACACGGCGGATGACGCGCATCAGCCGTTGAATGATTTCGTCGCGCGGATGGATGGCAGGGGGCATGTGTGAGCGGAGCGTTGGACCGAACGGTACACCATCGTCAGTTGCGGCGCGCGGCGCAATGTGGTGAATGCAGGCAACCCTGTCCCTCCGGTCGTCCTCACGTCAGTTTCGACCACGGCCGCCGGTCACTCCGCGCGGGCGTGTCCTTTCGAAGGCATGAACCAATGCCGTGGCGCGTGTCGATGCACTGCTTCGGAATCGCTCGCGTGGACGCTCGAAACGGCGGCGGGACACCCGCGCTAACCTGCCCGCGTGTGCCCCGCCGAGACTGCCCTGCCGCGCCTGTGTCGCGTTCAGCGCACCGTGACTTGCACCACGTTCGATGTCCCGACCGCGCCCAGCTTATCGGTGACGCTAAGTGTGACGTTGTAGATCCCTTTGCTCCGGTACGTATGACTGGCCGAGAAACTGCCAGCCTTGGACCGGGACCCCGTTGTGGTGCCGTCCTGCCACTGGAACGTGTATGACCACGGCCCATTGTCCGGATCGGTGAAGCTTCCTCGCATCGTGACTGCGCTGCCGGCATTGATGGTGGTCGGGCTCGTGGCCGCAAGCGTCACGACGGGCGTAGCGTTTGTCGGCGGTGGACTTCCCGACGAAACCGTCCACATCAGCGCGTGCATCGGGCCGCCAGGCACGAGGTTCCCCTCGCCGACGATCTCCCCCTTGTTGTTGATGCTTCGAGCCAGCGTTTGCGTGGCACCGGGCCACGTCGGCAGCAGCACCGCCTGGCTGCCTCGCCAGAACGCGGATGCGTAGAGTGCACCTGCGGTCGTCGATGTGCCCCAGCCGATGATGTCGCCGGAGTCGTTCACGTCCACCGGTGTCGGTTGTATGACACCTGCTGGTACCGTGAGCGACTGAATCGCGCCGTTGACCCAGCGCACCGGGAACCCTCCATTGCTCGTCCCGACGATCGTGCCGGTGTTGTTCAGTGCATTGGCGGCTGATGCAGCACCCGCTGACAGCGCGCCAAGGTTTGTGAACGCTCCGCTCTGCCAGCTGAACGCCGTGCTGTTGAAGTTGACGGTGTTCGTCGACGTTCCAACGATCCGACCGGCATCGTTGATGTCCTGTGGGTTCGTTGACTGGAACCCAGCCATCGCACCGATATCCTGCACGAACGCGCCGTTCTGCCAGGTCACACCGTGTGTGGTGATCGCCAGACTCGGCTCGCGCGTCATGCCGACGATGAGCCCAGTTGAGTTCATGCCACGGCCATAGACGCGCAGCGGATCGCCACCTGGATGCGATGGGAGGCGGTGCTGGGTGCCATTCGGCTCGCGCCAGATGGCATATCCGATGCTGGTGCCTCCGATGTCTTCCTGCAGAATCATGTGTCCCGCGTCGTTGATGCGCACCGGGATGAGCAGCCCCGCGGGGTCGAAGTTGGGGATGGGGACCGCGCTCCCTCCAGTCCAGAGCAGTGGTGCGATTGCTCCGGCCGGATCTGACGACATCCCGGCGATCTGCGTGATGTTGTTGATCGTGTACCCCGACGAGTACGTCCCACCAGTCGGGACGCCGAGGTCGGTGATCGTGAATGTTATGGGCCCGGCTGCCACCCGCGCGGTCGGCTGGACAGCAACGGCGATGGCAGGGGACACTGCGTCAGCAGTCGTGCGTGGCGCCCCGATGTCAGTGCAGGCTGTGGCGATCGCGGCACTGCCGATCATGGCGAAATACTTCGCACGCTTTCCGGTTCGCATGGTGTGCTCCTTTCGCTGTGAAGACATACGAGTTTCCGGAGTAAGCATGGCATTGCGCAGTCCGATCCGGTGTCGGGTGACACCGGACGTCAACCACGCGAAATGATGCGGCGGCGCCCGAAGCCGGCTACCGTGTCGTGCCCCTCGTCGTGCACGGTGTGGAAGCCGCGCACACGATCATCGACGCCATCGCGAACCGCTCTGCCTCACTGCGGCCCCCGTGGCACGGTCAGCAGCCCCCGCGAGCCAATCGTGCGCACGGCAATCGTGTCGACACGCAACGGCGTGCGCGTGTCACGCTCCGTGACCGGCGTCTCCGAGTCACCAAAGCCCGCGACGAGGATGTTCGTACCCTGCACCCGGGCAAGCGCGTTCGTCGCGCGAAACACCTGTCCGCGTGCCGGATCGACGACCGTCACGTGCAATGAACCCACGCCTCCATCGCGCATCTGCACGAGCAGTGCCTCCGCGGCACCGTCGGCAACCAACTCCACACGCACGATCGCGAAGTAATCGGCCACGACCCTGCGGCGACGCCCCGTGACGAGATCGATCACTGTCAACGACTGCCCTTCGTTCTCGTAGCCGCCGGCACCATCTAGCCCGGACACCGCCACGAGTCGCCCTTCGCCAAGCGTCCACGCGCGCACCGCGCTGTCACTGACGACCACGGTGTCGCCGGACGCGAGCATGGCCACGGCCGGGCCAACTCCAAACGTGCTCGTGTCCCGCCGTACCGCGATACTCCTCGCGCGCGCCCCAGCGCGCGGCGCGAGCGCTTCCACGTCAACCGGCATCACCGGCACGGGCGCAGGTCGCGACGCTTGCGCAGCCGCAGCCGCCGCCGCAGCCGCCGCCTGCGTCGAGTCCGGGCGCGGCGCCCTTCCCTCGCCGCAGGCACTTACCAATCCAGACAGCACAAGCAGGGTCGCAGCGGATCGTGAAAGCTGGCGCGACGCGTGACGTCCGGTACACATGGCTCGTATTTCGAGGGTGAATTGCGCGACCCGGTGACCACCCTGGCCACGCGGATATTGACAGAACAGCGGAACCGTCGTGCAGATTAGTGTACGACCCGATCCGGAGGCAGGAACCGTGAAGGACAATCAGCTCCAGAAGCTGCTCAAGAAGACCCAGGCCAAGGCCGAAGCCAAGGCGTCCAAGCCACGCCCCTCCTTCGACGCGACGCTCGACGCGACAAAGAAGCCCGGTACCGATGACGCGTCAGGTGACGCCGAGGAGATCTTCAAGGAGATGAAGCGACGGGAGTTCTGATGGCGCGCGCTGCAGGCGGCACCTGACGAGATTTGGCGTCCGGGCTTGACCCGGTTTCCGCGGCGGCCGATACCTCGGAGGGAGATGAACCTCTCCGCCGCCATGTACCAGCTCGATCGACGCTCAGCGCGCGCCTTCACTCGCGTGCACTTCGGCTACGCCGCCGGGGTCCTCGCGCTGACGATCGCGGCGTTCCGTAGCGACCTCGGCCTTTCAGGCGTGGCAGTCGGCGTGGCGATCGCGTGGTTCGCGATCGCTGGGGTCGAGGACCTGCTGGTCCGGGTGACGACGAAAGCGGGCACACTCGAACGCCTGCTCGTGCTGTCATTCTGTCTCGACAGCATCGCCACTGCTGCGGTCATCGGCCTCACGGGCATCACCTGGTTTGGCGGTGCCATTCTCTACGCGAGCATCGTTGTGGCATCCGCCGCGCTGCTGACGCGGAAGCGGGTCGCCGTGATCTGGGTCACCGGAACGATCGCCCTGGGCCTGGTGCTCTCGCTGCAAGCCACGGGAGTCATCCCGGAAAGCCGCTTCGTGTTCGCGACGCCGCTCCGCGGCAACTGGGCGGCCGGCGCCGCAACAGCGGGCATCCTGGCAGTCGCGCTGCTGTCGCTCGGCCGGCTGGCGCATCACCTGACTCACGTGCTGCGGCAACGCGCGCTGCGCTACCGCGCGCTGATGGATACCGCGTCCGACCTGTTTCTCGTCCTCGCGCATGACGGGTGCGTCACACACGTCAATCGCGCGGCACTCGCCATGGCGAGGTGTGAGCGCACCGACATGATCGCCGACGGCGTTGGCCGACTCCTCGTCGGCGAGGACGTCCCGTTCTTCCAGAGCCGGCTGCAGCGCGCGGTCGCCGGCGAGCCACAGACGGTGATGGTCCGTGCGATGGCATACCACGGCGTGCGCTGGCTCTCGTGCACGCTCGCGCCGATGGTGCCCGGGCTGCGCACCACAAGCGTGCTGGCGGTCTTCCGCGATGTGACTGATGATCGCCTCGCAGCCGACACGGTGCGGCACAGCGAGGCGCGCTTGCGCGCCGTGTTCGACCAGGCAGCAATCGCGATCGCGCTGCTCGATGCGGATGGCTGCTTCGTCGAGGTCAATCCGGCCGTCCAGCGACTGCTCGGCTATGACGGCGTGGGACTCGTGGGGCGACAGTGGAATGCGTACGCACCGCCGGAGGATCGTGAGGAGACGTCACACCTCATCGACCGCCTCCGCGCATCGGACAACCCGAACCTGACCGTCGAGCAACGCTTCGTGCGGCACGATGGCCGTGTGTTGTGGACGCTGCTGACCTTCTCGCGCGTCGAGAATCCGAACGGCGCGCCGGGGCTCATCGCGATGCTGCAGGACATCACGGAGCGCCGCGCCCTCGAGGCGCAACTCACCTGGCAGGCCTTCCATGACCCGCTCACGAACCTCGCGAATCGTGCGCTGTTCCAGGAGCGTGTGGAACGCGCCCTCGCGCGTCGGACTGGTGCTGCCGGCACGGTTGCCGTGCTCTTCCTCGACCTCGACAACTTCAAGACCATCAACGATTCGATGGGCCATGCCGCCGGCGATCAGTTGTTGTTCGAGGTTGGGCGACGCCTGCTCACCGCCACGCGCGGGTGTGACACGGTGGCCCGTCTCGGCGGCGATGAGTTCGGCGTCCTCATCGACAACGTGCGTGCGCCCGCAGACTGCCTTCGAGTGGCCGAGCGCGTCCTCGAGGCGATGCTCCCACCGGTGCAACTCGACGGCACCGAGGTCGCGGTGAGCACGAGCATCGGCATCGTGCGCGATGACGGCAACGACACGGCAGACGACATCCTGCGGAATGCCGTCGTCGCGATGTACAACGCGAAGCAACGGGGCAAGGGTCGTCACTCGGTATTCGAACCAGGGATGCACGACAAGGCCGTTGAACGACTGCGCCTCCAGACTGACCTTCGCAATGCCGTCGACAACGACGAGATCACACTGGAGTTTCAGCCAATTGTGACGCTGGCCGACGGACTGCCGTGTGGTTTCGAGGCACTCGCCCGCTGGGTCCACCCTGAATTCGGTGCGGTGTCTCCCTCCACATTCGTGCCGCTCGCCGAGGAAACGGGAATGATCGTGGGGCTCGGGTCGAAGATCCTTCGCCTTGCCTGTGAGCACGCGACGCGTTGGAACGCGATGCCAGGCCTCAAGACACCCCTGAGCGTCGCCGTCAATCTTTCGGGACGGCAACTCGAAGAGGTGAGTGTCGTGCAGCACGTGCGCGACGCCCTCGAGTCGACCGGCCTCTCACCCGCCTGCCTCACGCTGGAAATCACCGAAAGCGCCCTCGTCCACAACTCCAGCACGATGCGTGAACGGCTGCTCGCGCTGAAGAGCCTTGGTGTGAGTCTGGCGATCGACGATTTCGGGACCGGATACAGCTCCCTGCGCTACATCCAGCAGTTCCCGGTGGACGTGCTGAAGATCGATCGCAGCTTTGTCGAGGGGCTCGGACGTTCGGCAGGGACGGATGCCGCGCTGGCGCGGACCATCATTGCGCTCGGCGCATCGCTCTCGCTCAGAACCGTCGCAGAAGGCATCGAGACCGATGCGCAACGTGCGATGCTCCGCGAACTCGGCTGCGAGTTCGGGCAGGGGTTCCTCTACGCGCGCCCGATGGCACCCGCGGATGTCGGACCGTGGCTGTCGCATGCGATCGACCTCTTCGACACGACGCCGTCAGGCGCGCGCATCGGATCAGATCGACCAGTGAGCCGCCATCATCGTCCGAAGAGCGTCGGACGACCTGATTCAGCGCTCAGCTGAGCGCTTTCGCGGCGCGACGAGCACGGACGAGCCGCGTGCGGCCTTTTCGGGCCCTCGCAGCAAGGCCGCTGATCGTCTGATCCTCGAACAGCCGAATCATCCGGTCACGCTGCGGTGCCCACTTCTCGTGCAGCGGGCACGCCGTGTGTGTGGTGCAGCGCCGCGAGAGGCCCATCACGCATCCAGCGAAGGGGTCGTTGCCGTCCGCGGCGGCGAGCACGTCGAGCACCGGTGCTTCGAGTGCGAGCACGCTGATCCGGTATCCACCGCCGCGCCCCTTGGCGCTCTCCAGATACCCGAGCCGGGCGAAGCGTTTCAGCACCTTTGCGAGATACGGTCCCGGCACGTCGAGCTGTGCGGCGACGTCACGGTTGAGGCGGAACGACTCGGGCGTTGTTGCCAGAAGTATCAACGCCTGCAACGCATACTCCTGGGTCTTGCTGAATAGCACCGCGAGTCGCTCAATCGGTAAGGGAAACCGGCGTCTGGAGTCCGAGAATGCGACACGTGCAGGGCACACGCATGTGCGGTGAACGAACCACAGAATCAGACGCCTGCTGTTACGCGCAGCAGGCATTCATACACTGAGCAGACGGCCACACGCAATCGAATTCCCGCTTGCATGCTCCGTCAAGAAGCTCGCGCAGGGCGGCTCAGTCGCCGCTGCACTCGCCACTTGGAATCATACCAAGACGAATGCGAGTTGCATAGACTGGCGGAGCGGTCACGCTGGCGAAGCGGTCACGCTGGCGAAGCCGTCACGCTCGAGAGGCGCGAGCGATGCATCAGCACACGGCGATATGTCTCTTCATGTGGAAATACCCACACGGCTCGCCGGAGCTGGATGCTCAATAGACGAGCCTGACAACGAGTGCCGTATCACGCGTGACGGTGACGCGCGCGTCGGTGAACCGTGGAGCGCGAAAGCGTGGTCGCACATTGTTGCTGACGGCGTACCCTTCCTTCGGAATGCCGACGAAGTTGGCGTCCATCCTGCCATTGGCATTCGCATCGTGGTGCACCGCGACGGCGTAATCACCCGGCGCAACCTCGAACGTCACACGCAGGTCGCCGCCGGGCGCGACATCCGTATTCGTCAGCGCTGACGGACCGGGGAAGCCCGTGCCTGGCGCCGGGTGCAGCCCGACATGAATCGTACCACCCTTCTCGGCGCGCACGCCGAGCAGCTGGACCGTCACGCGCACTCGACCAGGCTGCGTCATGCCGACTCCACACAGGCAAAACAGCAGCAGGAGGCGCATCGGGTACCGGCGTGCTAGCGTGTTGACATGGAAGTTCGCAGCAAAAGAAGGGCCGAGGAATTCTGGTGACTGGCGAGGCGAAAACCGGAGCGATACCGGCAGGTATCGCGAGGATTTTCAACGCGGCCAGACGCCAGAAGGACCGGCAATTCTGATGCGAACTTGTACATCATCACACTAGGGCTTCGTACGAAGCGCGAGAATGATGAACTGCCCCCGATCCAGAAACCCGGTCGCGTCTGCCGTGCCCGGTGTCGGCGTTGGCACCGCGCTGACGACGACCGTCTTCGCTCGTGGCAGCCGGCGACGAACCCGTGACGCCGTGCCGAGCCCGAAATCACTGTGGAATGCACCGTTGAAGTGGACGACGATCGCCCCGGAGCCCGCCGCCGCCCGAGCCTCCACGATTGATTCGGCCATGGTCTCATCCTTGGCGCATTGGGCTTCGTAGAACCGATCCATGGTGCTCCGAGCGTCCGTGCCCGCTGCGCCACCATGCCCCGCCCCCATGACTTCGAGGAAGTTCGTGTAGTACTTGTCGTCCCTCGGACACAGCAGGTCGCGCGCGACGAATGCGCGATCCGAAGGCGTCATCGAGTCCACCGCGACAAGCCCGCGTCGGCTCACCGCACTGGCCAGCCGCCGCGGGATGTTCGACGCCACGACCGGCCAGCCCCGTGCCTTGGCGAGCTCGACCAGCGGGCGATAATCGGCCGCGTAATTCGGCCACGGGCGGGACTGGGCCCGAAACGCCGAATCGCCGATCGTTCCACCGAGATACGAGGACACGACGGCCTGCACGTCGCGCTCGAACATCTCGAGCGACAGCACGACCTTCGTCCGCCGCTGCCCGATCGCCTCGAGCAGCGCCAGCTCGGCGCGATGGGTCTCATCGTCGTCGTGCTGCTCACCGAAGAAGACGACGTCAGCCTTCGCCGCCGCATCCGCCATCGCCGCAAACGAAATCGTCCGCCCGTTCCCAGCGTCGACCACCCGATGAGACGCATTCGGCACGGGCGCCGGCGCCACACTGCCACGAGCCCCCGCACATCCCGTGAGGAGCAGTGCGACGCACACCGCCGCACACGAATCCGTCAATCGCATCGACATTGGCAGTTGGTTGAGATCAGGAATCAGCACCCGCACCATCGCACCGCGCACAAACACACCGCTCCAAGCCTGTCGCTCAACTGATCGGTGGCGGCGTCTTCACCACTTTCCGGACCGACACCCCAGGCACCTGCCCTTCCAGCAGCAATTTGTTGAACGCGGCAACATCGACCTGCTCGATCGTATCCACCTCCGCCCTGATCGCCGCCCACTGCGCATCGAGCTCGGCAAGTCGTTCACGTGCCGCCTTGGTCAGCACAGGGTTTCCCTCGATCTGCCCCATCAGGAACCCGAACTGTCCATTGATGCCGTTGGCGAAGTTGATGATGTCCTGCCCGTTCGTCGCCTTGGTGGTCAAACGCGGATCCATCACCTCGAGTTTCGTGACGAGCCCGCGGCCCGCTGCAGCGATGGCAGCCGCGTTCGAGGCGTCCTTGCCGCGCGACATGGCCGTGGTCACCTGACTTCTCGTGTCGCGCAGACGCAGCACGGCGTCGTGGATTTCGCGAATCCGCTCAGCGATGACGGCAGACACCGAGTCGCGCTCGGCGACCGCCACCGACGGCGCCGTGATGCGCGGATCCTGCAGCACCTGCAACGGCTGTGTGCGCACCGTCGACCCCATCGTCATGCGGACGCTGTACATGCCAGGTGACACCAGCGCACCACCACTGCCAGGTGAACCGAACAGCACGACGCCGGTGAGCG
Source organism: Gemmatimonadaceae bacterium (assembly GCA_031373905.1). Lineage (GTDB taxonomy): Bacteria > Gemmatimonadota > Gemmatimonadetes > Gemmatimonadales > Gemmatimonadaceae > JACMLX01. The sequence goes on along the minus strand of JANMNM010000276.1, from coordinate 41,129 downwards.
GTGTCGGGCTGCTGCGACGCAAGTCCCAATTCACCATGTTCATCCCCGCCTTCGGCTTGAGCCTCGCTGCGACGACGGTGTCCTTGCTCGAGTACGAACGCAGCACGTTGCCACGCGCATCGAGGAACTCGAAGGTGATCGCCGCCGCGCTGTCGGGAGCGGTACCGAGCCGATAGAAGACCGATGCGCCAGGCGTGGGGTTTCGCCCCGCATTGCGCGACGGCACCGATGGACCGCCCGCAAGCACGGCGGGTCGCGGCGCGTACAGATGCGCACTGGCCGCCATCAGCGAATCCCCGTGCTGCCGAATCGGTGTCAGATCATCCAGAATCCAGAACGCACGACCTTCCGTCGCAGCCACGAGGTCCGTGCCATGCACCTCGAGATCCGTGACCGGCACGACCGGCAGTGCCGACGGGAACGGCACCCACTTCGCTCCGCCGTCAAATGACAGGTACGCACCCGTCTCGGTGCCAGCGTACAGCAGGTTCCGGCGCACCGGATCTTCGCGAACGACGCGCACCGGCTCGCCGTCGCGCAGACCCGCGACAAGCCTCACCCAGGTCCGGCCGTAGTCGGTCGAGCGGAACACGTGCGGCGACGGATCACCAATGCGATCCGTGCGATACGCGACGTACACCGTCGCCGGATCGTGGGGCGACACCTCGATTTCGTTCGTCAGACCATCGGTGAGCCCCTTCGGCGTCACGTTCGTCCACGTCACGCCACCGTCGCGGGTGAGCTGCACCACACCGTCGTCCGTGCCCACGTAGAGTGTCTTCGGATCGTGCGGCGACTCGTGAATGACGACGATCGTGCCGTACACCTCACCACCCGCGCCTTCATTCGTGATCGGGCCACCACCCTTCCCCTGCCGAGCCTTGTCGTTCTTCGTGAGATCGGGGCTGACCGGCGTCCACGACTGTCCCCGATCGCTGGAGCGGAAGAGCACGTTGCCACCGTGATAGATCACCGACCCGTCGTGTTGCGAGACACGGATCGGCGCCGTCCAGTTGAAACGATAGCGCGTCTTGTCCGATGGCTCGGTGAGGTTCATGGCCGGCCACGGCATGATGTCGCGCGAGAGTCCCGTTTCCTGATCCAGCTCGTTGATCAGCCCCTGATAGCAACCGCCGTAGACGTAGCGCGAGTCCTTCGGACCAACGCCGACATTCGCGCTCTCGCATCCGGGGCCATCCCACCAGTCACGAACGCCAATCGAGAAGTTGTCGCTGCGGCTGCGAATCACCACACTCGAGTTGTCCTGTTGACCGCTGTACAGCTTGTAGGGAAAATCGTTGTCCGTCGTCACGTGGTAGAACTGCGCCGTGGGCTGGTTGTCCTGCGAACTCCAGCTCGTGCCGCCATCCAGCGAAATCGATACGCCACCATCGTTCGAATTGATCATCGACCGCCCGTCGAGCGGATTGATCCAGAGGTGATGGTTGTCACCATGCGTCGCCTGCACGACCCTGAATGTGCGGCCGCCGTCGATCGACTTCGTCACAGGCGCATTCATCACCCACACCACGTCCGGGTTCTTCGGGTCGGCGGTCACAGCCATGTAGTACCAGCTGCGCGTCTGGATCAGGCGATCGTCGGACATCCGGGCCCAGCTCTTTCCCGCGTCGTCGGACCGATATAGACCTCCGCGCTCCGCTTCAACGATGGCGTACACGCGATCCGGATTGGCAGGTGAGACACTCACACCGATCTTTCCCATCAATGCTGGCAGACCAGTGGTGAGACGTGCCCACGTGTCGCCGCCGTCGAGCGACTTCCAGATGCCGCTCCCCTCACCGCCGCTGCGCACCATCCATGGTGTGCGCTGATGGTCCCAGAACGCCGCGTAGAGAATGCGCGGGTTGGAGGCATCCATCGACAGGTCGTTCGCACCACTCGTCGCGTTGACGCCCTTCAACACCTGCGTCCATGTTGCACCGCCATCCTTCGACCGATAGACGCCGCGCTCAGCGCTGCCCTTCCAGCGATCGCCCTGCGCGGCGACGTAGACCACATTCGGATCGGTGGGGTGCACGCGCACGGCGGAGATCTGTCGCGTTGCGCCGAGTCCGACATTCACCCAGGTGCGTCCCTGATCGGTGCTGCGGTACACGCCGTCGCCGTAGCTGGATGACTGCCCTCGCACCGCCGGTTCGCCGGATCCGACGTAGATCACGTTCGGGTCCGATGGCGCGATTGCAATCGCCCCGATGGAGCCAGTATGAAACCATCCGTCCGAGATGTTCCGCCAGTTGATTCCCGCGTCATCGGTGCGCCAGAGTCCACCACCCGTGTAGCCCGCGAAGTACGTCAGCGGCTGCGTCGGGATCCCGGCGCCGGCGGCGGCCCTGCCTCCGCGGAAGGGTCCGATCGAGCGCCACCGGAGCTCCCGGAAGGACGTCGTGTCCAGCGTTGGCGTCGCCGCGGCGACGGGGGCAGTCGCGCGCTGCGCCAGGATCGGCGGGGCAAGAGGCGCGCAGAGGACGGTGCACAAGGCGAGTAGGCGACGGTGCATCACGGACCTGGGTGACGGGTACGGAACGGCGGCGAACGAGAGGAACTTAAGTTTCCCGCAGCGCGAGTGCTGCGCGAGCCCTCACTCCAGCCCGAACCTCGTGAAGAACTCCCCCCACCCGCCTGTGCGTCCACCAGGGCCGCCCACATCGGCGCCTTACGGCGCGTCAGCATGAGCCCCCTCGGTCCCGCGCTCCGCCACGCATCGGTCGTTGCGGTTGCCGCTTGCTGCCTCACCGGTTGCGCTGCGATCCATCGCCCTCCAACAACGGTGGCCGCGCTGTTGAGTGACGCCGATGCGGCGCGACAGGCGGAGCGCTCGCTGCGTGACACCGTCGTCGCGCGACTGGCACGACGCGCGATCGCGCGTCCCGATCACACGCTCGACGTGCTGATGCTTTCCGGTGGCGGGCAGAACGGGGCATACGGGGTCGGATTCCTCCGCGGATGGCGCGCTCGCGCGGACACACCGATACCGCGGTTCGACCTCATCACCGCGATCAGCACCGGAGCCCTGCAGGCGCCGTTCGCATTGCTCGGGACGCAGGCCGCGATGGATACCCTGACGACGATCTATCGGACCGCAACCGACGGCACGGCCCCAACGCTCGACTGGTGGTTCTGGATTCGCAGGACAGGCGGCGTGGTCAACACATCCCGCTACGATGCCCGAATGCGCAGCATCATCAACCCGGCGTTTCGTGATTCCCTGCAATCCGCCTTCGCTCAGGATCGGCAGGTGGTCTTCGGCACGACGGACATGGACATCGGCACTGGGCGCACCTGGGACCTGCGGCGCGAGCTCGGCACCGACTCAGCCGACCTTGTGCGAACGCGTGCGATGCTCAAGGCAGCGACGTCAATTCCGGGGATCTTCCCGCCGGTCCTCGTTGACGGGCACGTGCATTCCGATGGCGGGATCGTCACCAACATCCTCTCCGTTCTCACGATCGACGATTACCGGTCGATGCTCGAGCAGGTGCGAGCGGCTGGCGTGACGACACCCGTGCACGTGCGCGTGTGGGTCATCATCAACGGCTGGACGCACGCCTCGCCGGAGGTCATCAATCCGTCGAACCGCAAGAAGATCAGCAGCCGCTGGGGCGGCGTGTCGTTCTTCTCGCACCAGCCGCAGGTGCTCGAAGGCCTCGACAACCTGGCGCGTGCGGCGAGCGCCGAACTGCCCGGGCTGACGATGCAGATGCGCTGGACGGCCGTGCCCTCGGAGGTGGCACTCGAACCTGGTGCTGACACCTTCTTCAACAAGCAGTGGATGCAGCGCCTCGAGCAACTCGGCGAGCAGCGCGCCAGAGGCGCGCACCCGTGGGATGTGCTGGTGTCTCCCTACGTCCGGCCCGCGGCACAGTTGCCGTGATGCGTCGCGATGGCTCATCGCGACGCGCCGTTCCGGATCAGTCCAGCTGACCCTTGGCCATCGGTGCATCGTCCGGCGAATCGAGGACGCCTTCCTCTGTCTCCTTGATCAGCAGATCCACCACGGAATTGAGGTCTTTCGTCTTCGCGAAACAGGCAAGCTGACGGTCAGCGCTCGATCCTTCCGAGAGGATCTTGTACGCGTACTCGACTTCCTTGCGTGTCCCGAGTTCGTCGACGATGTCGCCAAGGAACCAGTCGAGAAACTCACGGATGAGTTGCGGGGCGGGCAGCTCGACCTGCTTGCCGAAGTCGATCAGCTTGCCGCCCAGGCCATACCGCACCGCGCGCCACTTGTTCTCCTCGATCAGCGCCGAGGAGTACACGCGGAACGTGGTGTTGTCGCGTCGCATCTTGTAGAGCTTCGCGATCAGCGCCTGCAGGATTGCCGCAATGCAGACCGCCTCATCCACGCGCGTGCAGACGTCACAGACGCGGAACTCGAGCGTCGGGTACTTGCCGTGCGGGCGGATGTCCCACCAGATCTTGTGCGGGCCGGGAATCGATCCGGTCTCGACCAGCGTGTCGATGTACGAGGTGTAGTCGTAGTACGAGTTCAGCAGCGGTGGCACACCGGAGCGTGGGAAGGCGCGGAAGACGACGCTGCGGTATGAGCGCAGGCCGGTCTCGCGTCCGTACCAGAACGGCGAGCTGCTGGTGAGGCAGAGAATGTGCGGCAGAAAATATCGTGCGACGTTGCAGGCATCGACGAGGAAGTCCTTGTCCTCGATCCCGATGTGCACGTGTGTCCCGAAGATGAGCAGCCGCTGGGCCAGGTCACCCATGTCATTCCGGGTGCCCAGGTAGTGATCATAGGGCGTGATCTCCTGCGTCTGCCAGTTCGCGAACGGGTGCGTGCCGGCGGCGGCGATCTTGTATCCCTTGCGCGCTGCGAGCTCCATCACGCCCTTGCGCAGCATGACCAGCTCCTTGCGCACTTCCGCAGGCGTCTCGCACACGTTCGTGCCCACCTCGATGATCGACTGGTGCAGTTCCGGCTTCACCTGCGTCAGGACCCGGTGATCCTCGGCCAGCAGCTGGGTCACGTACGAGACCAGATCTCGGGAGACCGGATCGATGATCTGGTACTCTTCCTCGACGCCCAGCGTCAGTGACGGTGCCTTCATGTGAACGATGCCGGCTTGGGTGGGACCATCTCACGTGGTGCGCCGACGGCGCTGCACCACAATATCAGGAGGAGCGACTGCCGCAACTATCGGGGCCGGACCAGGAAGGTCGGAACCGTCGAGCCACCCCCCGCGGTGACGTTGAGCAACGCCGCAGTGGAGAGTCGGCACATCCAGCCATCGGCGTATGCGCCGTCGCAGAGGAAGGGGGCCGTGTCAAACATTCGGTCCACCACCTGCGACTTGCCGTCCACAAGCGACGGAAACCCCTCGGCCGGAATGCTGACACGTTCCTGCACCACGTACGGATTCGTCAGTGCGGTGCGCAAGGCCGTGTTCCACTCGTCGGTGTCCACCGTCCATCCGAGCACGATCCCGGCCCCACCGTAGTCGTCGTTCGGCTTCAGTACAAAGCGATCCTTGTGCGCCGCGGCGTGCGAGAGCAGATCGATCTGCTCACCGTGGAACGTCGTGGTTCGCTCCTCCACGACGCGGGTCCACGGAATGCACTCGGCCACAGCGGCATGCTGGTCAGCCGTCAGCAAGTGGGCATTGCATTCATCCGTCAGCGCCGCCAGCGACGCCTTCTTGTGCAGGATCTTGCACCGCGGGGGATTCACCATGCAGACCTTGCCATCGCGCACGGCACGGAAGATCGCGTGGTCCGTCCCACCGCGCTCTGCCAGCTCATGCAACAGCACGCGCTTGTAGATCAGCGTGACGCGGACTCCGGCGAACGTCAGGCTCTCGCCATTATACGCGGCATCGCGCGGGTCAACGATGGCGCAGGGAATTCCCAGGTTGCGGAAGTGATCCTGGAACATCGTGAACTCACTCGCCGTGGGCACCTCCTTCCAGTCCACGATGCCGATCTGTGGCACTTCGCGCACACCACGCCACGCCGTCCAGGCATCGAGCAGTGAGCGAATGACGCCGTGGCGCGTGGGTATCGGCAGCACCTCCCAGTTCCGCGCAAACTTCCGCATCACCGGAAGGTCGGAGAACGTATCGCTCAACGCATCGTTGTACGCCGCACCCGCCGGCGTTTCGGCGTTGTACTCCGTGAGCGAGACTTCTCCCGTTTCATCGTCGACGAAGTAGTCGAGCCGTGAGGTCGGACTGGCCGACGGGAAGCCGGGGTCGATGCCGACCAGCGCCTCTTCCCACTCCGCGAGCAGGAACTGGCGGCGGACATCCGCGTTCGCCAGCGCCGCCGCGAGGATCCGGTCGAACGCGGGCATGAGCCGGGCCGTGAGCTGGATGACGCGATCATACTGCGCCCGTGTCACCAATCGCGGCCGGAGCACCGTCGCCAGCGGTCGACCACCGAAGACCAGCCCACGACCAGTCAGCTGCGACGTCAGTGTTGCCGATGTCTCCTGCGCGAGCGCATCATCGAGCAGGAGCTCGTGAAAGTCGCTGACCGCAGCCGATGCGCTCATCGTCAGCGACCTCGTGATGCGGTGAACATCGCGTCCCAGCCCAGCGCCTTCGTGGTCTCGCGCGGCTTGTTCGCAAGGCGAATCACGAGGTCAGCCATGTGCTCCACCGCCCAGTTGAAGTAGGTCGGCGTGAGCGAGTTGATGTCGAAGTCCGGCGCGGGGTTCATGAAGTCGATCGCGTACGGCACGCCGTCCTTGATGGCGAACTCGATCGAGTTCATGTCGTAGCCGAACGCCTTCACGATGGTGCGTGCGTCCTTCTCGACGCGCGGCCCCATCACCGGGCCGAGAAAATCCGGTGCAATCCGGTACTTCCGTTCCTTGGGATCGTACTTGATCGGCAGGATCTCTTCCTGCCCGAGACAGATGCAGCGCACGAACTCATCCCATTTGATGAATTCCTGCACGATCATCGTCAGCAGGCCAGAGTGATTGTAGTGATGGATCAGCTCTGCCTTCGTGTCGCACACGTAGACTTCCTTCCAGCCGCCGCCGTGGGCGTCCTTGAGGATGCACGGCAGCCCCACCCACTCGAGAATGTCATCCCAGTCGAGCGGATACTTGAGGTTCCGGAGTGATTCGTCGGGGACGATTCCCGGGATGTAGTCCTTGTTCGGCAGGACCACGGTCTTCGGGCTGACGACGCCGAGTTTCGTGATCAGTGACGCGCCGAAGAACTTGTCGTCGGCCGACCACATGAACGGGTTGTTGATCACCGTCGTCCCCTGCAGGACCGCGTGCTTGAGGACGGTGCGGTACATCGGCACCTCGTGTGAGATACGGTCCACGAGCACGTCATACGGCAGCTCGCCATCCATGCGCTCACCGCCGAACTTGGCCAGCGAAGCGACGACACCGGCATCGCGCGCGTTGACTGCCTCGATGAAGGCCGGCGGAAACGACCACTCACGCCCGACCACCAACCCCACGTTCCTGATCCTCGACTTCGTCTTTGCCTTCGCCTTCGCTATCGCCATCGGACGCACCTCTGGTTAGTCGTGGCCGCCTACGTACATCCGGATCATCTTCTCCCAATACGGCCAGTCGTGCGCATGGCCATCCCACACCCGCAGGGCGTTCCCGACCCCCTTGCCCCACAGCAAGGCGGAGAACTCCTCGTTGTTCCGGTAGCTGGGGTCATCGCGGCCGATGGCGAGGATGATGTCGATGCGCCGCATCGCCTCGAGACGACCGTGATCATGCTCGCCGGCGATGAAGGCCATCGGATTCGCCGCATGCACATTGCCGTCCGTATGCCCTGCCGCCTGACGGCTGATGTCATACAGGCCACTCATGCCGATGATGCGATGCACCAGGTGCGGGAATCGCAGCCCGAACGAGACCGCGTGATACGCGCCGAAGCTGGCACCGGCAGCGATCACGAACGGCGTGCGATTCATGTGATGCATGAGCGGCATCACCTCATCCTTCACGTAGCTGTGATACTGCAGGTGCCGCCAGGCGCGCGCGCCGGGGTGCCGCTTCTTGTCGTACCAGCTTTCGTGGTGCACGTGATCCAGCAGGAACATCTGCAGCCAGCCACGCTCCAGGTGGTCGCGCAGGACATGTTGCATCCGCCGATCGGTCCATTCGCGATGACTGCCAAGCGACGTGGGAAACACCAGCATCTTCGCGCCGGCGTGGCCCCAGACGTGCAGCCCCATCTCGCGTCCGTCGAGCGACGGGCTGCGCCACGCCCTGTACTCATGGTGCATCAGTTTCTCCGGTCAGCACGGGGTGGAGCCAGCAGCGCAGGCAGCGCCTTGCGAAACCGCCGGCCCCAGGCGCTTTCGTGGTGGACGCCGATGGCATCCTCCACCCAGCGCAAGCGCTCGCCGCGGGCATACCCTTTGGCCACGAGCAGTTCGCGCAGCCGCTGCGCATTGGCGAGCGTGCGCGGACCTTCGCGGGCACCGACGTCGAGGTAGATGCGTGCGTCAGTGAATGGCTGCGCCTGCACCCAGTCGAAGACTGCGCCATTCGCGAACCACAGCGAGGGGCTCATCACCGCCGCGAACCCGAACACATCCCGCCGCTGGAAGAGGGCGAAGATCGACAGCAGGCCACCCATCGATGATCCCGCCACGCCCGTATGCTCCCGCGCCGGGAGTGTCCGGTACCGGGCATTGATGATCGGACGCAGCACATCGGCCATCCACGCCACATACGTCTCCGCCTGGCCACCACCAACGCGCTCGTCAATGAACGGGCTGTATTCGTTCACACGGTGTTGCGCCGCGTGGTACACCCCCACGATGATGGCATTCGCCCCCAATCGCGATGCGGAGACGAGTTCCTCCGACAGCCCCCACGACCCCGCGTACGACGTGCCGTCGTCAAAGAGATTCTGGCCGTCCTGCATGTAAATCACCGGATACCGACGCACTTCCTCGTCGTATTCCCCCGGCAAGTGCACGACGACGGTCCGGGTCTCTCCGGCAACGGGCCCGGGGATGTCAGCCACGACGGTGTGCGTTCCAGCGGCCGTTCGAGTACGGAAGAGGCGCCGAAGTTTGCGGCGCAAACGGAGAGGCATGGATTACGAAGCGTAAAGTTGGAGATCCGTGCCAACCGCATCTGCAATCCTGCACGCCTCCGCAAAGTCGGGATGCCTGATGGTCAGATAGCCGTCCGAGATCAGCGTCAGAACCCAGTCGCGACGCTGCGCGCCCACCGGCAGGAGATCGATGTTCACGATGTGCTCGCCGAATCGTTGCACGAGCTGTTCGAGCCCGCTCACGCGACGGATCGTCCCGTGGCCCTGTGCGCGCTTGAAGATGTTGATCGCGTTGTACTTGCGCGTCACATCGATCGAGAACGTGCCCTTCAACTCCGCTTCCGCGTACCCCATGTAGAGGTCGATGTCGGCGACGTAATTCATCAAGTCGACGGTTCGCGCGCCAGGTGGCCGCGCCGCGATCTCTCCGAACACGACCTCACCGTCGGACTTCCGGTACCACTCCATGTGCGTGAACGCGTTGCCCGGGTTCATGGCCTTCAGCACATCTGCCCCCATCTGCCGGCCACCGGCCACCCAGTCGCTGTCCACGTCACGCAGGCACAGTGTCTGAGGGCTGACCCATTCCAGCGTGCGAGCCACCAGCGGCCGCGGACGATAAAAGCCAATGTTGAAGAACTGCATCTCGCCGTTCACGCAAATCGTATCGAACGTGAACTCCTCTGCTTCGATGAACTCCTCGACGTTGACGTGGTTGATGTGTGTGAGGCGCTTCAGTGCCGCCTCGAGCTCCTTCACATCGTCCACGCGGAAGGTGTCCATCGACCCCGCACCGTCAATCGGCTTGATGATCAGCGGGTACCCCATCTCCTCGGCCGCGGCACGAACCTCCGCAGCCGATGTCGCCCCACGGTGCTTTGGCGTCCTGATCCCCGCCGCGGCGACACGCGCCTTCATGATGTCCTTGTTCCTGAACGCGATGGCGTCGTCCACGGACATGCCCGGCACGCCAAGTGCCACGCGGAGCCGCGCCGCGAGGACGACGCCCGGTTCCCAGAGGCAGATCACGCGGTCGAAGGTCTGCGCGCCCCACGCCGAGGTCACGGCGCGGATCACGTCGTCTTCCTGATTCAGTTGCGGTGTCTGCAAGTAGCCCGACAGATGACGTCGCGTCATCTCAGGCAGATTCGCCGCCGGCACATCGCTGATGCCAAATACGCTGGCGCCAAACGTGGAGAGCGCGCGGCAGAAGAGCGGCATCTCGTCCGGGTAGCCCGGCGCAATCATCAACACATTCATTCAGCATCCCCTGGCAGAAGCGTCCACCCACAATCCCGTGATCACCCGAGCTCCACGTGTACCCATTCCACCACGCGGCGAATCGCCGCATCCACGACCGCAGTCTCGCTGTGACGAAGGATGATGAAGCCATCACCTTCGTACGTTTGCGCCGGTGCGTGCCCGATCGTCGGCAACCGGACGTCACAGAGCAGGTGACCGAACTCCGCCTCCACGCGGTCAAGGCCATGGATCGCCCGCACCACGCCAGTGCCCTGGCCGCGCAGGAAGGCCGCAGCGACGGCGTACTTGCGCACCGGCGCCGTGAACCGATCGTGCACCATGAGGTCGGCCCATGCCCCGACGAAATCGACATCGTTCGCGCGGCTGATCAGCGTGGTGATCTGCGCGCCCGGCGGCCGCGCCGCGACTTCCGAGATCGCAATGCTGCCGTCGCTCCGACGGAACCATTCCATGTGCGTCAAGCCGGTCGTCTGACCCAGCGCCTGCAACGCCTCGACCGCCGCATCGCGGATGTCGTCGAACATCGGGTGATCCACCTCGCGCGGCAGCACCACGACCCACTGAATCCACGGGTTCCGCAGCACTTCCAGCGGCGTGGGATGGTAGTGTGTCAGGGAATGCCACACGGCAACGCCGTCGATGGAGATCGTCTCGAATGAGTGCTCGGATCCCGTGATGAACTCTTCCAGCATCACCGGCGTTGCGCTCGACGGTTTTGCAAGCTCGAGGGCGCCAGCGAGCGCCGTGGCGTCGTCAACACGATACGTGGATTGCGCACCTGCGCCCGCCTGCGGCTTGATGACGAGCGGAAAGCCCACCCGCTCCGCAAACGCAATCGCGTCCATGTAGCGCTCCACCAGTGCGTGCCGCGCGCACGGCAGGCGGTGGGCACGCAACACGTCCTTCATGCGCGACTTGTCCCGGAAGTTGAGCGCCGCACGAACCGGCAGTCCCGGCACCCCAAGCATCTCGCGCACCTCCGCGAGCGGGACCTGCAGCTGCTCGTACGCGCCGAAAAGACGCGCAGCGCCACCGATCCGCCCTGCCACTTGCACCACCGCCTTATGGAGCTGCGCCACATCGAGCACATCATCGACGCGCCAATGCTGCGCAATCACCTGCCGCGTGGACGGCGACGCGTTTTCCACCGCGTCATTGCTGATCACCCCCAGCCTCACATCGGGCAAGGCGCCGACGGCCTCGACCATCCTCGACGCATTCTCCGACAGGTGCGGCGCGACAAAAATGACCGGGATCATGTGAGCGCCGCCCGCAGTGCCGGGAGGATGTCAGGGAAGCAATCATCACGCGTATGCAACTCGGCGGCAAAGCTGTTCGCGTCCGTGAACCCGCTGCCGGCGAAGCCGTCACGCATCTTCCCGAGCAACGTGTCGAGGTCCGTGCAGTGTGAATGGAAGCGGTGATCGCCGTAGTCCGCCGCCTCCGCCATGGTCACGATGAACGGCCAGTCACTGGACTGCGCCAGCAACAGCGTCCGCGCGGCCTGCTCCAACGCCGTGTGCGCCATGGGATCGCCCAACGCCCGGCCGGCAAGCTCCCAGAACGCATTCTCCAGCGGCCAGAGCCGACGCCACATGTACGCCACCTTCGGTCCCACCCACGTGGACCAGTCAGCATGCGCGCCCCACGACCCCGGTTCGACCGGAATCGCCGGTGCGTTGGGATTGTCGCGCAAGTGCTGCGACGCCGTCACGGCGCGCAACGGACCAACGTGCTGCAATTCACGATAGAGCTTGTTGAGAAACTCCGGACCCTCGTACCACCAGTGGCCAAAGAGTTCGGTGTCGAACGGCGCCATGATCAGCGTCGTGCCGAACGGATGCTGCTCGCGAGCGATCGCGCCCAGCAGCGTGGCGAAGTGTCGGGCGTGCTCCTCCACCTTCGCCTGCGCAACCTCAGGCCAGTACGGGTGCTTCTCCCCCAGATCCACCTTCCGCCCCGTGATGCGCCACAGCTTCAGGCCACCGTTGTGGTGCGTCTTGTGGAACTCCAGGTATGCCCCGTCGCCAGGGTAGCCACCGTCGGCACTCCAGATCTGCGCCGCGGTGCGCTGGTCGCGCGCGAGCGCAGCGATGTGTGCCTCTCCGTCCTCCTGCTTGATGCGATAGGCGCGATACGCAGTGCGATTCCTGTCGCGGCCCTGCACCAGCGGCGCGTCGAGCGTGACGAACTCGAAGCCCGCCGCGCGTACCTCGTGTTCGATGCCGTGTCGCATTCCGCGGTTCGGCGCGCGCGACAGCGGCTCCCACCATCCGCCGGGACGATACGCGCACTCCGGCAGCCAGCAGCCAACCGGACGGCGGCCGAAGAGACGTTCGTGCTCACGCCTCCCGAGTTGCAGCTGGAACTTGATACTCTCATCGCGGCCCAGCAGCGGCAGAAAGCCGTGGGTCGCCGCCGAGCCCGTGATCTCGATGCGGCCCTCGTCGGCAAAACGCTTGAATTCGCCGAGGATGTCGCCGCTGATCGAGCGATACAGCTCGAGGTACTTCCGCATGTTGTCCGCAGTCCAGCCGCAGACATGGCTCAACCCATCGTCGCCACGCTCGGCAAACGCGGCCGCCTCGACCTCGAGATTGGCGAGCTTGTTCGCAACCCATTTCTCGAAGATCGCGGGAAACGACGGATGCGCCAGCTGGTTGGCGAGCACCGGCGTGATCCCGAGCGTGAGCGGTGCCCAGACGTTGTCCTGCTGCAGCCAGCGCATCTTCTCGATGAGAGGCAGATAGGTCTCGATCGTGGCTTCCGACAGCCAGTCCGAGCCGTGCGGCCAGTCACCGTGATTGAGGACCCAGGGGAGGTGCGAGTGCAGCTGAAGAACGAAGTCCATGAGGGATCAGCGACCGGAGAGGACGGTGCGGTACACATCGCGATAACGCTCCTCGGAGCGCTCCCAGCCAAAATCCCGTGCCATGCAATCACGTCGCATACGGAACCACTCGTCACTGTCGCAATAGGCTGCAATGACCTGAGCGACCGCGTCCGACAGCGCGGCCGGCGTGAATTCGTCGAAGACAAAGCCGGTGACGCCATCGTGAACCGTATCCGCCAGCCCGCCCACCCGGCGCACCAGCGGCACCGTACCGTAACGCTGCGCGCGCATCTGCGTGAGACCACATGGTTCGTACAGGCACGGCATGAGGAGGATATCGCCGCCTGCCATCAGCCCGTGTTCCTTCGCATCAGAGAACGCCGTATCAATCACGACGCGATCGGGGTGCGTCGCTGCAAGCGCCCGCAGCCCATCCACGAAACGTCGGTCGCCGCCGCCGAGGAACACCCACTGCGCAGCCGCGTTGTAGATCCACGGGCTGTCCAGCAGAAGTTCGAGTCCCTTCTGGTGCACCAGTCGCGCTGCCATGACGAAGATCGGTACATCGGCTCGCTCAGGCAGCCCCGCTTCGCGCTGCAGCGCCTGTCGGCAGACTGTTTTGTTGCCGATGTCGCCGCGCGAGTACAGAGCGGGAATTTCCGGGTCCGATGCTGGATCCCAGCGCGACTGGTCGATGCCGTTCAGGATCCCGACGAACCGATCTCCCTTCCCCGCGAAGGTGTCATGGAGACCGAAACCACCGTCGATCGATCGGAGTTCTTCAGCATGCCTGATGCTGACGGTGGTCACCGTATCAGCGAAGTACATCCCGCCCTTGAGCATGTTCATCCGGCCATACCACTCGAACTGCTCGATGTTGTAGAGCGACATCGGCAACCCGACGTCGCCCATGGTCTCCGGGGTGTAATGCCCCTGGTAGGCCGCGTTGTGGACCGTGAGCACCGTCGCCACCTCGCGATGCCACGGGCTGTCGGTGTACCACGTGCGCAGATAGGTCAGCGCGAGCGAGGTATGCCAGTCGTGCGCATGGAGGATCGCCGGTGCAGCGGTGATCTGCGGCAGCACGTGCATTGCAGCAGCACAGAAGAATGCGTAGCGACGCGCACTGTCGGCGTAGTTGCCGTTCGCGTCGCCGTAGATCCCTGGCCGGTCGAAGAGGTCGCGATTGTCGATGAAGTAGACCGCAGGTGCCCTCGTGGTGCCGCGCATCGCGAGGAGCTCGACGGCCGTGGCCTGCGGGAGCCGGTACAGCTGCGTTCCGTGCGCCCTGAATGCCACGTTCGTGACGAACGGCGCACCCACCGCTTCTAGATCGGGGAATTGCTCCCTGATCTGCCGATAGAGCGGCATCACGATCGAAACGTCGAGCCCTGCGGCGGCCTGATACGCTGCAAGGCTGGCGACTACTTCTCCGAGCCCGCCGGTTCTCGCGATGGGAGCGAGCTCCGCCGTCAGGTGAACAACCGAGACGGGCCGTGCGTCCGCCGAGAGCAGCGGTTCCACAGGCTGTGTCTGCAGGAACCGGCCATCGGTGCCACGCTCGGTCGCGGAGGCTGTCGCCGCTGGCGCAGCCTCCGGCCGGGACGCGGGACTCGCCGCTGCTGCGGTCTCAGGCTTCGGCTTCGCAGCGGGCTCTGGCTTTGGCGCGGCCTTGGGCTTGGGTGCGGCCTTGGGCTGTGGCGCTGGCTTTGCCTTGGGCGCAGGCTTCGACGCGGGCTTCGGGGCCGGCTTCGTCGGCGGCGCAGGCTTCGCTGTCGGTGCGGGCTTCGCCGTCAGCGCAGGCTTCGCCGATGGTGCCGCGGGCTTCGTTTTCGTCGCGAGCTTGGGAGCGACGGGCGGCTTTGCCGCTGCCTTCAGCGCGGAAGTGCTCTCGGTCGGGGAAGCCGGCGTTGGCTGCGGCGAGCTCTTCCGCACCGCCGTTCCCGCAGGCGCCGCCGAGGGCCGATTCGAGGCCGACGCGATTCCTGTCGTCGGCCCGGACTTCGCGGACACTGTGCTCGCCCGCTTTACTGTGGTTTTCGCCGCAGGCGCACCCGTCGCCTTCGATTTCGATCCGCCGTTCGCGGCGGCAACCGGTGAAGTCTTGCTTCCTGTGGAGGGTTTCTCGTTTTTCGACTTGGCGCCA
This sequence comes from Gemmatimonadaceae bacterium, assembly GCA_031373905.1. Taxonomy (GTDB): domain Bacteria; phylum Gemmatimonadota; class Gemmatimonadetes; order Gemmatimonadales; family Gemmatimonadaceae; genus JACMLX01. Next base: position 25,870 of record JANMNM010000276.1, on the reverse strand, counting down.
TTGCCAGCTGTGCGAATGCTTCGGAGTGACATGCAGTGGTTTCTGAGCGGGACGCAGTCTCCGCGGCGCGCAGGCACCGGCGGATCGTGCCGTCGTTCGTGATTTGGCCTGAGGTGGCGACTGCCGCGTTCGCGCAGATTGCTTCCCGCGCGCACCGCTGGCAGTACGCTGGCAAGGTGCGCGCACCAGGCCTGTAATTCCAGTAGGGACCGTCGAATCCTTTGTAGAGGAGCGGGTTTCGCAGCGCAAGAGCTGCCCGACTCAGCCAGAGTCGCCTACCTTTCCGCCCGTGACAAATCCAATCCCCAGCCGGATCGCCGGCCTGCAGGAGCTCGCGAGCAATCTCTCGTGGAGCTGGAATCGCGAAGCGCGCGCCCTCTTCGCCTCGATCGACGATCGCCTCTGGCACTCCACCCGGCACAACCCGGTTGTCTTCCTGCAACGGGTCTCCGCCGAGCGCCTGCAGGCCTGCGCCGACTCTCCGGTGTTCCGCGCGCAGTACGACGAGGCCATGCAGTGGTCGCGCACGGAGTCGAAGAGCGACTCGACCTGGTTCGCCAAGACATATCCGGAGCTGACGAACTCGAAGATCGCGTACTTCTGCGCTGAGTTCGGGTTGCACTCCTCGGTGCCCATCTATTCCGGCGGACTTGGTGTTCTCGCGGGCGACCATTGCAAGACCGCCTCTGATCTGGGCCTGCCCCTCGTCGGCATCGGCCTGCTGTATCGCCACGGGTATTTCGACCAGCGCATCAACCTCGATGGCTGGCAGGAGAACATGGATGACACATTCAACCTCTCAAGCACGCCGATCTCCCCGGTGCTCAACGCCGATGGGTCGGACCTCACGGTGTCAGTCCAGGTTGCCGGTCACGAAGTGCTGGTTCGCGCCTGGCAGTTGATGGTCGGCCGCGTTCCGCTGCTGCTCCTCGACACGGATCTGCCGGCCAACCGTCCGGAGGATCGCGAGCTGCTGAGCCGACTCTACGCCGGTGGCGTGGATCTTCGACTGCGCCAGGAATGGCTGCTCGGCGTTGGCGGAGTGCGCATCCTCCGGGCGCTGCGGCATGAGCCGGACGTCTGGCACGCGAATGAAGGGCACGCGAGCTTCATGTTCATCGAGCGGCTGCGTGAACTGTGCGCACGCGGGGTGGCGATACCGGAGGCCATCAAGATGATCCGGCGCGCATCGGTCTTCACGACGCACACCCCAGTGCCCGCGGGCCATGATGTGTTCCAGCGCGCCGCGGTCGAGTCGGTTCTCGGCCCGATCTGGACAGAGCTCGGGATCAGTGCTGACGCATTCTTCGATTTCGGGGTGCATCCGCATTACGGAGCCGAGCAGTTCCACATGACGGCGTGCGCCGTACGGTTCGCGTCGCGGGTGACGGGCGTGGCCAAGCTGCATGGTGAAGTGTCACGGGAGCTGCTTCATCCGATGTGGCCGAACCGTTCCGTCAGCCAGGTCCCGGTTGGTCACGTGACGAACGGCGTGCATCTCGCCACCTGGATGGCGAACCCGATCATGGATACGCTCGACAACCACCTCGGCAAGGGCTGGGGCTTTGCGCTCGACAATCCGGACACGTGGAACCGGATGATGAAGGTTCCCGACGCGGAGCTGTGGGCCGCGCACACGCAGCTCAAGCACGTGCTCGTCGACCGCATGCTCGAGATGGCACGGCGCAGCTTCGCGCGAGGGCAGAAAGAGGCGACCCAGACGGTTGGCGCGGGTGTCCTGCTCGACCGCTCCAGCCTGATGATCGGTTTTGCACGCCGATTTGCCACATACAAGCGCGCCGACCTGCTCTTCCACGATCCGGAACGCCTTCGGAAGATCCTCACCAACCCAGCCGCGCCAGTGCAGATCGTCTTCGCGGGCAAGGCACATCCGGCGGATGGCCCCGGCAAGACCGTGCTGCAACGTGTGTATCAGTTCTCGCGCGATCCGCGTTTCGAGGGTCGCGTCGCGTTCATCGAGGACTATGACATGCATGTCGCCCATCTCCTGGTGCAGGGCGTGGACATGTGGATGAATCTGCCGCGCCCGCCGCTCGAGGCCTCGGGCACCAGCGGAATGAAAGCAGCGCTCAATGGCGTACCGCAGCTCAGCACGATCGATGGCTGGTGGGCGGAGGGGTGCGACGGAACGAATGGGTGGTCCGTCACGGCACCGAACGACGAATCGCAGGACGGTGCAGCGGCGAACAACGTGTACGAACTCCTCGAACGCGAGGTCGTGCCGCGGTTCTACGATCGCTCGCACCGCGACGCCGTTCCCACCAAGTGGCTGGCGACGATGAAGCACAGCATCCGTCAGGCCGGCCGGCATTTCACCGCCACTCGCATGGTGCAGGATTACACGACGGAGTACTACGCACCGGCCATCATCGGCAGCGACTTCCCTGACGATCCGCCGACGGCGTGACGTCGGTCGTCATCCACGCACACTGTTACCAGCCACCGCGCGACGACCCGTTCACGGGTCTCGTGCCGGTGGAGCGCTCGGCCGCGCCGTTTCACGACTGGAACGCGCGCATCACGGATGAGACATATCTCCCGCTCGCGTCAGCCAGGGACCTCGACGTACGGTCCCGGGTGAACCTGTACGAGTGGATCAGTTTCAACGTCGGGGCGACGCTGGCGAGCTGGCTCGATCGCGACGCCCCTGCGGTGCTGGATGCCATGCGGCGTGGCGATGCGAAGTCGATCGAACGACTCGGGTACGGCAATGCCATTGCCAGCACATACAATCACGTCATTCTGCCCCTCGCGTCACCGCACGAACGCAAGCGCGAGATCTTCTGGGGCCAGCACGACTTTCGTGTCCGGTTCGGACGGGAGTCACTCGGCTTCTGGTGTCCCGAAACCGCCATTGACGACGACACCGCGCAAGCGCTCGCCGAGGCAGGAGTTCAATTCGTTATCGTCGCGCCGTATCAGCTCCGCGGCGGTGTTCACGACGGCCAGCCGCGACGCTGGCGTGGCGCGCACGGGCACACGCTGTACCTCGCGCCGTATCACGGCGAATTGAGCGGCTCGATTGGCTTCGGCGACCTGGCCCAGCACGGTGAACGCCTTGCCGACGCGCTGGGCAGGGTGAGCGCCGAACGCGGCATCGCCAGCATCGCCACCGATGGCGAGACGTTCGGACACCATAAGCGACACGGCGAGATGGCACTCGCGACCGCCATCGGCACACTGGTGCGGACCCAACGTGCCACGGTGACGAACTTTGCGGCGATCATCAACGCGCGCAACGATTGGCAGGACGGCGTGTTGGTGAGCCCCAGCTCGTGGAGCTGCTCGCACGGTGTCGAACGATGGCGTTCGAATTGCGGCTGCGGCGCCACCCGCGAGTCCGGACATGCACAGGAATGGCGCGGCCCACTGCGCGCCGCACTCCGCTGGCTCGCCGAGGCGCTCGACGCCGCTGATGGCGATGATCCGGAACTGACGCCGCAGCGTCGCGCGCGGTTCAGCATGTTCACGAGCTGTGGCTGGTTCTTCGACCGCTTCGAAGGTCACGAATCGCGACTGCTGCTGCGAATGGCCGCGTTCACGATTGCCGGACGACGGGATGCGGCGGCGCTCGAGGCGGGACTCGTGGCGCATCTCATCCACGCCCGCTGCACCGACCGATCGCTCGGGAACGGAGCGGATCTGTGGTATCGCGACTTCCACCCGCTCATCGCAGCCGCAGCGCGATAGGCCGCCGCCGGGTGTCTAGTGTGGTGTCCCATAGATACGCGGCATAAGAAGGGGCGACGAATTTTGGGATCTGCCAAGGCGAAAACCGCAGCGATACCCATAGGTATCGCGAGGATTTTCAACGCAGGCAGGCGCCAAAAGGCACGCCACTTCTGTCGCGAATTTATGGGACACCACACTTAGGTGGGCAGGGCCACGACTGACGGTGCGCTGTTCCGGGTGAACAACATCGTCTTGCGCGCTCCTGACGACACGATCTGCACGATGTTCACCTGATCAGAGTGCAATTCGGTGAGCATGCTGTTCCGGATGCCGAACCGTCCACCGGGAGTGGCTGCCGTCGCGCGGAAGCAGAGCCAGAACAGTCCGCTCTCCCGGCGCATGCCGCACGACTCGAGCAACACGGCGTTGCCGCGGTCATCCGACACGCGGAACTGCGCCCGCACGTACCGCAGTGCGTCGGCGTCGGACGCGGACGAATCGGCCGGAACCGGATGACCGGCGAATCGCGCCGCCGAGGCGGAGAAATCATCCGCGAACGCCTTGATGCGAAGCGTCATGCCGCGACGGTCAGTCACGATCTCGGTCTGCGTGGTGTGAATCGCATGTGCGTCAGCACCACCGGCGAACGCGACCGTGAGGGCGCCCAGACCGACAAGCCGGAGCAGCAGTCGTCGCGTCACGCCGGAAACCGTTCGAATGCCCAGACCGCAGCAACCAGCGTGATCAGCGATGAAACACCGACGAGGCGCAACTGAAACGCCTCCGGCCAATGCGCAGGCTTTGGCAGCGCTCGCAGCCCACGATCGACCGCAGCGAATGCGCCGGCGGCGAGCACCAGCACCAGAACCTGTCCGAGCTCGATCCCGACATTGAATCCGAACAGCGGAATCGCGATCCGGTCCATGAAGAGGCTCTGCAAATAGCCCGCGAACCCGGCCCCATGCACAAATCCGAAGAGGCCGGCGAAGACAGGGCGGTGGCGCGCAGGCACACCCTGCGCAATCCGCCGCCGCAGGATCAGGTTCTCGATGCCCGTCGCGAAAATGGTCACTGGAATGAGGAACTCCACCAGCCCTGACGGCAGGTTGAGCACGCCGCTGACCGCGAGGAACAGTGTGATGGAGTGGCCCACCGTGAACGCACTGATCACCACCAGCGCCGGGCGCCAGTCGCGACCACGATAGATCGCGGCAAGCACCAGAAGGAAGAGGATGTGATCGGCCGCGTCGACCGCCACGATATGACGGAAGCCCAGTTGCAGGAAGGCGAGGAATTCCGACACGATCAGTTCCCCGCCGTTGCCATGACCGGGGTCACGCCGATGAGACGCGCATGACGTTCCAGCAACGGGTCCCGGGTGTTCAGCCGGAGCGCCGAACGCATTGCGACCTGCGCTGCCGACCGCTGCCCCGACTGGTACAGCGCCCAGGCGAGTACGTCGTAGCCGTAGACATCCTTTCGCCCGCGCAGTTCATCCGCAGCGCGGCGCAGCACTTCGTCCACCCGGAGGCCGTGGTCAAGCAGATAGAGACTCCATGCCCTGTGAAATGCGCCCGGTTGCTCGCTGACAGCCGCTTCGAGGGCGCTGAAGTATTCCTGCGACCGGACCGTGTCACCGCGCGCGGCGTACGCATCGCCAACCAGGCCGAGCGTACCCGGATCCAGCTGCAGACCGATGGCGCGCTCGCCCCACGAGATCACGTCGTCGTGTGCCCCCCTGGCCTGCGACAGCCGTGCCATGGCAGCAAGCAGCCGGGGATCATCCGGTTCGATCGCAAGGCCGGCACGGAACGCATCATCCGCCGCGCGAAGCCTGCCCGCGCGAAGTTCCAGGTCACCAACGCGGAGCGCAAACCACGCCTGTGTCTCATGCGACACATCGCGACGCGAACGCGCATCGGCGAATGCCGTCGCGAGCACTCGTCGCGCTTCAGGCACATGGCCGTTCAGCTCGAGCCACCGCGCGAGCCTGGCACCGATGGTCAACGTGCCCCGGTTCGACCAGACGCTGCGGAACAGGCTGTCCGCCGCCGCGTCGTCGCCCAGCTCCATGCTCACTTCGGCGAGGATTGCGCGATACTCCGGCGTTTCCGAATCGTAGGCCACGAGGCCCTTCGCAATCGCCTGTGCATCGAGAAAACGATGCTGCGCCAGCAGGATCGACACCAGCGTCGCTGCCGTCGGCGCATTGCGAAAGGTACGTCGGCCGAGTGACCGTCGCGCGAATCGCTCTGCCATCAGATAGTCGTCCCATCCCCCGCCCTCTCGCGCCCGTTGCAGATGCAACGCCGCGAGCTGGCCGAGCACCAGCGCACTGCCGGTGTCGGCCGCCAGCGCCTGATGCCACACCGCGATCTGCACGTCACGGTTGCCGCGCTCCGTGAAGCCTGTCACGCGAGCAGCGTCGCTCGTGTCGCTGGCTGGCGCGTTCCTCGCGCCACGGGTGACCGCCACGCCCACGCCAGCGACGATCACCGCTGCAACGGCTGCAAGGCGAGTCACCCGAGTGTTCATCAGCGGGCTGCCTCGAGATACGGGAACGCCGTGCCGTACGAACGCACACTGGTGCTCACGTTGTCCGAGGTAAGTCCCGGAAGGACAGCAGCGGCGGGATCGAGCAGATTCCCGAACACCGCGGTGAGTCCGGCATCCACCACATCGTCCTGCAACTTGCGGCCGCCGTAGCCCGCCGACAGGGCCCAGCTCAGCCACCCAGCGGTATTGCCCGGGCGGTTCGGGAAGACCAGCAGCATGTCCGGAACGAGCACGGCGGCAAGCGTGTTCGCGATGTTCGGCCCGCGACTGAACGCGTTCGTGAATGCCTTGATCTTGTCGCCGAAGCCATTCGCAACGTCAGTTGCCGGCGCGGTGCTGTTATGCAGTCCGTGATCGCGCTTCATGAAGAAGACTTCGCTCACGAGCGGGTTGCCCAGGCGTTCGATCTGGTTGTAGGTGCGCGTGGAGACCGGCGAGGTCGTTCCGGCGTCGTCATCCGAGCAGGCGGCAAGGAGCGGCAGCGCCAGCATCAGCGCGAGTGCACGGGTGAACCGTGGAGTACGCATCGTCATGTGATCCGTGAGGAATGGTTGATTGTCGCGAAGTGTGCGTCGCATCAGCGGCTGATCGTCGCCCAGACGCCGAACTTCGCGTCTGCGGCGGCGCTGCTCTGCAGCGAGGCCTTCGGCAGCTCGATCGCGATGGCGAGCGTGTTGAACGGCTTCAGGAAGTCCACGCCAGGGGTGCGGAACGCGCTGGCAGCGGGACCGGTCTGAACTGCCAAGGCGCCTGTCGACGGACGACGGTCCGGAATGATGTTGAAGAACTGCTCGAGATCGATCACGAATGGATCGGCCCGGATGCCCGCGAAGGCCTGCATGCCGGTGGCTGCGCCGCTGGCGCTTCCCACCGTACCGGTGACCGTCTGCCCAGTCGTCGCGAGCATCGTCTTCGTCCCGCTCATTGGCGGTGCGACAGGCCCGCGCACGGTGTACTGCTGACTCGCTCCCACGCCAGCGTCGAATGTGACCTGGAAGACCAGATCCTCGACGGCGTCACCCGTGTTGTCGACCTTGATCTGGTACAACAGATTCGGGTCGAACGAGGCGGTCTGGCCGGCGATCGGACTCGACGTCGTGAGAATCAGCGCGATGCGGTCGGCGCTGGCCCCCGGGAACGCGTAGACATCGTTGATGTCCATGCGTGGGCTGAGCTCGACTTCCGGCGTGTCCTGGTGGTCGGACGCCTGGACGCGCTGTACCACAACGAGCGCGACGGCACTCGCCGCGATGACTGCGAGCGCGCGGCGCCCGCGACGTGAAAGGGTTGGCACTGCCATATGGAACTCCGTGAGCGGATGCTCGGCTGATGGATGATGCGCGGCACGTCCGACGTTCTCCGTGCCATCGCGTTCGGCGACTGCGGCCGACGTGAGAGTCATACGACACCGAACGTGAACCGGATCTCTTCGGCCGGATGCACGCACGTCACGATCTCGTGATCCCTGGTCCCACCGATGACGAACCGTGCACAGCGCGTAGCTTTCCGGTGCGGCACCACCGGCATACACGACCGGCGCCACCCGCGTCCCACTCCCACTCCCCCACACCATGCGATTCTCACTTGCACGCCGATCGACGCAGATCGGCACGCTCGCGCTGCTCCTGCTGAGCGCGTGTGGCCGTGCTGGCGATGCACCCGTGGCGCCATTCGCGGCGCCAGCATCGTCCATCACGGGCTCGCAGCCGGCACCAGCGCTCGCGAGCACCACGAAGCTCGTCATTTCGGAGGTCATGGCGGATCCGACCACGATCAGCGATGCGAACGGCGAATGGTTCGAAGTGCACAACCCGGGCACCAGCACGGTGAGCATGACCGGCTTCCAGGTGCAGTCGAACAACGACGCGGTCATCGTCGTCGTGAGCGGCGCACTCGACATTCCAGCGGGTGGTTATGTCGTCTTCGCGAAGAACACGGACAACGCGCTCAATGGCGGGCTGAACGCGGTGCGCGGGCTCGGTGCGATGAATCTCGCGAACAACGCCACGGACTGGCTGCTGATCCGCGACAACTCCGGCGCACTCGTCGACAGCGTGTTCTGGGGTGCAACACCACCGTCCGGCGCGGCGCGTGCCAAGCGTGCCATGGTGATCGATTGCTCGCCGATGAACGACGAAAAGGCGTGGGGCAACGCGGTCGCAGTATACGCATCGGGAAATCGCGGGACACCGAACCTCGCGAATGACGTGTCCGGCTACACCGGCAGCGATCTGTGCGGTGGCGGTGGACCGGGTGGACCGGTGGCGACCGTCACGGTGACGCCGACTCCGACGACCGTCGCCGTCGGCACGACACGAGCATTCACGGCGACAGGCAAGGACGCAGCCGGCGTGACCGTGACGACCACGTTCACGTGGGTGAGCAGCGATCCAACGGTCGCGACGATCAACCCGACCACGGGCATCGCGACGGGCGTGCTGCCCGGAACGACGACGATCACGGCCACCGCAGCCAACGGTGTGGCCGGCACAGCGACCCTCACCGTGTCCGCAGCAGGCGAGATCGCCACGGTGACCGTCGGCGGCGCGACGATCCCCGTCGGCTTCCAGACGCAGGTATTCGGGACCGCACGCGACGCTGCCGGCACGACGATCACGACGACCTTCGCCTGGTCCGTTGATCCTGCCGATGTCTCACGTCTCTCGGTGGACGCCAACGGCGTGATCACGGCGCTCGCGTCGGGCAGCGCTCGTGTCATCGCGACAGCGCCGAATGGAGTCACAGGTTCGGCGATCGTGACGATTGAAGTCCCGGTCAGCGCCGACCCGGCCATCTACGGCAATCATCTCGAGTTTGGTACGCCGACGGATGCCAACGGCGCCGACGACTTCCTCATCACGCGCCCGCAGTACGTCGTGAGCTACAACCGGTTCAATGGTGGCCCGAACTGGGTGGCCTACAACCTCGAGAACAATCACTTCGGCGCCGAGAATCGCTGCAACTGCTTCACGAACGATCCCGCGGTCATCGCGGCCGGCTTCCCCGTCATCAAGACGTCCGACTACACCAACGGCGGCTTTGATCGAGGACACATGGTTCGCTCGGCGGATCGCACGGTCACGAATGCCGAGAACGGCAGCACGTTCTTTCTGTCGAACGTCGTGCCGCAGACGGCTGACCTCAATCAGGGCGTCTGGGCCGCGCATGAGATCTTCCTGGCTGACCTCGCACGAGTGAGCAACAAGGAGCTCTACATCATCACCGGCCCCGCGTTCAAGGGAGCCGCGCGCACCGTCAAGGACGAGGGGAAGATCCGGATCCCGGACTTCACGTGGAAGATCACCGTGATCATGGACCGCAATCAGGGGCTGAGCAACATCACCAGCTGGGCAGATCTCGCTGGCGTTCAGGTGAACGTCGTGCTGATGCCCAACCTCCCGGGTGCAGACATCCGCAACGCCAACTGGCGTGACTATCAGGTGACGGTCGACAGTGTCGAAGCGATGACAGGGTACAATTTCCTCTCGGCGCTGCCCGACAACTATGAAAACGCCATCGAAGCCGGGGATCGGCCACCGGTTGCGAATCTCAGCGGTCCGACGGCGGGCAACGAAGGCCAGAGCCTGTCGTTCAATGGCCTCAGCTCCACGGATCCCGACGTTGGCGATGTGCTGACGTATCGCTGGAACTTCAGCGATGGCACCTCCGCCACAGGTGGCACGGTCTCGAAGACCTTCGTGGACAACGGCTCGTACAGCGTGCAGCTCATCGTGACGGACAAACTCGGATGGGAGACGTCGACAACGCAGTCGGTGTCGGTTGCCAACGTGGCTCCCGTCGCGACGCTTTCATCGTCGACCGGTTCCACTGTTGCAGTCAACCAGGGCTGGCTGGTGCAGCTCCGATTCACGGATGCCGGACTGAAGGACGGACCGTGGCGCGTGAAGTACGACTGGGGTGACGGCACGACATTCACGACCAACCTCACTGTGCCACCAGACCCGACACCGCTCCAGCGCGGCAAGACGTGGTCGACGCCCGGGAGCTTCACCGTGCGCGTGACGGTCACGGACAAGGATGGCGGCATTGCAACGCGTGACCTCACCGTGACGGTGACCCCATGACCCTCAACACGATCACATCCATGCGAAAGACACTGCGTGTTGCCGCTGCCGCCCTCGTGATGGCGCTGCCCGTGCGCGCACAGACCACCATCACTGCGGGCCTCACGACCAGCGTCGGAACTCTCGCGCGTGGGGCCGGCGGCTTCCAGACGATCGGACAGTCGTTCACGGTTCCCACACTGGCACCGCGGCTGTCGAGCTTTGGCCTCGACCTCACGAACGCGTTCGCCGGCAGCGCACTCCGGTTCGATGCGTATCTGTATGCCTTCGACACCGCGAACCGTCGCCTCACGGGCGCATCCCTGTGGAGTTCACTCAACATCGTCGGCTCAGCAAACGACTTTGCCTTCGACAGGCGCACGTTCAGCATGGGCAGTCTGGCCCTGACGCCGGATGCGGTCTACATGTTCCTCCTCACCACGTCCAATCAGGGGGCGTCGGTACCCGCTGATGCCGGGAACCTTCTCGGCGCGAATGACGTGAACAGCTACGCGGGCGGCTCGCTCTGGGTGTCGAACAACGGCAGCAGTGTCGCCGGGTTGCTTGGCACCGGCGCCTTCGAGTCGGTGAGCGGAGTGAGTGACCTGAGCTTCACCGCGGTCTTCACGTCGAGCGCCGTGGTGCCGGAGCCGGCCACCGTGCTGCTGACGGCCGTCGGCGTGGCATTGCTCGCCGGTGTCGCGCGCCGTCGTCGACGCGTGTAGTGTGTGATGCTTCGGCGCGCGCCTGATCCCGGGCGCGCGCCGCGCCCGCCCCCTGACGCCCCCTGACGACCCACGGTCATGCAATTCGTCGATCCGTCGCTCCCCCGCTACCGTTTCAGCTGGTACTCGCACCGGCTCGGCATGGACATGCCGATCGTCACGTACGGTCACGCCGGGCCACCGGTGCTACTCTACCCGACCGCTGCCGCTGACTACCTCGAGAACGAGCGCTTCTTCCTCGTCAAGGCCGTCGAGCCCATGCTGATGGCCGGTCGCCTGCGCCTCTTCTCGATCGACAGCATCAACAAGCACGCCTGGATGGATCGGAAGGTGCCCGTCCCGCTCCAGGCATCGCGGCAGGCAGCGTTCTCGGGCTACGTGGAGGAAGAAGTCGTCCCGTACATCCGCCATCAGTGCGGCGACGCGAACGTCCGGATCCAGACCACCGGTGCCAGCTTCGGGGCATTCCACGCTGCCAACCAGTTCTTCCGTCGGCCGGATCTCTTCTCGGGCGTGATCGGCATGTCAGGGTTCTACGATCTCGCACGCGGATACTTCAAGGGACACACGGACGACAATTGCTACCGGAACAACCCCGCGTGGTTTGTTCCGGACATCGGCGGGTCACATCTCGACCAGCTCCGTAACCATTCGCGCATCGTTCTCGCAACGGGACAGGGTGCGTATGAAGCACCCGAGGCGTCACGACGGCTGGCCGAAATCCTTGACCGGAAGCAGATCCCGCATTGGCTCGACGTGTGGGGCCACGACGTGAACCATGACTGGCCCTGGTGGCGACGGATGCTGCCGTACTTCCTCGAGAAACTCGGCTACTGATGCGCCTCACGACCGTACGCCTCGCCCTCGCCACCGCCGCGCTGACGCTGGTGGCGCCGCTCGACGCGCAGCCGCTCCCGGCCGCGCGACGGCTGGTGCTGCTGCACGCCAACGTGATCGATGGTACCGGCGCAGCGCCGCTGCGCGACGTCTCGATCGTGCTCGATGGCGGGAAGATCGTCAGCATCGGGACGGCCACCGCATCCGGCGCCGACACGATCGATCTTGCCGGGCGCTGGGTCGTGCCGGGACTGATCGATGCCCACACGCACATCGCGAGCTCCGCCGCGATGAAGCGCGCGCTGGAATCGGGAGTGACCACCGTGCGCAGCGCCAGCACTCCTCATTTCGAGGACGTGGGGTTGCGTGCGCTGGTGCGGGCGGGCGTGCTGGCTGGGCCGGAGATGCTCGCGGCCGGCGTGTTCGTCACGCCCTTTCTCGGCGAGACCATCGTCGCTGACCCTCGACTGTCGCAGTTCTCCTCGGCAGTGATGACGCCGGCGCAACTTGCTGCGGTCGTGAACATCAACATCGACCGCGGCGCGGACTGGATCAAGACGCGGGCGACGGAACGTGCGGGACTCGCGGAGCAGGACCCACGGAAGCAGGTGTACACGGAGGAGCAATTGCGCGCGGTCGTCGACGCGGCCCGTGCGCGCGGCATCGGTGTGCTGGTTCACGCACATGGCGACGAAGGTGCCTTTGCCGCGGTCCGGGCAGGCGCGCGCACGATAGAGCATGGCACGTACCTCAGCGACTCGACACTGCGGCTGATGAAGGCGCGCGGCACCTGCTTCACGCCCACGTACACGACACTCACGGACCTGTCGGCGCCCGGCGGCGACTACGACAGTGCGCCACTGCAGCTCCGCGGGCAACACATGATGCCGCGCGCGGCGGACGCGATCCGTGCAGCGTACGCCATGGGCGTGGCGATCATCACCGGAGTGGATACGGAGTACGGCCCGTCGAGCACATCGCGGATCGCACTGGAAATCGCGTATTTCAACCAGCTCGGCATGACTCCGATGGATGCCATCCGCGCCGCCACGGCCGTCGCCGCCAACTGCCTCGGAATCGCACAGCGCGTGGGGACGCTGAAGCCGGGGATGGAAGCGGATCTCGTCGTCGTCGAGCGGAATCCGCTCGACGACGTGCGTGCGCTGCAGGATGCGGTGATCGTGATTGCGGATGGCCGCGTGGCCTTGAAGCGGATACCGTTCGGCGTGCGCTGAAGGCTCAGCGCTTCGGGTGCGCCTTTTCGTTGATTGCGATCATCTCCTCGACGGGACTGCTCGCGACCAGTTCGCCGACGATGTCAAGCGGTATGTCGTCAAGCCGCTTGAAGCGCAGGCAACACTTCCCCATGTCGAGTCGTTTTCCCTTCGTATCGTACCACGCCCGCAGACGCGCATGACGACTCGAGTCGGCATACACGTTCATCAGGTAGATCGCGTAGTTGTTCTTCTGCGCTGCCAGCCCGATGTAGCAGAGCGGTTGTCCATTGTATGTATCCGGATAGCGACTGAGCGGAATTTCATACGACAGCATGCCCCAGTTCATCGTCTCGACGTACCCTTTCGGCAGGTGGGTCCGGATCACTTTCCGTACGGCGGCGATCACGGCGCGCCGATCTGTCGGCAGGCTGGCGAGGTATGCGGTCGGCGTCGTTTCCTTGCTCGAGACCATCATGGCTCCGTTGGGTGATGTCCTGGCACCGCTGAGCTGTCCGGGGGCGTCAGATGATCAGGACTGCCTGACCGCATCACGGGTCTCCCGGAATGATTCATGTCTGACATGTCACTGATCAAGTACCTCGCCAGGCTCGGCTACGGGGGCCGCAGGGAAGTCACGGCACTGGTGCGGGCGCGCCGGGTCACTCGAGCCGACGGGAGCATTCTGCGCGATGGCGACGCATGGACACACGCGGATGTCCGGGTGGATCTCACACGGCTCGATCCGGCGCCTGGCTGCGTGCTCATGCTGCACAAGCCAATCGGGTACGTCTGCTCGACCAGCGATGTGCCGCCACTGGTGTACGAGCTGCTCCCCGAGCGGTTTCGGGCGCGTACGCCGATCATCGCACCGGTCGGCCGCCTCGACCGTGAAACAAGCGGCCTGTTGCTGCTCACCGACGACGGCCGGGTCAACCACCGGATCACGTCACCGCGCACGCATCTCCCGCGAACGTACCTGGTGACGCTGTCCGACGACCTGCGGGGCGACGAGGGCGATGTGTTCGCGAGCGGCACCCTGCAGCTTCGCAGTGACACGTCACCGCTGGCCCCGGCAACGCTTGTCGTCCTGTCGCCGCGGGAGGTCCGCCTGACGCTGACGGAGGGGCGCTATCACCAGGTCCGTCGGATGTTCGCTGCGGTTGGCAATCACGTCCAGGCGCTCCATCGCGCCGCGATCGGTGCACTGGAACCCGCCGACCTTGCCGCTGGATCGTGGCGCGCGCTGACGCAGAGCGAACGCGAATCCCTCGGTGCGTGACATGCGCCGGCCGGATCACCGCTTCGTTGCCGTGAGCACCTTGAATCGTGGGCCGTCGAACGGCATCGCCAGATTGCCGAACCGTTCCTGCAGCAGTCGCTCGTAGGGCAATGTCCGGTTGGCGACCAGTGCCAGACGTCCGCCGTGCTTCAGCACATGCCACGCGTCCCGAATGAATTGCGCCGGCACGGCGAGCGCCGTCGCCTTCCCCACGTGGAACGGAGGATTCGTCACCACGAGATCGAACTGCTGATCGAGGACCGCCGCCGCAACGTCGCTGCCGATCGCGGTGCACGTGCGAAGGCCGGCAGTCGCGATCGACCGTTCCACACACCGGATGGCTTCCAGGTCCACATCGACCAGCGCGACGTGTCCGGTGCCGGAGAGCTGCGCGGCCCTGAGCCCAAGCGCACCGGTCCCGCATCCGAGATCCAGCACGCTGTCGCCGGGACGAACCTCCATCACGTCAGCCAGAACGGTGGTTGCCTCATCGAGATGCTCCCACGAGAACACCCCAGGTCGTGAGCAGAGCGACAGTGCTGCGCCGCGCACGATCACGTCCAGTGGATGGAACGCGTCATGGGAGAGAAAGGCATTCGTGAGCACGGTGGGGTCGCAGACCGCCGGCCCCCGCTTGACCGACAGCACCACACGGTGCCCGCTGTCCGTGCCGAGCACCGTGACGTTGCCGAACAACGCCCACAGCGCACTCGCGGCGGACTTGATCCCTTCGTTGGTCGCCCCCGCGATCGCGCACCTGCCTCCGAGATTGAGGATCGCGAATGCGTCGGAGAGCAACTGCAGGAGCGCCTGTTTTTCGGTTGGAATCCTGATTGCGACGGTATCCGCACGGAGAGCAGGATCAAGCGCTGCAGAGCCGTGACCGGCGACGACGCTGGCCTTTTTAATCGCGTTCAGGCTCAGGGTCCGGCGTGCGGCCTCGACTCCGACGACACTGCGGTCCGTCAACCAGACGTGCCCGGCACCGTGCGACCCTGCGGCAACCGCACCAAAGAGCCCGCTCCCGCACTGCATCTGCACCACCGTCGAGCCGGCGTCGACTGGAACGCACGCGGCGAGCAGGCGTGACGCGACGTCGTCGCGCCCATGACCCAGCAGCCCCGGTTTGGTCGACACCGAGTAGCTCCGCCCCGCGAGGGTGACCATCCTCTGACGCCAGATGTGGTACCCAGGTGCCGCTGAAGATGATTGGTCGTCTGGATGCATGGCCGATCCTGGTTTGACGGGCGCGGCCGGAGGAGCCGGTGGGCAAAGAGTAACGCCTGCTGCCGGCAGGCCGGCCGCCGAGCGCTCCCCAGGGAATGTCTCCCTGTTGCGAGCCGTCTGTCCAAGTGGCAGCTTCGAAGGGCAACCAATCCTTCCCCAATGGCGAGCATTGCGCTCTCTGGCCTTCCGGCCCCGCTCTCTGTTCGGCGCGCCCTGCTGCTGGTGACGCTGTTGGGCAGCGCGCAGGGTCTCCGGGCCCAGGAGGTGCGCGGGCTGGCGTTGATCGACGCGCGCGGGGATGCCGTCTGGGGCGCGAGCATCACGCTGCGCGACTCACTCGGTCGCCCGGCGGGCACGGCACGCACAAATCGACACGGCGAATTCGCGGTGCGGGCCCCGGCTCCAGGGACATACTGGCTTCAACTGTCGGCGCGCTCACTCGGCAGGACGTCATCGCCAGTCTTCGTACTGGATAGCGGCGTGACGCTGAACTACGACCATGTCTTCCGGAAACAGCTCTCGGCGCTGGCGCGTGGCGACGCATTCTCGGCACAGACGATCCTGTCGCAGCCATTTCGCGACAGCAGCGCCGGGACCGTGACCCGCGGGATGAGCGCCGGGAGGGTGGCCCAGGTGCGCGTCACCACGCTCGACGCGCGCACGGAGCGGCCAATACCAGACGTGTCGGTGGTACTGGTTGCCATCGATAACCGGGCTGAGCAAGTGATTGCCACACGAACCGACAGCTCCGGTCAGGGCGGATGGACGGGAATGCAGCCCACGTGGTATCGCGTCGTCTCACGCCGGCTGGGCCTCACTCCAGGCGGCACCGAGTCATTCCCGATTGTCGGGGAGTCGGATAGCGTCGACGTCGTGCTGCGGCTTTCGCCTGTGACGGTGCTCGATCCCGTGACGATCATGGAGCAACGCATCACGGCGTTCGGTTTCAATCTCAACCTCATGAGTCGCTTCTTTCTCAGCGGCGACGAACTGCGCGATCGCAACCCATCCGCGCGCAGTGTCGACGAGCTGATTACGGCGCTCCGGATTCCTGGCCTCAGCATCCAGTCGGGCGACATCGAGTCGATCATGAAGTACCGCGGCCAGAAGGTGCGGGTCTTCATTCTGGACGGGAGTCGGACCAACGGCGACCTCCCGCTGGTCGAGCCAGGCTCGGTCGAGTCGCTGATGTTCATCCCACCGCACGAAGCCGGCGCGATCTTCGGCGCTGACGCGAGCGGCGGCGTACTGATCATCAATACGCGTCGGCGGTAACAGATCACGCGGTGAAGGAGCTCGGCTTCGGATCGGTCTCCGGCGGCTCGCGGGCCCCGACTATTTCTTTGGCGTCGGCGTCTCGCGGCGCTGGTAGACGGTCCGGCGAGTAGTCACGCCGCTCCGCCGAAGGCCGCCGTCCATCGCGCAGCCCTGCGGATCAGCTGCGCTCGCCCGGGCGACGCGCGGCTACAGGCCCAACCGTCCGGCGCCGAAACTGACGTGAAGAGCCTGCGGGGTTGCCGCTGATCCACTCGCGGGCCGTCACGCTGTTCCCGACGCATCAATTGCCTCTGACATGCTGACATCGCTCTCGGCACTCTCGTTGCGCGCCAGACTCCTCATCATCGCGGCCTTCGGCACTGGCGGAACTCTGCTCGTCGGCGGCGCTGCGCTCTGGATCATCGTGCAAAGCACGAGTCCGGCCGGCACACTTGCAAGCGCTCATGCCGTGCAGCGCGCACAGATGGACGCAGACAGGATGCACGACGGCGTCAGGGGCGACGTGTACCGCGCGCTTCTCGCGCGCACCACCGGCAACAGCAGTGATCTCGAGAGCGCGAGGACCGACCTCGGCGAGCATGGTGACCGCCTGGAGTCTCGCCTGGCCGAAATCGCTCGCATGTCCAGTAGTGCGGAGGTACAGCAGCGACTCAAGCGAGTCACGCCGTCGGCGGATCGGTATCTCGCTGCTGCTGCCCGCACGATTTCCTCGGAGGGCGCGGCCAGCGGCGCCGCGCAGGTGGAATTCGTCCAGCATTTCAGCCAGCTCGAGACAGAGATGGAGATGCTCGGCGACGCGATTCAGAGCGACGCGGCAACCGCCTTCAGCACAATGGCCCGCGCGAAGACTGTCGTCGCGCTGACGATCGCGATGATGCTTCTGCTCACGATCGGCGTGTCACTGGCCCTCGAGCGGCAGATCAGCGGGAAGCTCACCGAGATCATGGAACGCACCCGGCGGCTGCAGAACGTGTGCATCACCAATATCTGCAAAGGTCTCGAAGCAATGGCCCGCGGCGATCTCTCCTTCGTTGCCGTCGCCACGACGCAGCCGCTGACCGTCACCTCGGCGAACGAGCTGGGCATGATGGCGCAGACGATCAACGACACGCTCGGCATGTCGAAGCGATCAATTGCCGCGTATGAGCGTGCGCGCACGACCGTGCAGGGGCTCCTCGACGAGAGCGGCCGGCAGACCGCAGCGGCACACGAGGGCCGCCTGGGCTATCGCAGCGACGAGCAGCAATTCGAAGGCAGCTACCGTCTGCTCATCCGCGGGGCGAATCGGACCCTCGACGCCGTGTCCGCGCCGATCGCGGAAGCGGCGGCCGCGCTCGAGCGCCTGGCGCAGTGTGACCTCACCGCGAGAGTCACAGGCAACTTCGCGGGCGATCATGCCACCATTCAGCGCGCATTCAATTCTGCGGTCGAAGCGCTCGCGTCAGCGTTGGGGGCTGTGTCGGATACGGTGGAATCTGTTGCCGCAGGCGCGGCGGAGATCGACGCCGGAAGCCATGAACTGGCGACGTCATCGAGTGATCAGGCGGCAGCGCTGGAGGGAATCGCGGCCAGCGCGCGTGAGCTCTCGGCGATGACCAAGCGCAACGCGGAAAGCTCGACGGAGGGCCGCCTGCTCGCGCAGGGCGCCCGTGACAGCACGTCATCCGGCGTGTCAGAAGTGCAGAAGCTCTCCGAGGCGATCGAGCAGATCCGGACCAGCGCCGAGGCAACGGCCAGGATCGTGAGGACGATTGACGAGATCGCGTACCAGACGAATCTGCTGGCGCTCAATGCCGCCGTCGAAGCGGCACGTGCCGGCGATAGCGGTCGAGGGTTCGCTGTCGTCGCGGACGAGGCGCGCAGCCTGGCATTGCGGTGGGCCGAGGCGGCGCGCAGCACGGCGGATCTCATCGACCAGTCAGTGAAGGGCACGACACTCGGTGTTGCCATCAGCAACCGTGTTCTGGCCCAGCTCGGCG
Source organism: Gemmatimonadaceae bacterium (assembly GCA_031373905.1). GTDB lineage: Bacteria > Gemmatimonadota > Gemmatimonadetes > Gemmatimonadales > Gemmatimonadaceae > JACMLX01. The sequence continues at coordinate 7,015 of JANMNM010000276.1, read as the reverse complement.
ACATCGACGCGCGTGTCAGCCGCGTGGGGCAGGTCGTGAGTGAGATTGCCGTAGCCAGCGACGAGCAGGCCAAGGGCGTTGAACTCATCGACACGGCGCTCGATGACATGGCACGCCGGATTCAGAGTGTCGCGGCCACCGCAGATCAGAGCAAGGCCTCCTCCGAGGCCCTGACCGAGCAGAGTGCCGCGATGCATGAACTCGTGAGCGCGTTCCAGCTCGGGCGCAGCGCGGCGGCGCGCGTGGGTTCCGGTCGGCCCGCCCCGCGAGCGGTTCGCGCGAACGCCTCGAACACGCGCCACACGCCGCATGCGCTGCCGGCGCTGCGTGATGACGCAGCGGCAGCCCGCTCCGCAGTCGAGCTGGAATCGGGCTGAGTGGCCTGATGGCCAGACGCCCGCACGCCTCCCCGCAGGCCGCGCGGCACCCGGCCCCGACGCGACACATATTGATGGCCATCAATGGCCAACACATTGCGCTACCCGGTCCCCGTCGGGCGATGTCGCGTCGAGGACACGATCGATCGCAGCCGATTCATCTGCACGGTGGCACGGGCGTCGTCACCGGAGGACGCGCAACGGTTCATCCGTGAGGTGACTCACGAGTTCCCCGACGCAACGCACAACTGCTGGGCGTTCGTTGCCGGTGCGCCCGGCAGTTCGTCCCGCATCGGCATGAGTGACGACGGCGAACCGCACGGGACCGCCGGGCGACCGATGCTGACGGTGCTGCTGCACTCTGGCATGGGGGAAATCGTTGCTATCGTGACGCGATACTACGGCGGCACGAAGCTTGGCACCGGAGGACTGGTGCGCGCATACAGCGGCGCCGTGCAGTCCGCACTGCAGGACGTTGCGACCGAGGAACGCGTCGAGTGGGCTGAACTCCGTGTGATCATCGGCTACGCACATCTCGCTGCGGTCCTGCATCAGTTGCATACCTGCGAGGCAACGATCGCCCGCGAAGCCTTCGCGGAGGACGTCACGCTGCACTTTCGCGTGCCGGTGGAGTTGCGTGAGTCACTTCGCGCGATCATCTCCGACTCGACCAGCGGGCAAGTCGTGTTCCTCGACGACGCGCTGCCGGTCGACTGACCCGCAGCACGCCGCGTCAGGTCACGACCGGCCGGCTCTCGAGCGACAACTGAACGCGTCTCCGCGGGGTGCAGCCGAAAGTCCGGCTTCACACTCCAACGCGAACCATGCGTTTCCAGGCGACTGGCGTAGTGGTGACGCCGGGCAGCAGTGTCATACCCGTCAGCTCGTTCGTCCGGGTACGCGCAGGAATACCCCCGCTGTTGCTGGTGTCAAACGTCGACGCACTCTCACACCGGAGCAGGATCTGTCATACCGCCGTCTCTCCACCGCCCTCCTCGCCGCACTTTCTGCCGTCGCCTGCGGCGACCAGTCTGCGGCCAGCGTCGCTCCGACAGAGAACGTCCCGGTCGTCGTGGACCAGACGCCAGGCGTGACTGCAGCGCTGACCATCAACCTGAACGCGCTGCCGAACTACGCGAGTCCGGTCTGGCCCGTCCATTACGACGGCGCGACGCGCGCCCAAAGCAATGCGCCCGCGGACAATCCGGTCACTGACAAGGGCGCCACACTCGGGCGCGTGCTCTTTCACGACCAGCGCCTGAGCATCAACAACACGACGAGTTGCGCCAGCTGTCACGGTCGCGGCCTGGGGTTCACGGATTCCGCGCGATTCAGCGTCGGCTTCAACACGGTCGACCGCACGGACGCCCACTCGATGCGGTTGACCAACGCGCGGTTCTACGCACCCGGCACCGCATTCTGGGATCGGCGGGCGGCAAGCCTCGAGGCGCAGTCCACGCAGCCGATTGCGAATGCCATCGAGATGGGGTTCGACGCCACCCACGGCGGGCTCGATGCCGCGATCGCGCGAATGAACAGCCAGAAGTACTACCCGGAGCTGTTCCGGTTCGTGTTCGGAGACACGGCCGTCACGGTCATGCGGATCCAGCGGGCGCTTGCCCAATACGTTCGCAGCATCGTGTCGACTGACAGTCGCTTTGATCAGGGGTTCTCGCGCGCGTTCACTGCGGCACTTCCTGATCGCGGGCTCAGTGCGTCGTTCCCGTCGCTCTCCGCCGAGGAGAATCGCGGCAAGGCGCTGTTCATCACGTCACCCCAGCAGGGCGGTGCCGGATGCATCGCGTGTCACGTGGCGCCGACGTTCGCACTCGCAGCCGACTCGCGCGGCAACGGGCTGGATGCGAACGAGTCGCGCGTCTTCAAGTCACCCTCGCTGAAGAGTGTCGCGGTGACGGGTCCATACATGCATGACGGCCGATTCCGCACCTTGGACGCAGTGGTCGAGCACTATGTGAGCGGGATACAGCCCGGCCCGGCGCTCGACAACCGGCTCCGGCTCCCCGGCGGCGCTCCGATGCGCCTGAGCCTCTCAGGCAGTGACAAGGCGGCACTGGTCGCCTTCCTGCGGATGCTCACTGACACGAGCCTGGCGAACAACCCCGCATTCGCGAGCCCGTTCCGGCCGTGAGGTGTTCCGGAGGCTGACCGGAGGCCCACGTCGGGCCGGAAGGCCGTCTGAGACCTCGCCACGGCGTGGGGGACATCGCATTTTCAGGTGTTGGAACTTCAGACGCGCGCAGGCGTTGCACGCCCTGTGAGCGCCCTCCACCCCGTCCAGTTCTCCGATGTCGATGTCGGCCGCACAGCGTACACTCGAGTCATCGGCCTTCCGCTGCGTCTGGGGCGCAACGGCCCGATCAGCGTTTCAGCTGTGTGCCGGGGCATTTCTGATGGCGGCCTGCGGTGGAGGCGGAGACGACAAGCCACCGGTGCCGCCTCCGCCGGCGGTGGTCTCGGTGAAGGTGACGCCCGACGCGGGCGCCGTCGAGATTGGCGGAACGCTCCAACTCTCGGCTTCCGCCCTGAATGCGTCCGGGATAGCGCTGCTCAACCGCACCGTGACGTGGAGCGTGCAGGAGCCAACGGTGGGAACCGTGACGTCGGCCGGCGTCATCACCGGGCTGAGCGCCGGGAACCTCACAGTCGTGGCGAACTCGGAAGGAAAGTCTGGGACGGCGACGATCGCGGTCCTGCCGCCAGTCTCCGTTCGATGCGAGGCATCCACACCGATAGCGATCGGTGCCGTGATCAACGGCAAGATCTCGAACACTGATTGCCCGCTCCCGGACGGGAGCTTTGCCGACAAATGGATCCTCACGCTGGCGGATGCGACGCCACTCCGCATCGCGATGCGTGCCACTGACCTGGACTCGCTGGACTCGTACCTGGTGCTGCAGAACGCCACCACGGGTGCCGTCATCGCCGAGAACGACGATGGCAATGGCGGGCAGGGCTCCCGCATCGAACAGCTCGTGCCGGCCGGCCGCTACGTGGTGATCGCCAGCACCTTCGGCCCGTCCGATTTCGGTGGGTACCGCCTGTCCATCTCGCCGGCCTCCGAGAGCTGCCTCGTGACGCCGCCGTTGAACATCCCCAACACCGTCGTCGGCACCCTGCTGCCCACCGCGTGTGTCCTCGGCGACAGCAGCTACGCCGATCGATATGCGATCAAGGTGCCGGCCACGTCGAGGATCCGCATCACGATGCGAAGTTCGCAGTTCGACACGTTCCTGTTCGTGGAAGACACTGCCGGCCAACTGCTTGACCGCAGGAACTTCGGTGGTGGCGGGACCAACGCGCGCATCGATACGACGTTCGCGCCGGGGAACTACATCATCAGTGCAACCAGTGCAGTACCGCGCGACACCGGCACGTACAAGCTGACGGTTGAATCGACCGTGGATCCGTGCGGCGTGCGCGGCGTGGTGACGCCGGGAACGACACTCACCGATACGCTCACCATTGCCGCGTGCAAACTTGGTGACGGGAGCTTCGCGCGGCGCTACTCATTGACTGTCGGAGCGCTCACGCCCGTGCGCATCGACGCGACGAGCTCACAGTTCGACCCCTATCTGATCGTCCAGCGGGAGGGGGCAGCCATCACGGTCGCGGAAGACGATGACAGCGGCCCGGGTCAGGATGCGCAACTCGCCGAGGTGCTCAGCACGGGGACGTACATCATCAACGTCACCAGCGCGTCGGTCGGTGAAGTCGGGACGTTTCAGCTTGGCGTTGCGGCGGCGGCCGGGCCGTCGGTCGGGATCACGGTCTCACCGGCGACCGTGGCGCTCACACCCGGCCAGGTGCAGCAACTGACCGCGACGGTCACGGGCACGGCGAACACGGGCGTCGTGTGGAAGACGTCAGGCCCGTCGATCGTTGCCGTCACGCCCACTGGCGAGGTGCGCGGGCTCTCGGCCGGCTCGGCAACGATCACTGCTGTCGCGGCAGCAGATCCATCGCGCATCGCAACGGCAGGTGTCACGGTGACGGACTCCGGGGTCGCCAATCTCGACGTTCCGCTCGTCCTGCTGACACAGTCCACGCAAAGCACCGACGGGCGAGTGCCGCTGGTGGCCGGACGTGTCACAACCGCTCGCGTTTTCGTTCGCGCCAGCCGTTCCGGTTTCTCCACCATGCCCGTGCGACTCCGCGTGTACAACGGCGCAGTGGTCACTGGAACGCTGACAGGTACCGCGTTCCCGCAGACCATCATCGACGAGGCGTGCTGCGCGGCGAACATCACGATTCCACCGGGACTCGTGCGCGACGGAATGACCGTCGTGGCCGACGTCGATCCGGATGGCGTGATCGCCGAGTCCAACGAGACCGACAATGCATGGCCACTGGTGGGCGTCTCGAAGGCGCTCCGCTTCGTCACAGTCCCCACGATCGACATTCAGCTCGTGCCGATCCGGCACGCCGGTTCCGGTCTGGTCGGTCCGGCCGCCGTAGGGTACACCGATCTGCTGCAGCGGATGTTTCCGCTCTCACAGGTCAACGCGGTCGTGCACGCGCCGTACACAACGGATCTGCTCACCCTCACGTCGGTGACGTCGTGGACGGCGATGCTGCGGCAGATGGAGACGTTGCGCACGGTGGAGAACGGAACTGCGTACTACTTCGGCATCCTCGCGCAGGGCGCGGCGAGCGGGGTCATCGGAATCGCGACCCTGAACGGGTTCGCCGGCGTTGGCATCAGCAAGCCCGAGAACATTGCGCAGGAGACACTGGCGCACGAGTTCGGCCACAGTTTCGGCCGACAGCATTCGCCATCTCCGGGATGCAGCGCGCCAGCGAACGTGGATCCGTCGTATCCGCGTGCAGATGGCACCATCGGCAGCACCGGGTTCAATCAGGCAACGGGCGCGATCTTCCCTGCCGATCGGTTCGACATCATGGGCTACTGTGACAATACCTGGATCAGCCCCTACACCTACCTGGGCGTGCTCCAGTACCTGCGCAGTGGCGTCATCCCGGCGTCCGGCCCTGCATCGCGCACCGGCTCGTCGCTGCTGATCACCGGATCGTTCATCGACGGGGGGCTGACGCTGGATCCGGTATTCACTGTCGCCGCTGACCCAAGCGCTGGCCGCGCGTCGGGACGATTCGTGGCGGAGGGCTTCGCGAGCGACGGGCGGCTGCTCTTCACACACCGATTTGATGGACACGCTGTCGGTGACGCCGACCCGTCTGTCCGGACATTCAGCGAACGCGTCGCGTACGACGCCACTGCGCGTGGAGCCGTCGCGCGTATCACCGTCCGCGACGCATCGGCCCGGGGCGCACCGGCGGTGCTCACGCGCACGGGGTCGTATGTACCGTCGGCAGGCGGCGTGAGCCTGCGCGTTGATGCCGATCCACAACTCGTGGCGCGTTCGTCCGGAGCCGGTCGACTCGAGATCACCTGGAATCAGGCGCGTTATCCGTCGATCATCGTGCGCGAACGCGCCTCGGGACGCGTCCTCGGAATCGGTCAGCGCGGGACGCTTGGCGTAGAGGGCACCAACGCCGACGCAATCGACGTGATGCTGTCTGACGGCGTCTCGAGCGTGACACGGCGACTGTCATCCGGTGGCGCACCGTGACGATTGCCATGCCCACTCATGCCGTGTCGGTCCTCTCCCTGCTCTGCGCCGCGTGCGCGTCACCACGGGCGCCGGGACAGAACGAATTTGCGCCTGCCGACACTCTGCCGGTCATCGTGCTTGAACGTGAATCGTGTTTTGGCACGTGTCCCGTGTATCGGCTGGCGCTCTTCAGCGACGGTCGCGCTGCGTTCACCGGAGTGCGGCATGTGACGCCCGTTGGCACGGACTCCACGCGTATCCCCCGCAGCGACGTGACCAGCCTTCGCGATGAGATCGCACAGACCGCCTTTGCGTCACTTCCGGAACGGATCGAATACGGCACCCCGTCGTGCGGCTCCTACGCAACCGATCTCCCCACGGTCGTCATCACCGCCGTGCTGCCGTCTGGCAGGCACCGTGTACGATTCGATGAAGGATGCCGCGATGTTCCACCGATGCTGAGCCTTCTCGCCGCGCGGATCGATTCGACCGCCGGCATCACGCGCTGGACCCGTCCATGACGCGTTGCCGATTCCCCTGCCGCCGGAGCGAGCAATGCTGACGATGCGAAGCCGAGCATTCATCCTGACTGCGCTCAGCAGCGCACTGGCGGTGGTTGGCACGCCCCGCCCGCTCCCGGCGCAGGCCGTACGAGGCACAGGAGCCGACGCGCCGTCCCGGAACCGAGAGACGCGCCTGCAGCACGACTCGCTCGCGGTGCACTTCGTGCGGCAGCCAAAGGCGAAACCCAGCGGCAGGGCGCGTAACGCGACCGCAGCGACGCCGATGCAATCGTCAGTTCCGCGCGCACCGGCGCGTGCGACACCCCTGCCGGAGAAGCGACGGGGCACCGTCAAGCCGTAGCATGCCGCGGCTCCCCCCGACGTGTCACGCGCGTGCGGCGCCGCCCGTCTCGAGGCCGACACGGCGCGCGATGTCGATCCGATCCCAGACACCGATCGATTGATCGGCGTAGCCGACGTGAATCTCGTCACCACGCACCGCGAGTCGGGTGATGTCCGCCGCATCAATGGCATTCGTCCATTC
>JANMNM010000229.1:0-6650 GCA_031373905.1 Gemmatimonadaceae bacterium | reverse complement strand
GCCGACGTCGAGGTGGATCAGTCCACCGAGATCAAGCGCATGCTGACGATGTTGCTGGAAATGGGGGCGACGCCGCCGCCGCACTGATGCATTTCCGACGTACGCAGGCGCTTCACCATCGCAGTTTCAGCAGTACTGCTCCTCAACCCCGAGGCACCCCGATGTCATTGTCCCGTTCATTTCCGGTCGGCGCAGGCGCGCGATTCGGACATCTGTCGGCCATGGTCGCGCTGGTGGGCCTGACGGCCTGTTCGAAGGCGACGCCGACCACTTCACCGACGCCGCAGGCAAATACCGCGCAGTCTGACTGGTCGAAGGATGCCCGCGTTGGTCTGCGCTCAGGACTGTTCAATGCAGGCGAGGCCGTCTCCAACATGCGCGTCACGGCGAAAGCGGTCTCGCCACCGGGCTTCCTCGGCATCACGAACTCCGATCTCGCCTTCACCGGCAAGTACGCGATCCAGGGCAACTACAACGGTCCGGTGATCTGGGACATTTCCGATCCAGCAAAGCCAGTGCTCGTCACGGCGTATCCATGCCCCGCATCGCAGAACGACATCTCCGTGTACCGGAACCTGATGTTCATGTCGGCGGAGGCCAACAACGGTCGCACGGACTGCATGCCGGGTGGTGTGCGTGATACCGTGAGCGCGCTGCGCATGCGCGGTGTGCGCGTGTTCGACATCACGGACATCAAGAACCCGCGCCTGCTCACGAATGTGCAGACCTGTCGCGGTTCACACACGCACACGGTGCTCGAGGACCCGAAGGACAAGGCGAACGTCTACATCTACGTGTCAGGGTCGGCCGGCATCCGTTCGCCGAACGAACTGGCTGGTTGTGCCGGCGGATTGAGCGCCAACGATCCGAATTCGTCACGCCTCCGCATTGAGATCATCAAGGTGCCGCTGGCCGATCCGGCCAAGGCCGCCGTCGTGGGCCGCGCGAACATCTTTGCTGGTCTGACGGACGTCAAGAGTCATGGCCCGACCGAAGCCGACCGCGTTGAAGGCGCGAAGGCCGTTGCGGCCGCCAAGGCGGCTGGAGGGTTCGTCGCGAAGAATCCACAGTCCGGCGAGGATCTCGTGCTTCCCGGCGGCTTCGTTCGTCCCATGCTTGACAGCGTGATGAAGGCGCGGGGTGGGACAGGCACCCCGAACGGCGCCGACAGCACGGCACTGCGTGGCGCGCTGCAGGGGCTCATCAACAGAATGTTCGGCGCCGCGGTTGGTGCCCCGGGCGGCGGTGCGGTGAATGAGCGGTCACAGTGCCACGATATCACGGTCTACCCGGCGCTCGGTCTGGCAGGCGGTGCCTGCGAAGGCCATGGACTGCTGCTCGACATCAGCGATCCGGTCAATCCAGTACGGCTCGACGCCGCAGCTGACTCGAACTTCGCCTACTGGCACTCAGCCACGTTCAACAACGATGGAACGAAGCTGCTGTTTTCCGACGAGTGGGGTGGCGGTGGTGCACCCAAGTGCCGCTCGACCGACAACAAGGAGTGGGGTTCCAATGCAATCTTCACGATCGAGAACCGAAAGCTGAAGTTCCAGAGCTACTACAAGATTCCGAGCTTTCAGTCCGCGAACGAGAACTGCGTTGCGCACAACGGCTCGCTGATCCCGATTCCCGGGCGCGATGTCATGGTCCAGGCGTGGTATCAGGGTGGTGTCTCGGTGTTCGACTGGACCGACGCTGCCAACCCGATGGAGATTGCGTCCTTTGACCGCGGCCCGGTGGACTCGACGCGCATGGTAATGGGCGGCTCGTGGTCCGTGTACTGGTACAATGGACAGATCGTCAGCTCAGAAATCGCGCGCGGGCTGGATGTGGCTGAACTCATCCCGAGCCAGTACATCTCGCAGAACGAGATCGATGCGGCGAAGACCGTGCACTGGGATTACCTCAATGCCCAGGGTCAGCCGAAAATGGAGTGGCCGCCGAGCTTTGCATTGGCGCGCGCGTTCACCGACCAGATGGAGCGTAAGGGGTGCTTCAACAGCCCACGGATCGCGTCGATCCGCTCGTCGCTGACGGCGGCGGAACGTGCGTCGGGCAGCGAGCGTTCCACCGCGCTCAACCAGCTGGTGACATCGCTCGAGGCGGATAGCCGCAGCGGCTGCGATGACAACAAGGCCCGCATGCTGCGCAAGGCCGTGCAGAGTCTGCAGACGATGTTGTAGGCACGTCGCGCTCGCCGATCCCAGCGGGCCGCAACGAGGGCGGCAGTGGCGCAGTGTCGAACATCCGACGCTTGCCGCTGCCGCCCTTGTGTCGTCTCCTCGATTCCGGCCCGGGCTCAGCGCTTCGAGAGTCCAAAGCGACGTGCAAGCTTCCCCTTCAGACGGTACGTCAGCAGGCTGGCGTCGAGTACTTCGCGCTTCCCGTCGACCACGGTGAAGTCACCGCACGCCGCCAGCGTGTGAAATCCATGCGGATACGGCGAATCCGTGAGCGGGCCAATGGTTCGAACCGGAATCTCGTCGAAGTGTTCGGGCGTCAGCTCAGTCACTTCATTGATCACCAGCCGACCGCCGTACGTCACCGAGCAATCCTGTGCGGGTCGATAGAGTCGACCCTCATGCACGAACGGTGTGCCGGCCGGGCGCGCATTCCGGACATCTGTCTTGACAGGATTGGCTGGGTGCGACGTCCACGGTCCCACCTCGCTCGAGCCGAAGTAGAGCCTGAGCTTCGCAGCCGCCTCGTCGTCCGGACTGGTTCCGAACATCCACCAGCGCCCATTGTGCTGGAAGATCGTCGGGTCGAGCAGCCGTGCTCCCGGCAGCACGTCCACGTCCGGGACCATTCGGCCGGCATCCTCCCGATACGACGGCACACCACGGCGAACATTGCACTCCGGCACGATGCGCAGCCTGCCTGCCGACATGATCGGATATGGATACGACATGTGGACGCCATCATCGATCACGGTCCGGATTTCACCCCACCCTGCCGTCGGCGACCACGGAAGCTCGGAAATCACGCCGTAGCCCGTCTCGTAGCTGAACTCCTCACAGAAGATCCGCACTCCGTCTGCAGCACCCACAGCAAACGGATCAGCGATGAACCGTCGAGCCTTCTGGTATGGGGCCCACTCCACCTCGGGGACGAAATCGGGGTCGAGGAATCGGTGAATGGGTGCACGAACGACGCCGATGTTCCATCGTTCCATGACCTGGTTCTGCCGCTTGTACTCGACGAAGTTCCGGAGAATCCTCGCACCGAATGACACCATCTGCACGTCGTTCGGAGCAACGTAGATCGGCGCGTCCGTCTTCACGGGCGGTGCATCGAGACGTTCGGTACGCCCGGCCCGCAACGCGGTCGCCGCACGCGCCGGCATGTCGGCGCTTGCCGTGAGGATCCTCGAAAGGTTCGCCCGATATGATCGCGGCTCGGTTTTCACCCAGATCTTGTCCAGCACCACGCCGCCGTCGAGCCGTTCCGTCAGTCGCTGGAGGATCGCGGCCTGAACGGGCGCGCCGGTGATGATCTCCCAGAGCGCAGGAGGACCGCCACGGAATTGCTGCTCATCATCGTGGTGGAACGACCAGACGCCATGCCGCGCCACCGTGAGGATCTCGCCACGAATGATGCCGTACCCGAACTTGAGAATGAAATCGAGATCGAGCGAGCGAAGGTACGCGAGATCGGGCTCTGCGAAGCGCTGCGTCCATTTGCCGTGCAGCGTGACATGACACGTCCGTGCCGGCACGCTGGGCCATCGCGTTGCGCGAACCACCGGCTGGTGCGGCACCATGGCAGAGAGCGGGAAGCGCTTGTTGTGCAGGTGCCACAAATTCGCCTGCAAGAGCACCGACTTCTTGAGGCGAGCGCCGAGTGTGCTGCGCTGCGGAACCGCCGGATCGACGATGAAGAGTTCCAGCCGTGCATCAGCACGCGCGATGACGCGATCGATCGCGTCAGCCGCCCATGTATTGATTGCGTCGCCGGAGCACATCACGGCGAAACGCAACGGCGGTCTCGCGTCAGGGAGGCCGGTCACGCGGTGCCCCCCTGCGCCGCCAGGCGGATCGGGGCGGTGGGGGGAGCAGAACGACCGCTCATGCTATGCGTCACAACTGGGGCTGGCGAATGGAGGAAGGCTGGCGTCAGGGCAATCTCGCCTGACGGTTTCGGAGGCGCCACACGGCCGTGCGCACACGACTCTGGTGCCGACGCGCGGCTGACTCGACTCGTCACGACGCCGTCGCGCGGTGGGCGAACCTATATTCCCCTCTCGGCCACCTCAACCCGCCCTGCCCATGGACAAGCGCGACTTTCTCCGCACCCTCGGCGCCACCACGATCGGCGCACTGCTTGGCCCAAGCCTGTGGGCGCAATACGAGCAGGTGCCGGCTGCTCGCCTGGCTGAAGACGAGACCTTCTGGACTGCGCTGCGCGCGAAGTACCGGCTCAAGCCTGATTACATCAATCTCGAGCATGGGTACTACTCGATCCAGTCCAACGACGTGCTCGAGGCCTTCATCGCCAATGTGCGCGACGTGAACTACCACGGGTCGTTCTACATGCGCACGATGCAGGTGGCCGACAAGCTGGCCGCTCGCACGAAGCTGGCTGCGATCGCCGGCTGCACCGTGGACGAAATCATCATCACGCGCAATACGACGGAATCACTCGATACGGTGATCGCGGGCTACGACTGGAAGCCAGGCGATGAAGCGGTGATGGCGGCACAGGACTACGGTGCGATGCTCGATCAGTTTGCGTTGCAGGCGCGTCGGTTCGGGATGAAGAACACGATGGTCTCGCTTCCGAACGATCCACGCTCCGACGATGAACTGGTCCAGCTCTATGCCAACGCCATCACGCCGAAAACGCGCTTGCTGCTGCTCAGCCATCTGGTGAACATCACAGGGCACATTCTTCCGGTCCGGAAGATCGCTGACATGGCGCATGCGCGTGGCGTCCATGTGGCGGTCGACGGCGCACACGCCTTTGCGCATCTCGAGTACAAGGTGCCCGATCTTGGCGTGGAATACTACGCGGCCAGCCTGCACAAATGGCTGGGCGTTCCACTTGGCGCCGGGATTCTCTACGTCCGGCGCGACATGATCAGCGGGCTGTGGCCGCTGTTCGGTGATCAGGGATTCGAAGACTCCGACATCCGGAAACTCAACCACACCGGCACGCATGCCGTGCATACGGATCTTGCAATCCAGCACGCGATCACGTTTCACGAGAGCATCGGCACCCCGCGCAAGGAAGCCCGGCTGCGGTATCTCCAGCAATACTGGACGACCCGTGTCCGCGGCACGCGCAACGTCGTGCTCAACACACCTGCCGCTCCACAACGTGCTGCCGGAATCGCGAACGTCGGCATCGCCGGGATGGCGCCCGCACCGCTCGCGAAAACGCTGCTCGAGAAATACCGCATCTGGACCGTGGCAATCGACCGGCCGAATGTCAGCGGCGCACGCATCACGCCGCATCTCTACACGACGACGGCGGAACTCGACGTCCTGGTCCGCGCGATCAAGGAACTCGCTGCGACGGTGTGACGCGCAGCTCGCACGACAATTTCCGCAGCGGGTCTGATCAGCGGCGGGGTGACACGATGAGACCCATCGGCACCCGCCGCCATCCGGGCCAGCGCTGCAGCGCTCCGCGTTCGTCACGCAACTGCAGCTGTGCGCTGATGCCTCCGTCGAGCATCACGGCGCGCTGGGCACCCAGCGCGCCGAGTAGCGCCGCCATCTCCGGAGTGGTCAGGCCGAACGGCACCGAGCCGAGGGTCCGACCGAAGGCATCGAACCGTGTCAGCACGAGCAGCAGTGCCCCGTCACGTTGCGTTCCGATCGCCAGACGCGCGTCACGGTGCGAGAGGTCCACTCCACTGGAAGACTCGCGAAGCAGCGCGGCCGGCACGTCGCCGTCGTCCGTGAGCAACGTGGGAAAACTCTGAAAGGCAAACTGTACGCCGCGGGTCCGGTCCCGCGCGCCCAGCGCACTCGTCGAAAGCAGTCGCACCGTGCCTGAGGAGTCGATCGCGACGGCGGTGGACAGGGGACCAAGGCCAGGCGGCTGCCATTCCCTGCCCTCCATCACCACCCAACCCCATGGAAGCGTCCCAAGCAGCGTCGTCGTGAACTGGCCAGCATTGACCGAGAGCAGGGAGCGCCCCGCCGCCGTGGCAATGCTCCATCCCGCCAGCCGGCTGACGGCGCCGTCCGCGTCGCGCCGGTAGCGGAACGCGGTGTCCAACGCCAGCTGAACTCGGCGTGGGTCAATCCGCACCACGATGGCGCGAGTGCGCCATGCTTCACCGTCGCCGCGAAGCGGAATCTCTGTCCAGGCAATACCACCGCGCCCCAGCCTCCACCGCAGCGCCGCCAGCAGCACGGAGTCCGCCGCGCGCCAACGGGTGGGTGGATCGGCGCTCGGTCGCCAGAGACCGCGCCATCCATCACCGCCTGCAACAGCGAGCGGCGCCTTCTGGGCGCCGCTCGAGACTGCCCACAACACGCCCAGCATGACGCAGCGCACCAGGCGCGCACATCCGGCAGTCACTCTCCGCCGGAGAATGCGCGGCGCAGCGCTCCACGTCTCGCCACGAGCAGATCGTACTCAGCGCGCGAAAACGTTCGCGTGATCGCCGCGTCGGCCCGCATGCCACCCAGCCA
>JANMNM010000224.1:0-3786 GCA_031373905.1 Gemmatimonadaceae bacterium | reverse complement strand
CGACCGGATCGATGGAGCGGTGCCACGCGCAATTGGACGCCGATCACCACCGTCCACCTCAATCCGACGAAGGAGGACCGGCTGGATCAGAAGCGCAACGCGGCGTAGCGACGCATGCGACAACTACCTTGACACTCACCGAGGGCGTATCCTATCCACGACGGAGGCTGAGCCATGGTCGACTTCACGGAACTCAAAGCAAAGCAGCGGGCCATGTGGGCGCTTGGCGAGTACGATCGCATCGCAGACGGTCTGACGATGTCGACCGATCAGACGCTGCGCGTCGCCAGAATTCGTCCCGGTGAGCGCGTGTTGGATCTTGCAACCGGCACTGGCATTACAGCGATCGCTGCGCGCGAGCGTGGGGCGAACGTGACGGGCGTTGATCTGACGCCGGAACTCCTCGTCGTCGCGCGAAAGAAGGCCGAGGACGAAGGCTTCGGCGACATCGATTTCCGAGAAGGCGATGCAGAGGCGCTCCCGTTCGCGGACGCGAGTTTTGATGTCGTGCTCTCTACGTGCGGTCACATGTTCGCGCCCGACCAACCGAAGGTGGCGGCCGAACTCGCGCGTGTCACGCGTCCGCGTGGGCGCGTCGTATTCCTCGCCTGGACCCCCGAAGGCGGGTTGGGTGGCTGGTTCCGCATCACCAACAAACATGTTCCGCCGCCCGCCGGGCTCGCGAGTCCCTTCAACTGGGGTGATCCCGACAAGGTGCACCAACTCCTCGGAAGCGCGTTCTGCGACCTCGCTTTCACGCGCGGGGACTGCCCGCAGTTCGGGGATTCACCGGAGGACATCTGGCAGCTGTTCTCTACCCGCTACGGACCGACCGTCCGCGCAGTAGCTAGCCTGCCCGGGGTCGCGCTGGAGGCTCTTCGCAACGAGCTGCTCTCGTACCTCGGCGGCTATCGGGCCGCGGACGAAAAGGTGCGCTGGGGCCGCGAGTATCTCATCACCCGCGCCGTCCGCGCATGAAAGAGGGGACGTTGATCCGTGGCAGCTGACGGTAAGAGGGCGCAACACACGTGCGTGAGTGATAGTACAGTCGGGAAGATAGACGACACTTTGTCCGGGGACATCGTCAACAGTCTTTCCTGAGAGATGGCGCGCCGGTGATGGTGCGGGTGCGCTCGTCAAAGCGACCGAGCAAGGTTTCGTAGTAGTTCACGTGCCAGACTCCGTCTTGCACCTGCTCGAGGCCGATCATCTCGCCATTCAGGGCTTGGGTCAAGAACTGTTGGCCGCTGTGCAGACGGAACGTGCCCGCTGAGCTCACGCGACGGATTCCGAAGTGGCCAGGATAGGTCGGTGGGATGATGCGCGTGGCGTCTTCGCGACCACAGACGTGAAACACATTCCGGACATTGCGTGCCCGGATTCATCGTCGAAGCGGTTGCGCTGAGCGAGCGGGATGCGACTTTGGTCAGTCGCTGAACCACCGGAATCATGATTGACACGTGAGGCCGACAACATACCTTCCACGATGGTCGCCTCCGGATGATGCAATCGCGTTCGTCGAACGTGGCCAGCAGGACCGTGTGGACGTAGATCGCCCACAGCCCGTCGTCGGTTTCTTCCAGACCGATCCGTTGATCGGTAAGCGCAGTGGCGACCTACAGCGACCGCTGGCCGCAGCGGAACTTATCGTCGGTGGTGATGGTCTTGACGAGGAAGTGCCGCGGGTAGCCGGGGACGAGCAGCCGCGCGGAACAGGGGCGCGGTGACGAGGTGTAGTGCGAGGCCGGCGTCTGCTGCCCGAGGCCTTGGTGCGGCCGCGCATCGTGAAGCGATCCCGAGAGGCGCACCGGCGCGGTGGCGGGCGCGCCGTCGCCTGTCACGCGGCGCTGACGAGGTCGGCGATCGCGCCGGATTCTCGACGAGTAGTCAACCAACTCCGATTGGAATTCCTATCGCAAACTCTAAAGCGCCAGTCACACCGCCAG
Organism: Gemmatimonadaceae bacterium; assembly: GCA_031373905.1. Taxonomy (GTDB): domain Bacteria; phylum Gemmatimonadota; class Gemmatimonadetes; order Gemmatimonadales; family Gemmatimonadaceae; genus JACMLX01. The sequence continues at coordinate 1,840 of JANMNM010000224.1, read as the reverse complement.
CGACGCTGGAAATCGCACTCGAACGGAGTCATGAGGTGAAGGCGAAGGTCGAGCACCTCGCTGACACGCTCGCGGATACGAACCGCGCTGTGGAAGAGCAGATCGCTGCGGGCGCGACGTCACTGCCTGCCAGGAGCCTGCTGCAGGACGGCCAGGGGCACGAGGCGAAGGTGCTGGAATGTGCGGAGGACCTGACTGAGGTGACGCAAACATTGGCGCGAGGTGTTTCCGACCTGCGCGTGACCGAGACCGCACTCGAGCATACACAGGCTGCCCTCGCCACGACGCAGGCGGCGCTCACCGTCGCACATGCGGCCGTGGAGGATGCGACGCATCGCGCGTTGCATGATGACGCTACCGGGTTGCCGAATCGTTCCCTGTTCGACGACCGCGCCACGCACGCGTTCGCAATGGCAGAGCGCCACGGCTGGACCGTGGCGATGATGTTCATCGATCTCGACGCGTTCAAGGTCATCAACGACACCCATGGGCATGCCGTGGGCGACGCGACACTCAAGACGGTCGCGGAGCGACTTGCCAGCTGCTCACGCGATGCAGACAGCATTTGCAGGGCTGGTGGTGACGAATTCCTCTATCTGCTGGTCGATGCCGGCGATGCAGACCAGATCCGACGCGTCGCCACGCGCATCGTGGAGTGCGTCTCCGAGCCGTTCATGTACGGCATCATCGAACTCCGAATCGTACCGAGCGTTGGCGTCGCCATCTATCCACGCGACGGCCTGCATCTGGCTGCGCTCGTCGACAAGGCGGATGCTGCGATGTATCTCGCCAAGAGTGGCGGCACCAGGGTGGAGATCTTCGCCGGATCGTCGGCGAACTGAGCTCGAGTTCGTCATCGGTCCAGCCCTTCGCAGACAAGGATTGGACCACAAATTCATTGCAGGGTTTCCTTGTTTCGACCTGCCAGACTCTGCGCGGGGACGTCGCAACGCGCGCGTGATTACTCGTCGAGACGCCACCCCGTTCTCCGGTGACGGGGCTTTTGTCACCAGAGTTACCGCGTGAATGCCGGCGCAGTGTCGTACGCAGGCTGATCCGCGGCGCGAGTAGCGCGGTTGGCGCTCCATTGGCATGTTGTGCGTCCTGCTGACAACAACCTGAGTGGAGCACCCGTGCGCCTCCCCGACTTCATCGAAGCGAACGTGCAGCCCATCCTGCAAGCGTGGGTGGACTTCGCGCGTCAGTGCAGGCCCGGAGCGGAGGGCATGGATCGCATCGCGTTACGGGACCACGCGACGGAAATGCTCGCCGTCGTCGTCGCCGACCTGCGTCGGCCGCAAACGGCGTCGGAGCAGGAACAGAAGTCCACCGGCGCTGGCGCGCGTGAGGCCACGGACTCGCCGGCGGCAGAGCATGGCGCAATGCGTGAAGCGCAAGGATTCACCGTTGATGAGATGGTCGCAGAGTTCCGAGCGCTCCGCGCCACCGTCCTGCGACTGTACCACGCCGCGAACCTTGGACTCTCGGCTGTCGACCAGGAGGACCTGATACGCTTCAACGAAGCAGTGGATCAGGCACTCGCCGAATCGGTCTCGCGATTCACCCAAAACGTCGACGAGGCGAGGGACACGCTGATCGCCGTATTGAGCCACGATCTGCGCACCCCGCTCTCTACCGTGCAGATGGTGACGCACCACGTGATGACGGTGCCCGAACTGAACGAACGGGACCAGGTGCTGATGCGGCGGGCGGATCGCAGTGCCACGCGCATGGTCTCGATGATCGATGCGCTCGTCGACTTCACGCACGGGCGACTTGGTGCCGGCCTCACGATCACCCGCGGGGACACGGATCTCGGCGCCGTGCTCCAGACGGCCGT
>JANMNM010000222.1:0-47819 GCA_031373905.1 Gemmatimonadaceae bacterium | reverse complement strand
GTGTGTCAGCACATGCTGGCCGGTCAGGCGCAGCGTACAGAAGGTTGGCAAGCGGGCACGAGTGCTCGCAGGAACGCGGAAACCTAGTGCGTGACAGGAGCGCGACAATAGTCGAGATCTCTAACCAGAGGCGTCGCCGAGACGCGGCTGAAGGCTCGGGGCGCGGGTACGGATGTTTGCGCCACGTGAACCCGCGCGCTCCCCCTCAGTCGACCGGCTGGCCGCGCGGGCGGTCGTCATTCCTTCGCGATTGCCGACGCCGTGCGAAGGCCGACAGCTACGAACGTGAGCGTCCCGTTGCAACAGCCCGCAGTGAGCTGTGTCGGCGCGCCGGCGATCCACAGATTCCCGTGCTGGTGCGCGCGACCCCATCCGTCGACGACGCTCGTTGCGGGATCGGCACCCATCCGACAGCCACCGGCCGGATGCTCCTGACCGAGGTCGTTCCTGCTGTTTTCCATCTTCAGCACCGCACCGTTTCCTGCCTTCGCCATGGTGCGGAAGAGGGTCGCGATCTGTTCCTCCTGCCACGGTCGCAGCTGCGCACTGACAGGATCGTCGCGGAAGCTGAGCGATGGCATGGGGTCGCCAAAGCGATTCGTGTGCGACGTATCGAGCGTGATCGCGCTGTTCCGGTCTGGCAGGACGTCGTAGTACGCGCGCACGCGGGCCGTTGCGCCCTTTGCCCGTGCACGCCAGTCCGACAGCATTGCATCACCGAAGAGTGTCGCGCCGGCGTCGTTCCGGAGCCGCGGCTCCCGCCCGACGCTCGACTCCCACAGGCGCAAGTCATGGCGCAGGTAGCGCCCGCGCTTCGTCGGGCGCATGTACTGCTTCGAGACGAGCGAGTGCTGGCCGTTGATCCCGGGGAACAGCTCCATCGGCAGTGTGAGATATGCGTTCACGTTGCGGTGACCGGCGACGTACTTGCCGACGAGCCCACTGCGATTGGCCAGCCCGTCCGGATTCGCCGTGTCGCGCGACAGCAGCAGCAGGTGCGGCGTCCAGGTGAATCCCGCCGCCAGCACGAACGTCTTTGCCGTGATCGTGACTTCCTCTGCGGCGGCGTCCGTGCGGTTCCCGGTCGCGCGGAGTATGGCCCCGGTCTTCGGGTCGGCAATCAATCGACGCACGAGCGTTTCGGGGATCAGCGTGACCTTGTTCGCCTTCACCAGCGCATCCCAGGTGAAATCCGGCGAGTACTTCGCGCCGGTCGGGCACACCGGATAGCAGGTGTCGCAGCGCTGACACTGCGCGCGCCCGTTGTTCGGGACGGAGTTCTTCGCGGACGGCGTACTCCACGTCGCGATGCCCGCAGTCGTCGCAAACTGCTGCAACTGCTTCAGGTTGTGGTTGACCGGCAGCGGCGGCAGGGGATACGGCTTGCCGCGCGGGTCGAGTGCGATGGGGCCCTGTTCTCCCGCCACGCCCATCCGCTCTTCCGCCTCCTGATAGAACGGATCCAGCTCCTCGTACGCGAACGGCCAGTCATCGCCAACGCCGTACAGTGAGCGAAGGCGGAAATCCTCGGGTGAATAGCGCGGTGAGACGCCACCCCAGTGCATCGCGAGTCCACCCACGTGCATGCTCGGCGAGAATCCGTACGCGGTGCCGTACGTATTCTGGTCATCGAGGTGATCCTGCTTCCACGGACTCTCGCCATAGTCGAGGTATCGCGCTCGCGCCTTCGTGCGTTCGGCGAAGGGTGTCGACGGGCGTCCGGCTTCGACGACGGTGATACGGCGTGTTGTCGTCTCCGACAGTTTCGCGGCCATCAGCGCGGCCGTGATGCCACTGCCGACGATGAGGATGTCTGCGTCGATGGTCTTCATGCGCGAAGTCCGACGATCGGCAGCGGTGGTGCGTTCGCTTCACCGAGCACGCGACAGGTGTTGGGCTGGACCTTGGCGCCGAGCGCGAGATCCCACGCGTCCGCGCTCGAGGCCCAGTGCGCGAGCAGCGCGAGCGCGATGTGACGCGCCTCGAGCGGTGCGGGGAGCCGCTCGCTCCGCTCGCCACCCAGCGCGGATGAGATGAGTTCGCGTCGCTCCGGCATCGTGAGTCGCGCGAAGGGTTTCCGTTTCGAGCGTCGCGCAAGCAGCTCGAGCGCCGTCAGCTGCGCACGCCAGCCAGGTGCGGGATCCGGTGGGAGATATCGGATGTCCGCGTAGCCATAGCCGTGCATCTCTTCCGCGACCGGCTCATAGGCGTCGATCCACGCGACGAAACGATCGATCGCGACTGCCGTACCCTGAGCACCGAGTTCTTCCGGCAGCACAGCGTGCCCGACGGCGCTGAGCAGCGTGCGGTCGAACCCGGTCTCGCGCTCCGGCACGGCCGACGCAGGCGCTGACTGCGGCACGTGACTTTCGAGCGTACACCCGGCGGCGGTGCTGGCCGCGAGCAGTCCTGCCGCCTTGAGGAATGAGCGGCGGCCTGTCTGTGGAAGCTGTTCGTCCATGGTCACTCGCGGTGGCAGATGCATGTCAGCGTGCGCTCTGCCGCGATCTAGTGCATGGACTGCGCCGCGGGAAGCCGCTACGGAATCCGGATGGCGTCGGCGAAGGCGCTCAGGATGGGCCGGTCACATCGGTCGCGTTCCGGCCTTCGTGTCGGGCGCCTGCGGTCGGTTCGGGACATCCGGGCCGGCGCGCTTCGTCGGGTACGTCTCGGCCAGCGTGTTGCCGTCATAAAGTCGGCCGTTCTTCATCACGAAGCGCAATGAGTTCGTGTTGCGCAGATCCGCGAGCGGGTCGCGATCAAGCACGAGCAGATCCGCCAGCTTGCCGACTTCCAGCGAGCCGAGATCGTCCTGCAATCCGATGGCCTGCGCACCAAGAATCGTCGCGACACGCAACGCTTCGTGCGGAGTCATGCCACCGCTTGCCATGGCCCACAATTCCCAGTGGTAGCCCAGTCCCTGCAATTGTCCGTGACTGCCGATACCAAGCCGGCCCCCGCTGCGAAGGATGCGGGTTGCGTCGGCTGCCAGCTGCGGAAAGACGTACTCCTCATCACGGAACCAGCCACCGGCGGTGCCGCCACCAGGCATCGTCGCCATGCGCCGACGTGCCTTCTGCGCCAGCTCTTCGTAGGCCGTGAAGCGCTGCAGCTTGGCGTCACCGTACGGATTCTCCTTCGTGTAGAACCAGTTCTCGCCCCACGGGCCACCGTAGTTCACCAGCAGTGTGGGCGTGTAGGTGCGGTTCGACCACGCCATCAGCGACGTCACATCACCGCCCAGTGGCGTGATCCCCATCGAGTGCTCCAGGCCGGGATATCCGTCGAGGGTTTCGGTGAGGTTGAGCTTCACATCGAGTGACCCTTCCGTTGTCGGCATCAGCTGCTGCTCACGCGCGGCCTTGATGATCCACTGGCGAACCTGTCGCACACCTGCGACGTACATCTTGATCGTCTTCGTGTCGTAGTAGCTGCTGTATCGCTTCAGCATGCTGCGCGCATGCTCCTGGTCGCGGATCTGGTCCTGGTCGAAGATGCCTGGTCCCGTGGAGTAGATGCGCGGGCCGATGATCTGGCCCGCTTCGACCATGTCCTGATAGGTCAGCACATCGGTGGTGCCTGTCTGCGGATCTCTGGTCGTCGTGACGCCGTACGCGAGGTTGGCGAGATACGCCCACGGCTGGGTTTCCTGAATCGTGCCGCGTTCGGCACGCAGGTGCGCGTGCGAATCCACGAACCCCGGAATGATCGTGGCTCCTGCCATGTCCATCTGTGTCGCGCCGGCCGGTACCGTCACGGTGCCGGCTGCGCCGATCGCCGCAATCCTGTTGTCGCGGATGACGATGTCGCCGCTGGGGATGACCTGGTCACCCTTCATGCTCACGATGCGCGCGTTGCGCAGCACCAGCGTGCCCTTCGGCAGGTCACGGTTGGCCTGCACCAGCACGCGACGCTCAACCGGTGTGTACGGCTTCGGGCGCAACGAATCCGGCGCGGTGGAATCACGCCGCGCGGGTGCAGTGGCTGCGTCGCGGGCTGCGGCAGAATCAAGATCGTACACGACGTGTGCGTTGCCAATTGACCAGTGCACGCGCCGCCCGTCGGCCGACCAGGCCGGAAACTGCCCGCCGATGTCGGTGAGCTTCCTGATGGGGACGATCGCGCTGTTCTGGTCGGCGACGCTGACCGAGGTCGTGACACCGCGCGGCGGTACCACGACCGTGTAGAAGTCCTGGTTGATCTGCGCCAGCGCCCGGTCGCCACGCGGCGACATCAGTGTCAGCGCAGCCGGCGGTGCCGGCGACCCCGGTTCCTGCGGTGTTCGCTGCAACTCGAGTCCGGAGAGATCGTCATCGGCGTCATCACCGCCCTGCGGCGCCACGGGCCCAGTCACGCGCAGATGGCGCTGTTCATCGGATCCATCCCACCGGATCGACACGAGCCCGTTCTGCACGGATGAGAGAAAGATCCGCGTCGTATCGCTCGTAAAATGCGGCTTCGTGCGACCGGCTGCTCGCGCAATCGTGGTGGCGACGCTCCCATCGGCGCTCGTTGGCGTTGCCGGATACCACACGAGTTCCGTCGGCGCGGTGATGCCGGTCTGATCTCGGCGTCCCTGCGCGGCGGTTTGTGTCACGACGACGCGCGTGCCGCCGGGCGAGAACGCGGGCTGTCGCAGCGTACCGTTGCCGCGGCTGAGCACACTGGCCGCGCCGGTGCGACCGGGCGTGATCGTGGATTTGTAGAGTCGTCCTCCCGCGTCCGTCCATGTCACCCACGCAATCGAGCGGCCGTCGGGTGACCATGCCGGATCCGCCTCGATCGCGTTCAGCGTCGAGACGCGGCGGGGTGTGCCGGATGGCCAGTCCATCACGTATAGTCGATTCAACGAGACGAAGGCCAGCATGCGGCCATCCGGCGATGGCACGGCATCGCGAATCTGTCGCACGATGAACTGTGCGCTGTCGGACACGGGGTAGCGGAACGCCAGCTCGGGGCCCGCATCGACTGTTGCCTGCACACGGAACGGGATTTCGGCCTGTCCGGTGCCGTCCACGGCCACGCGCCAGATCCTGTTGCCGTAACTGGCGACGAGCTCCTTCGAATCAGGGGTGAAACTCATGCCGGGCAATGCATCCATCGGAGCGCGCGATTCCATCTCATCGCGCTGCGTGGGATATGCCAGCCAACGCTCATTGCCCGTGGCCAGCTCCCGAATGCGCAGTCCCGTCTTCGCTTCGTACCGTGATCCGTACACCAGCCACTTTCCGTCAGGGCTGAGTGTGGGGCGGACTGCGGACCCGTAGCGCGCCGACTGGGCTTCCCGCTCGCCTGTCTCGCGGTTGTAGAGCCAGATCTGATACTGCGGAAATTGCGCGTTGTAGTTCCAGGCACCGGTGCGCTGCGTGTACCAGATGAAGCGTCCATCGGCGCTGAACGCGGCGCCCGCCTGCTGCACGGCGGTTCCGGGCGGAGCGTTGGCCGGATCCGTGTACAATGCAACACCGCTGCCGCCATCCACGTGATACATCCACAGCTTCGGCAGCGAACCGCGAAAGCCGCCCTTGCTGGCGACGATGTACTGCCCGTCCGGTGACCAGTCCGGCGACTGGTACACATTGGCCTTGCCGCGCGTGACTGCGGTTACCTGCTTCGTTGCCAGGTCGAGCAGGTGCACGTTGTCGGCGCCCTCGCGATCGGAGATGAACACGAGCTTCCGGCCATCGGGGCTGAACCGCGGCTGCACGTCAAACGCCATGCCACTCGTCAACCGCGTCGCATCACCACCCGCGAACGGCATCTGGTACAGGTCGCCCAGCATGTCGAACACGATCGACTGTCCATCCGGGCTCACGTCGAGTGACAGCCAGGTGCCTTCACGCGTGTCCAGCGAGAATTGGCGTGCGGCGTCGAGCGGCAACGGCCGTTCCGCCGGTCGCGTGCCCGTTCGCGCGCCCGCTGGCGGCTGTGCGCCGAGCGAGACGGCGACGGCGAAAAGTCCGACAGCAATGGAGCGTAGCGACACGAGTACCTCTCGGAGTGAGACCACGGCGGCCCGGATGAGGGCGCGTGATGGGGAAGAGTCTGGTACGCAGAGACGGGCAGGGCAAGCTCCAAGCTGGGCGGGCTTCGAGCTGGGCAAGCTCCGAGCAGGGCGAGCTCCGAGCAGGGATGGCTCCGAGCTGCTGAAGCTCCCGGCGCGCTGCCCCCGCGGTCGTCTCAGCGCCCGCGCGGCGTATCCCGGCGATAGACGATGCCGTTCCGCATCACGAAGACCACGCGCTGCGCCGCTTCGATCTCGACGGCTGGATTGCCGTCAGTGGCAATGATGTCCGCGGCGAACCCGACTGCGATGCGTCCGATCTCCTTGTCGAGCCGCAACGATTCGGCCGCCCGGGACGTGGCCGACACGATGGCGTCCATTGCCGGCTGGCCGCCGCGCCGCACCCGGCACACGAGTTCCTCGGCGTTGCGTCCGTGCGCGCCGGCCACGGCGTCGGTTCCGAAGACCAGCTTCAGCGACGGTGATTTCGCGGCCGCGCCGATCCCGGCTTCTGCCAGCGGGATCGCCTTCTCCATCGACGCGAAACCGACCGAGTTGTAATTGCCGATGCCCTCGAACCTTGGCTTGTTGTCGAGGTAGTTTCGGAAGACGAGGCCACACTGCGGATCGAAGAAGGTGCCGTTCGACACCAGCAGGGACCGGGTCACGTCGTCGGCAAACACCCCGTGCTCCACCTGGGTGCAGCCGTTGCGCGCGGCTCGCTGGACCGATTCGGCGGAATGCGCATGCACGACCGAGCGGAGCCCGAGCACCGTCGCCTCGCCACAGGCGGCGCTCAGCTGCGCGTCTGTCATCGTGGCCTCGCCGCCATCACGGATGGACTTGGACGCGAAGATCTTGATCACGTCAGCGCCCGACGCCTTGAATCGGCGAACCGCCGCTCGGAGTGAGTCGGGGCTGCCGCCGCCGGTCCGTTCGTTCATCGAGCCGAGCGAGGTCAGCACACGCGGGCCGGGGATCGCGCCGCGGTTGATGGCATCGCGGAGGTCGGCATTGTCGGCCTCGCCGATGCTTTGCACGGTGGTGAATCCGGCGCGCAGCGTGGCCCAGGCGTTGCCGGCCTGACTGTACGCCTGCGTGGACGGGGAGTCGCCGTCGGTGTCGGTGTGAAGGCGATTCGCGGAATTCACATACCAGCCGAGATGCACGTGCGTATCGATCAGTCCGGGGAGGACCGTCGCACCGCGAAGGTCGATGGCGCCGGCAGGGAGAGGGCCGGCAGACGGCCCGACGGCGGCGATGCGACCATTCACCACGCGGATATCGACGTTCGTCATCGTGCGGCCCGTGCCGTCGAGCACGCGGCTCGCCCGAATCAGCTGGCCGGAAGCCTCGCCTTGCGCAAGAAGCGTCGGGCCAAGGCAAGCGAGCACCAGCACCGTGCGGAGGGCGCGTCGGACTATAATCGACATGGGGATTCCTGATGACACGGGAAATGGTGCAGGCGGAGTCGCCGCACGTGAATGTGCACAGCAGGGTGCGCGAGCGTCAGGGTGGCCGTTTGGGCATCAAGCGTTGCGGCGTCGTGTAACTTGCCTTGTTCTCACCAATGACCGGGTGCGCAGTGGTCGCCCGGGCCTACTTTGCCCGCTGGAGTATTCCGTGTTGCACCCAGTTGTTCGCCGGTTCGGTTCTTCCCTGCAGTCCGGGGCGACGTGTGCGTTGATCGTGGTTCTGTCCGCATGCAGCAACGGAGGTCAGGCGTCTCCGGGCCGGGGCGAGAGCGCCGCAGCGGCGAGGAGCGTCGACAGCGTGGCGCCCGCGGTTCCGGGAACGGTCTCCCGCGTGCCGCGCCCTGACTCGGTGCGCGCCCTGTACGTGAATGCGTGGGCGGCCGGATCGCAGTCGCGCATGGCAGAGCTCATCCGCATCGCCGACGCGACCGAGATCAACTCCTTCATCATCGACATCAAGGAGTCGGATACGTTCCTGACGTACGACTCGACGAAGATCCCGATGGCGATCGAGATCGGCGCTGACAAGCGGCCGGCAACGAAGTGGCTGCAACAGCTGGTTGATACGCTGCGCGCACATCAGATCTACAGCGTTGCGCGCATCGTGGTCTTCAAGGATCGCATGCTGGCCGAGAAGAAGCCGGAGCTGGCGATCCGGCACGTCAACGGCGGCCTCTGGCGCGACAAGAAAGGTGGAGCGTGGGTGAATCCGTACGACAAGCGCGTCTGGGACTACAACATCGCGATCGCGAAGGAGGCGCTCGACATGGGCTTCTCCGAGCTGCAATGGGACTACGTGCGCTTCCCCGATGTGACGAACACGATGCGTGCGACCATGACGTATCCCGGCAGCGGCGGTAAATCGCGGCAGGACAACATCCGCGACTTCATCCTGTACTCGAAGGCGGAGTTGCGTTCGTACAACATTCCAGTCACCGCAGACGTCTTCGGCCTGGTGACGCATGACGAGTCCGACGTGCAGATCGGCCAGCACTGGGAGACCGTGATTACGGCGGCGGATGCGGTGTTGCCGATGGTGTATCCTTCGCACTACGCATCGGGACACTACGGTTTCCCGAAGCCTGGGCTCGTGCCATACAACCTGATCCGCGTCGCGCTGACGGATGCGGTGGTTCGCACGAAGTTCGTTGCTGATTCCGCCAAGGTGCCCGTTGGTGAAATCAGGCCGTGGCTGGAAGCGATGAGCATCCGCGGTTTGTCGTACGGATCGCGCGAAGTGCGCCAGCAGATTCAGGCGACGTACGATGCCGGGTTGAAGAGCTGGGCATTGTGGAATCCGGGGTCGAAGTACGCCGAGTTCGAAGGTGCGTTGCGTCCGGCCGGCGGTGGCAAGTCGCCCGCTGAAGGCAGCGGCTGGGTGGTCCCGACGTGGGTGCCGGCACGCTCACTGCTGAGCCACACGACGCTCAAGCGCGATGCACGGGCAGCGGCGCCGACATCCACCGTTCCCGCGGCGGCCGTCTCGGCGGATTCCACCGTGAAGCGCACGACGAACTGAACGCCGTTCGTCCTTGGGAGTGAGGAGTCGGATGCAGATGTACGCAGAACGGGCCGGTCTCAGCGAAGAGACCGGCCCGTTGCCGTTGTGGACGACTGCGAAGACTAGTAGCGGTAGTGATCCGGCTTGAACGGCCCGGCATTCGTCACGCCGAGGTACGTCGACTGCTCTGGTGTCAGCTCCGTCAGCTTCACGCCCAGCTTGGGCAGGTGCAGGCGTGCCACCTTTTCATCGAGATGCTTCGGCAGCGTGAACACCTTGTTGGCGTAGTTGTCTGCATTCTGGTGCAAGTCGATCTGGGCCAGCACCTGGTTGGTGAAGCTGGCACTCATCACGAAGCTAGGGTGCCCCGTGGCGCAGCCGAGGTTCATCAGTCGGCCTTCGGCCAGGATGAGGATCGAGCGTCCGTTCGGCAGCACGAACTCGTCGTACTGTGGCTTGATGTTGATGCGACGCATGCCTTCGACCTTCTTCAGGCCGGCCATGTCGATTTCGTTGTCGAAGTGGCCGATGTTGGCGATGATCGCCTTGTCCTTCATCCGACTCATGTGCTCGACGGTGATCACGTTCTTGTTGCCCGTCGCCGAGATGAAGATGTCGGCCACATCCACGATGTCTTCGAGCGTCGTGACCTGATAGCCTTCCAGCGCCGCCTGGAGGGCGCAGATCGGATCGATCTCGGTGATCACGACCCGTGAGCCCTGACCCTTGAGCGCCTGTGCACAGCCCTTGCCCACGTCGCCGTAGCCCATGACGACGGCGATCTTGCCGGCAAGCATGACATCGGTCGCGCGGTTCAGGCCGTCGATGATCGAGTGGCGGCAGCCATAGAGGTTGTCGAACTTCGACTTCGTCACGGCGTCGTTCACGTTGATGGCAGGGAAGGCGAGCGTGCCGGCCCTTTCCATCTCGTAGAGGCGGTGGACACCCGTGGTGGTCTCTTCTGACACGCCGCGGATGCCGGCCAGAACCTTCGTCCAGCGGCCCGGGTTGTTCCGCTGCTCAGCCCGAAGCAGCTCGAGGATCACGCCCCACTCTTCCGGCTCGTTATCCGAATCAAAGCCCGGCACGCTGCCGGCCTTCTCGAACTCGGCGCCGCGGTGCACGAGCAGCGTCGCATCACCACCGTCATCGAGCAGCAGGTTCGGGCCGCCGCCATCGGGCCACATCAGCGCCTGCTCGGTGCACCACCAGTATTCCTCGAGCGTTTCACCCTTCCAGGCGAACACCGGGATGCCCTGCGGGTCTTCCGTCGTGCCCTTCGGGCCAACGGCAACTGCAGCCGCGGCGTGATCCTGCGTCGAGAAGATGTTGCACGAGACCCAGCGCACGTCGGCGCCGAGTTCCACCAGCGTTTCGATCAGCACCGCCGTCTGCACCGTCATGTGCAGCGAGCCCATGATCCGCGCGCCCTTCAGCGGGAACTTGTCCTTGTACTCGGCGCGAAGCGCCATCAGGCCTGGCATTTCGACTTCGGCCAGGCGGAGCTCCTTGCGGCCCCATTCGGCGAGCGAGAGGTCACGCACGGCGTACGGTGGGCGCGCCATCGACATCATGGATTCAAGCTCGGTCTGTACTGCAGTTGCCATCGGGAAAGTCCTCAGAATGGAATCAGGATGCTACCATCGTGAACAGCGCCGGACCGACGGCCGCCGGATTCACCGGCAGCGCGACGTAGCGCATCGTGCTGAACCCTGCCTTCGACAGCCACCCGCGCAGCGAGCGCTCATCGAAGCCCAACCATACATGCCCCATTTGCTGCCGGTACTCCTCCCGCTCGTGCGCGCTCATGTCAGCGATCAGCAGCCGACCACCCGCGCGCAACACACGACGCGCCTCACGCAGCACCCGCGACGGTTCCGCCACGTGATGCAGGACGAGCATCAGCACGGCGACATCGAGACAGGCGTCGTCAAGCGGCAGCGCCTCGAGTGAACCTGCCGCAACCGTGACGTTCCCGAGCCCGCTGAGTCGTGACCGTGCCGCGTCGAGCATCGCCGCCGAACCGTCGATCGCGTGCACATGCGCGACGTGACGTGCCAGCGCGAGCGCGAGGGAACCGGTGCCGCACCCGAGGTCACCGACGACGAGTGTCGGCTCGAGCAACGCCAGGGCAGCGCCGAGGTCAGCGCGTGGGCCATAGAGAGAAGCGACACTGGCGTCCCATTCCGCAGCAGCCGAGGCGATGAAGGCCTCGCTTCGCGATCGGCGGGCCACCAGCGCCGCATCGACGCGGCCCTGATCCTGCTGTGCCGCCAGCGTGGTCTGCACGGGCTCCCGGACCAACGCCCACAGGGCCCGAGCCTCGTGGTCGAGCGTCGGTGCCATCCGGTACCAGCGGGTGGATCCCTCCGCCCTCGACTCGACCCACCCCTCGTCCGACAGAATCCGCAGGTGACGGCTGACGGTGCTCTGGGGCAGCATGAGTGCCGAGCACAGCTCGCCCACGGTCAGCTCGTGGGCCTCCAACGCCAACAGCAGCCGACAGCGCGTGGCGTCGGCGAGCTCGGTCAGGCGACCGTGAATGGAGAGCTTGGGCGTAGTCATATCCGGATATCCGGATACATAGATAGTAGGGCCCGGGTCGGCGGTCAAGGCCGGCGCTTGGCGGCAACCATTCCACGCGGCAGGTTGCAACGTTGCAGACGCCCCGCCCCCCGACTCTCCGACCCATGTCGCTGTTCTTTCCCTTCGATCCCGACATCAGCCGTGCCTCGACGATTCCGGCGCGGCTGTACACCGATCCGGTGTATCTGGAGCTGGAGCGCGAGCGGGTTTTCGCGGCCACGTGGCAGCTCGTGGGCCGGCGGGAGCAGCTCATTGAGCACGGGTCGTTCATCACGGCGGAGGTAGGCCTGGATTCCGTCGTGGTGCTCCGCGATGGCGATTCGTTGCGTGGTTTTCACAACGTCTGCCTGCATCGCGCCGGCCCGGTGGCCTATGGGTGCGGCAAGCGGAACACGTTGCAGTGCCGCTATCACGGGTGGACGTACCGACTCGATGGATCCTTGCTGAAGGCGCCGGAGATGGAGGAGTCGAGCGGGTTTGCTCCGGGCGAGATGCATCTGAGGCCGGTTGCCGTCGCCGAGTGGGGCCCGTTGGTCTTCGTCAATCTCAATGGCAAGGCGCCGCCGTTGCTCGACATGCTCGAGGATGTGCCTCAGCGGGTGGCATCGTTCCAGTGTGAGCAGATGCAGTATGTCACGAGCAAGAGCTGGGACATTGCGTGCAACTGGAAGGTGTACGTCGACAATTTTCTCGAGGGATATCACCTGCCCGTCGTGCATCCGGGACTGCACAAGGAACTGGACTACGACGCATATCGTGTCGAACCGCATCGTTACTTCAGCATCCAGCACGCGCCCTTGCGTCCGGTGCACGGCGGCACCACGGACCGGCGGTACGACCCATCGAAGACGGACGTGGCCGAGGCGGTCTACGTGTGGCTGTTCCCGAACGTGATGCTCAACGTCTACATGGGGCAGATGCAGACGAACACGGTGATCCCGCTGTCGCACGACCGGACGCGAGTGACATTCGACTGGTACGCGACCACACCGCCGGCGGACGATGCATCACGGGCGGAGTTCATGAAGCTGCAGGCGTTCAGCGATGAGATCCAGGACGAGGACATCACGATCGTCGAAGCAGTTCAGCGGAACCTGAGATCGCGCGTGTACGACCGTGGCCGCTATTCCGCCACGCGGGAGAACGGTGTTCACCATTTCCACTCGCTGCTGCATGAGTTTCTGACCTGATCGGTCGCTGTCGTTGCGGGGCGGAGGTGGGGCGCAGATCGCATCAATTGGTGAAACACGTTGCGAAATGGTCTCACGCGGGGGCGCGGGGATCGCGGGGAACTGCAGAAGCAAAATTGTTGTGACGGAAGTGGACGAATCGGTGGTCGTACCGGCCCTGCAGGCGTCGAATCTTGTTCGAATGAACGACCCCGCCGCGTTGAGTGAAATTATCGAGCGCGCTGCTGGTGACAGACGTTCTTCGAAAGCGCAGGCGGATCGGACGGTGGGAACACGCTCCCACGATCCGCCACCACCATTGCCGTTCCCAAAATGTGTTCCTCGTTGTTCCCCGCGATCCCCGCGCCCCCGCGTGAGACCATTTCGCCAGTCGCTTCGCAGATCACCGCGATACGCGCGTACTTCGACTACAGGTTGAACCAGTAGCTCGCCTTGATCAGGAACGTGTTATCCGGGTGTGCGCGGAACAGGTCTCGGTAATCCCGGTCCACACGGAAGTCCCCGCTGGTGTCGCGGCTGTCGCGACCCTGCTGCCAGACAAAGAAGAGCGTGGAGCCGGGCCGGTACTCCCAGCGCACGACGGCGTTCGAATTGAACTGCCGGAAGTTGAATCCCGCCGGCGCTGTCCCGCTGCCGTACGGCGACCATCGGTCCGCATAGGCGCGTGCGACTGGCGCACTCAGTTCACGCCAGTTCGCGAAGTTTCCACTACTCACGAACGGCTGCGCATACAATTGGAGCGACAGGCGTGGCGTTGCGGTCCAGTTGGCGCGGGCCGTCACGCCGATGGTCGTCTGTGCGAGCCGCGCGAACGTGTAATGCGTCGTGTCGCTGCGGAATGCACCGTAGTTCGCCACCCACTGCTGGTCATCCGTGCGCTGCTCCCAGTTCGCCGCCAGCGACATGGAATAGCGACTGGCGATGCGCAGGTCGCTTCCAAGGCTCACGCTGCGGCTCATCGAGTTTCCGGCGTCGCCGCGACTGACACTGAGGCTGACGTTCGGTGTTACCGCACGCCGCGCATCGCCACCGAGAAAGATCGAGGCCAGCTGCTCGCTGGACTGGCGGAGCGCCGGACCGCCGCGAGCGCAGGCCACGCAGCGTGTGCCGCCGATGTCATACGTGGACAGCGTAAATGCCGAGCTCCAGAAGTTCGCCAGTTCAGCGCTTCCATGCGCCGTGACGCTGGCACCGCTCTGCGTGCCGCCTGTGGTCCAGTGCGTCTCGTTCGACAGGTACCCGAAGAAGCGTCGATAGGCCTTCGAAGGCCGCAACGACTGCAGGCTCAATTGATTCCGGATGCTCATGTCGTTGACGAGAATCACAAAGCCCGCATCGTTCGCCTCCATGCCGGCACTGGCGTAGCGCGCATTGCTCGAGAAGCGCACTGAGCCGCCGAGTTTCTGCAGCCCCAGCGCCAGGACGCCGCCACGCATGGATGTGCGAGTCGAGTCGTACTCCCGTTCGTGATCCGGCCGCTGCCAGAGATGCACACTGCTGCGCTGCGTGAGTGCGATGGCCTGCGGGCTTCCGTTCACGCCGACCGTCCCGGTGTACCCTGACAGCTCGTACCGGTCGCGCGCGAAGCGATGGAAGCCCTGGAGGAGCAGGACCGTCGCGTCACTCCGGAGCCGGGTGGCGGACACCGAGTCGAGCGAGCGCCGCGTGTCCGTCATCATGGCACCGATCTGCGTGCGACCGTCACGCATCTCCTTCACCAACCGCGCGACGAAGTAGTTGGTCCGCGGCTCAACGGTCTGTCCCGTCGAACCGACTTCCTGCCGGGTGACCGCCTCAGAGATCCCGAGCGAGACGCCGCGGCCAACGCGGCCCGTGACTCTCGCGGCACCGAGAATCGTCGTGAAGGCAGGATCAGCGGATGAGGATCGAAGCTGCGGTGTGCGACCAACGCGCCGCGAATAGAACAAGCCCTCGCACGAGCCGCCACAGCGGAACAGCGCATTCCCTTCCAGGAAGAACGGGCGTCGCTCCTCGAACCGGACCTCGAATGCGCTGAGGTTGATCAGCGCCGGATCCGCTTCGACCTGTCCGAAATCCGGATTCATCGTGGCACTCATCGTCAGCGCCGGGCCAAGCCCGACCTTCAGGTCAGCGCCGCCGGTGATCTTCTGCGGATGCGTCCACGCCGCGCCGCTGCGCTGCGTCACGTTCTTCGTGACGGAGTAGGGCATCAGCTCGATCCGCCGTGCACTGCCCAGGCCACGGAAGCCGGAGAGATCGCCGAGCTGCGACGCCAGTGTCGAACGCGATCCCCGATACACGGGCCATGAGTCGCGCTGGTTGATCCGGGCGATGTCGCGCCACACGCCGAAGCCGAACGTGTGTTCGTCGGCCTTGTTGAATCGCAGCTGGCTGAGCGGCACGCGGAACTCCGCCGTCCAGCCCAGTGAGTCGATCCGGGTGCCAACATCCCAGATGCCATCCCACGAGAGATCTTCGACGACATCGGAGTGAATCGCCGCGTCGCGCTGGACGCCGGCAGGGTTCACGCCCATCTCGATCCCGGTGCGGCGATCGTGATAGCTGTCGAAGATGATCTTGATCTGATCAGAGTTCGTCTTCACATCGCGGCGCGAGAGCAGGCTCACGATCGAATCAGGCCGTGGATCGTACGCGCGCACGAAGACGTAGACATTCCGGTCGTCGTATGCCACGCGCACGGTGGTACGAAAGGCGGTGGGCGCATCTTCTGCTGGCGCAAACTGCCGGAAGCCGTCGATCAGTGGAGCGGTCCGCCAGACCAGTTCATCGTCACGGCCATCGAGCACCGGCGCTCTCTCGATCCGGACCGCGCGTGCGCTCGACTCTGCGCGACCCGGACCCGGGTCCGTTGCATGCGCGGTGAGTGGAGTGGCGAGGATGGCGAGGGTGACTGCGGCGCGGAGCACGGACACTGTATGATGGCGAGGGGCGACAAGCGACTGCAGCAGAGCGTTCCAGCCATTACGTGACCGGGCGCGCGTCCGTTGCAGACGATCGTCTCCGTGGCGTCGTCGCGGGGAAGTGCCGGGAGGCCGCGCGGCGCTGGCGGATTCACTGTGCGAAGGGCTGATTTGCCCCATGCCTGACCTCTCCACTGCGCCCGCTCGGCAGCGACGATGGCCGCCGATCGTGATCGCGCTGATGCTCCAGGCAGTCGGCGCCGCGCTCGCGGCCGGGACCGCGTATGCGCTCGCACCCGCTGGAGTCGTGCTGCGGCCGTTGGTTGCCGCGGCATTGACCGGTGCGTTCGCGGCAGGGCTCAGTCGCCTGGCCAGGCTCGATCCGTGGTGGATCGTGATCCAGTTCGCCTTCACGCCCGCGCTGGTCGTCGTCAGCGCGGCACGCCTGCCGTCCGGCGTCTGGATCGGGATCTTCCTGCTGCTGCTGGCGGTGTACTGGTCCACATTCAGGACGCAGGTGCCGCTCTATCTCTCGAGCAGCAAGGTGCGGCGGGCCCTCGTGCCGCTGCTCCCGGCGGGGCCGTTCACGTTCATGGACGTGGGCTCAGGTGTTGGCGGAGTCCTCACGGATCTCGCCGCTATCCGGCCGGACGGCACCTATCACGGTGTCGAGTCGGCACCGTTCCCGTGGCTCATCAGCCGAGCGCGAATCCTCATCGCCCGCCGTCGGAACTGCCACGCAGAGTGGGGCAGTTTCTGGGATTGCGATCTGTCGCCGTTCGACGTCGTCTTTGCCTACCTGTCACCGGTGCCGATGGCAGCCCTCTGGGAGAAAGCGCGACGCGAAATGCGACCGGGGTCGCGCTTCATCAGCAACACATTTCCTGTCGGCACGTCCACGCCGGATCACGAGGTTCGGGTGGATGATCTGCACACCTCGACCCTCTACATCTGGGACATTCGTCAGGGCTGAGTCCGGCGGCGCCCGGAGATCGCTCGCGCCGGCCTTGCGCGCCACCCGATCGCGGCCAATACTGGTGGACCAAACAAAAGCCGAAGCTTGAATGTCGGCATGACCATCAGCCTTCAGAGGTCACCGTGAACACCAGCCCTGCCTACCCGGGTACCGATCCAATCGCAGTGCTGTACCCGGAGCTCGACACAGAACTCGCCGTGACCCGGTCCATGCTGGCGCTCGTTCCGTTCGAGAAGGCGGCCTGGAAGCCACACCCGAAATCGATGGCGTTGTCCAGTCTCGCGATTCACACCGCACAGCTGCCAGGCTTCACGACGACGATGGCCGCCACCGACGCGCTCGACTTCAGGCCGGAGGACTTCACGCCGCCGCCGGTCACGAACACGGCCGAGCTGCTGGCACTCTTTGACGACGAGGTGGCGAAGATGCGCGCTGCGCTCTCCTCGCTTGACTGGTCGCGTCTCAACGGGACCTGGAAGATGACGATGGGTGGTCACGAGATCGTGAATGGCCAGCGCGGATACCTGATCCGTCACATGGGCATCAACCACATCGTGCATCATCGCGCCCAGCTTGGCGTATATCTGCGACTCTTGGACGTGAAGCTTCCCGGGTCGTACGGGCCGTCAGCGGACACCATGTGATGCAACAACGGTGGGCGCCGCCACTTTGACGGCGTCCACGACGATGCCGGGGCTGAGGACTGCTGGCAGAATCGCCACCTTGCCCCCGCTGCCTGCCGGGTACAAGACGTAGAGCGGCACGCCGCTTCGGCCGAAGCTCGCGAGGACGGCCGTGATTGCCGTATCACGGGATGTCCAGTCGGCACGCAGCAGCGCGACGTTGGCCTCGCTGAACGCGCGTTGCACCGAGCCCGCCCTCAATGCAACGCGTTCGTTGACCTGGCACGACAGGCACCAGGCCGCAGTGAAGTCCACGAAGACGGGACGGCCTTCCTGCTGGAGTTGCGCAACGCGCTCCACGGACCAGGGCTCCCACCCCGCAGGCGCCGCTGAAGCGCTAGCGCTCGCAACTGCCGGCCGCGTGCCGCCGGCAAATCCCATGGCGATTGCACCGAGCATCAGTGCCGCCGCCGCGAGTCGTGTCGTCGCACGGTCATGGCGTACGCCGCGCGCCCACGTCCAGGCACCCAGTGCCAGCAGGGTCATCGCGAGCAATACGATTGCCAGCGCATCGATGCCAACCTGCTGTCCCAGCACCCACAACAGCCAGACCACCGTTGCGTACAGCGGAAATGCGAAGAGCTGCTTCAGCGTCTCCAGCCATGGTCCGGGGCGGGGAAGGAATCGAAGCAGGTTCGGTGCAGACGCGAGCAGGACGAACGGCAGTGCGAGGCCGAGGCCCAACGCCGTGAACACCATCAATCCGATGAGTGCCGGCTGCACCAGCGCGTAACCCAGCGCGGCTCCCATGAATGGCGCGGTGCACGGTGCCGCGACAGCAACCGCGAGACCGCCAGTCAGCAGTGAATCACCATACCCGGCACCGGTGCCAACTCCACCGAGCCGCGTCAGAGTCAGCCCGATCTCGAACACCCCGCTCAGGTTCAGTGCCAACGCAAAAATAAGCAACGCCAGCAGCGCCACAACCGGCGGCGACTGCAGTTGAAACCCCCATCCAAGCTGCTCCCCGCCGGCGCGAAGCGCGATCAGGACGCCGGCAAGCACCCAGAACGAGAGCAGGACACCTGCGGCGAAGGCCAGTCCATGCCGTCGTCCGCGCACCGGATCGGCCGCTCCGGCATGCTCAATGAGCGCCAGCACCTTCACCGAGAGCACGGGAAAGACGCATGGCATCAGATTGAGCAGCAGGCCACCGATGAACGCGAAGGCCGCCGCCGCGAAAAACGACATGTCGGCACCGGGGTCAGGCAGCGCTGCGGCAGCCGATGCGACTGCCGCCGGCACGGCACCAACGCCGCCGACTTCGAACGCGGCGGGCTCGGCGAGCAATGCTTCTGCGCGCGCGCGCAGAGACGCGCCGGGCGATGCCGAGACGGTGGATGTGTGGACCCATGCGCGCGGCGATTCCGCGTCAACATCGGGACTGACGATTCCGCGCAGCACGGCCGCCGTCCCTTCCGCCACGATCGATCGTGGCAGCGCAAACACGAGGGTATCGCCGGCGCGCGCGACGCGCTGCGGCATGGCGTGTTCGAGTACCTCGACCGAATCCGGGAAGAAGTACGGCTTGCGCATCGCAGCAGCATCAATTGCCGCCGGCGTCAACACGAGGATGTAGCCCGCCTTCGTTGCCCAGCTCGTCGACGTCAGTGTTGCCGATGCGACCGGGACGGCGGCACGAGTGGCGTTGATCGCGCCAGCCCATCTGGTCGGCGAGCCGGCAACTCCAATCGTGATTTCGAGCAGGAGCGGACCGGACGCCGGCAGACACACGTCAGCGCACGCCAGCCAGCTTGCCTCACCCGTAATGCGCACCGACGATCCGACCGATGCTGTTGCCGGTATCTGCACGTCGGTCAGCACGAGCACTTCGTTCTCGTAGCCATAGCTCATGAGCGGTGGCTGCGGCGCGAGATGCGGGGTAGGGAACTGCAGCGGGCTGGTTGTGACGGCAGCCGGCAGCGTCCATTTCACTTCGAGCGGAAGGCCTGCGTCGCCCGGATTCGTCCAGTACGTGTGCCACCCCTTGTCGAGTGTCAGCCGCACGGCGACGGTGACTCGCTCACCCGGGGCCGCCGATGTCGTCGCTGGCACGAGCTCGACGTCGCTGTGAGGGCTCGGGTCCCGTGGTGCGCGCCCCGGCTTCTGAGCCGCGGCAGCGCTGACCGAGCACGCGACGGCAAGCACCGGCAGCAGCATCAGCATCAGCATGCCAGTTGCGCGCAGACGGGAGACCACCCGGGCCCTGACCCATGATGCATCCAGCAGAGACAGCGACATTCGATTCAGATCCAGAGAAAACAGCGCAGCGCGGCCGCGGCCACGGACGTATGCCGAGCTCGGAAGGATGGTTCCGTTCAGGAGCCGCGATACCGAGGAAATTTCGCACATTGCTGGCTGTTCTGCACCTGCGGCCAGCCGTGCAGCGGCGATTGCCCGGCCGCGGGACGCCCGCCGTCGAGGCCGCGTCCAAGCCAGCCGCCACGCCGGATGCCACTCCGGGCGGCTGGCCGTGCCGCTGACGCGGCTAGAACACGAACGGGATGAACTGGAGTTGTCGCGCGATCATCACGCTGCCGGTGCGTCCCGGAACCCATCCGATCTTCGTCTCGCCCCAGGCAACGAACACGCCTGGCCGCGACTGTTTGTCCCACGGCCACGCGAGGCCATTGCTGCGATTGCTGGCGACGAGCAAGCCGCCCGACATGTACGCGGGACGGAGCAGGGCTCTCCAACCGGTCATGCCCCACGCCGATCCGAACAGATAGTGCCGGAGTCCGAACTCGGTCGCCGAGGTGGCGACCGCGCGGTCTGCGACGATCGTTGCATAACCCGGCACGTACGACGCGATCAATTCCAGCGACGAGGGGCCGCGCGTCACTGACGGAGCGAAACCGGGCACCCAGCGTTGCACGGCGTAATTGAGGAACACCTCGAGCCCGTTCAACTTCGGCGACTGCGGTCCGAGCTTCCGTTCGTACTTTGCCAGCCGTTCGATCGCACGATCGCGCGCCTGCTGAACGAACAAGTCCTGCGGGACGTTCACGATCGTGAAGAACGTCGTATTGTTGCCCGCACCGAGAGCCGCGCGCATGACCGGTGCGAGATCAGGGTTGCGGAGGTTTCGGAAGATGACGGTCATCGCCGAGTCGAGCGGCGCGACGAGCACGGTCTTGAGTCCATCCTGTCGCAACCGTGCCACCGACGCGAGCGTTGGTGCACCAGCGCCAATGAGTTCGCGGAGGCGGAGTCCCGCCGTGCGCGGATCGCAGACGCGCTGCAACGCCTGTTCCAGTATCGCGCGGTCTTCGCTGACGGCACTCGCGACCGTTGGTTGATCGATGGCGGCGCGCGTCACACGGCAGTAGTCACCGACGGTCAACGAGTCGGCGAGCCGTTGCAGCACCGAATCCGGTGCCTGCGCATTCGCGGTGGCAGCGACCAGCAGCAGACAGAGACTGCCGGTGAGCGTCCGCGTGATACGGTGTACGATGGGAATCATGTCAGCAGTCCTGCCAGCGTTGTGGCCTTCGTTGTCACGTACGCATTCCACGAGTGCGGGTCCTGGATCGCATCGCCGATGCCGCCGCCGGAGCCAAGCGCCGTCGCCAGATCGCCGCCGATGAGCGTTTGTGGCACGATCGTGGAATCCTGCCCCTCGATGTCCATGTATCCCCACGAATTCCTCTCGCCGAGGAGATAGCCGCCGACCGGGTCCTGCGTCCCGGTGATCGAAACGAAGCTCTTCGTCGTCGTGATCCGGCGTCGGCCGGCTGGTTCTGAGGGGATCGACAGCCCTGACCGGGCCATGGTCGCGAGTTGGTCCGAGGCGGGCACGATCGCCCCGATGTCGCCAGCGACGGTTCGAATCAACTGGACGGGTGATGCCATGAGTATCACGTTGGCGAATCGCGTCTGATCCGAGTTCGGACGCAACCGATAGCTCGGCTCACGCGCGGCCGCGTGCAGCCCCTCGTACACGTGAAAGCATCCCATGCTGTGCGCGATGATGTTCATCCGATAGGTCAGTGGATCCACGGCGCGTGCGCGCGCCGCGCGTCCGCGGTCGAGCACCATCTGTTGCAGCTGAGCGATGAACGCATCGCGGAGCGCCATCCGCGTGTCGAGGTGCAGGACAGGCCACAGGACATCGCCGCTGTACTCGGCCAGCTTGTCGGCCAGATCGCCCTTTCCGAAGCGCACTGCCACGGCGGAGCCCAGGGCCTTGATGCCGGCCGCCAGCTGCAGCTTTCGGGTGGTCCAGTCCGTGATGAAGTCGGTGCTCAGGGTGTAGACAGCGATGCGGTCGGCCTCGT
This sequence comes from Gemmatimonadaceae bacterium, assembly GCA_031373905.1. Lineage (GTDB taxonomy): Bacteria > Gemmatimonadota > Gemmatimonadetes > Gemmatimonadales > Gemmatimonadaceae > JACMLX01. The sequence goes on along the minus strand of JANMNM010000222.1, from coordinate 26,224 downwards.
CGCCCAACGCCGTGTCGAGCGCCGCGATGGGGAAGGCGCTGCTGCCACTGCTCCCATTTCCGATTCCATGTACCAGCAGTACGGCCCGATCAGTGGGCCAATCCAGTTGTTGTGGAACGAATGCGCTCATGCGGTCAGCCGGATGGAGGGTCAGCGCCGGAGGCTGGATGCCACAGGTCGCCACAGAACTACAAAGTCAGCGTTGTCGGACAGCGATGCGATCGCAGCAGGAGCGGGAAGGTACGACTCGGTCGTTCCACAGCGCTCGTGCAATCGCGCATACGCCGCGAAGAACGAGCGCGGGAACCGCGCCGCGAGCTGAGACGGTGGGGCGGTTTCGAACCCTGCCCTGACATACAAATGCTGCAGGTCAGCGGAATCTTTCTTCGCTCCGGTGCTGCCAGCCCGCACCGTGCGGATGATGACGATCTGCTCGCGATGCCGTGCGTCACGCGCTGCTCGATTTGTGCTGCTCTCAGCGGTGCCGCCCGTGTCGCTCATGCGCGCGAGCAGCCCCGAGCCGAGCCCCATTCCCCAGAGTCCGGGCGGCACGAGCAGGTCGCGACCCAGCCAGATCATGATCGCGTCGTCGGGCGAGACATCCGCGTCGAGTCTCGCGACTTCGACACGCCCCGGAACCAACGGGGCGGTACCGGGCAGCGACTCGGCGTCGCGCAGCGTGAGCACGAGATGGAGGTGCGTCGTGGCAAGCGACGCCCCACTCTGGCGTTTCACACGTGTCGCAAGCGGCAGAACATCCGCGCCCACTTCAGCCTCGGGCATGCTGATCTGAGCCGTCGCGGTGCCCAACTGGAACTGGCTCTCGGCGAATGTCCGGAACGCCTCGGTGCACGTCGCCCGCATCAGCGGCCACCACGCGCGCACCATCGGTGCCTGCATCCAGCGCGCCATGAGGTTCATCACGCCGACGTACATCGGCTGATTGAAGTGCGCCGCGAGATCCTCCCTGAGGAAGATCGCTTCGCAGGTCACGAGCGCCTGATGTATCGTGCTGATTGCCAGCGCCGACTCGTCCTGCGTCATCGGTGCCGGCGGGGGAGCGTCCGGTGGCAGCGGTCCGGCGTCCAGCTCCCAGCTCACCTCACGGATCAGTCGCGTACCGCTGCCGGCGAGCAGGCTGTCGAGTGCCGCCAACTGGTGCGCGATGCGATCGATGCGCGCCCCGTAGTCCGGCGGCCGCGAGAACCATGCGCGACGTGCCGCACTGAACTCCTGTGCCATCCGGCCGCGCAACACATCGAGATCGCGCAGGTCGACGAGCGGCGTCTCTCCGCGGCTCAGCGACGGGTGACGATCGCGATCCGTGGTGGCGGCGAACGCAATCCGCGCCGCATGCTGGCCCAGGCGGCGATAGCTCTCCCACTGCGCTTCGTCGAAGAACTGGTCGCCGGTTGATTGATGCGGGAAGAGCTTGTTGCGTGCCCTGTACTGCAGAATGTCCGGTGGCTCCGTGCCGACGATCGTCGGCTTGAAGACGAGGATGATCCCGGTGTCGCCGTTGGGATAGTGGATGTCTCCCGCGACCATCGGCTGGCGAGAGCAGCCCATGGCATCCGGCTTCAGCGGTTCGAGGTTGACCCTGATGTCCACGTCGAAATCGGCCCGTGCCCGCCGCACGACGGCACCAAGGTCATCGAACGCGCGATCGGCATCCTGCCCGCAGTCGGAGACGATCACGTAACGGCAGTGCCGGCGCACGAGTTCGTACAGCGCGGTGTTGTCGAAGTGACCACCATCCGACAGAAACACCCAGTCATCGTTGCGCGCATCCGACTGCCCGAGCAGTTCGGCAAAGAAGCCGCCGCCGACCTTGTTGCGCACCACCGGGTGCGTGTTGTTGAGCCGGTCCGGGTGCCGCAGCCAGAGCCCGAGGCGCAGTCCGAACATCGTCATGAGGAACGAGACGGCGGGCCCGAGCGCCTTGGACTTGGCGCCCATCTGCGTGTTGAATGCCGCGGCGGATGCGGTCAGCGCCGCACCAAGTGTGGGAACGTTGGTATAGCGCGAGGTGGGACCGTGTCGATCGTCCGCCACACCATCGAGACGTGTTGCGTGCCACGTTGTCCAGCTCGTGCCAACGGAAAAACCGACCGGCGACAGCACCGCTGACTCGGCGCCGCGTGAGTAGTCCGTGAGCGGATTGGCAGGGCGGAGGCTGTTTGCGGCACAGACGACCAGATGCAATGGCTGCGCGACGCCGATGGATGCAAGATCGATGTCATCGTCGGGCTGGACCTCGCTCGCGTCGTCGGCATCAATGCCGCGCATCACGCCAGCGCCGAGAAACGACCGGACGATGCGCGCGCGATAGAAATGATGGAAGCCGACGCGATTCGTGTCGTACGCGAACCAGATGTACGCGACCGCCAGGCCGGTTCCGAGCATCAACACACCGAGCACGGCATGGTGCTGTGCGGCGAGCAGGGCGAGCATCGCCGCCAGCACGAATGCGAGGAGTACCAACCAGGCAATCACGGACAACCCGAGTCGCGCCACGCGCTGCCAGATTCGCTCGCCGCCCGGCGAGGGACGGCCGACGAAGCGCGACAGGAATGCGACGAGGGTTGCGATCGGAAGGCTTGGCAGCAGTTCGAGACCGCCAAGGCGCTGATGCAGGTAGCCTGCGATGGCCCACAGAAACGTCACGAGGGCCCAGACGATGCCGGCGAACGCGAGCCAGCTCGCAACCCGGTCGCCTTCTTCGCGCCCAACGGTCCTGAATCCCATCGACGCTTCTTCTGCCGCAGGGCGTACCAGGGCGTTGACGACGCTGACGCTGAGCAGGAGCACCGCGGGCATCGCGACGTACAGCCAGAATTCACCGGGGCGAACGACGAACTCCGGGCCCTTGCTGGCGACGACGGCACCGGCCCACTGGAGAGCCAGCAATGGCAATGACGTCGAGCCTGAGCGCCACGCGACGATCAGCCCCCATGACACCGACAACAGGATGAGTTGCAGGATCGCGACGATCGTCCGCGCACGTGGTCTGTGCGACTGGTCCTGCCAGAGTTGATCCATGACGCCAAGATGCGCGGCACCAAAGCCGAGCATCGTGATCATCGCACCCAGGTGCATGCGCGCGTGCTCGCCGAACACCGTCGGCGCGAGGAGCTCCATCGCGCCAGGCAGCACCAGCACCCACGCACCGATGATGATGCTCAGTACGACGGCCGAGATCAGAAAGGCCGCGGCGCCAAGGATCGATGGAACGATGGCGTTGATCGCCGTGACGAGCATGCGACCCGTATCGAATGTGAACAGGCCGAACGCCGGGGCGAGGAAACGCGAGAACTTGCGCAGGTGTCGTATCTCGGCGGGCTCGTCGCCGGAGCGCAGCGATTCGTCGACCTTCGTCCGCTTGATCGACGATGGGTCGAGCTGCGGAAAGATCGGGCCCTCGCTCCGTGCATCCCGCCGCCCTTTCGCGCGCCAGCGCGTCCAGAAGCCCCCGGTGTACCCGCCGCCGGAGACCGTGCCGAGGTAGTCCATTCCGCGCAACATCCCGATCTCGTTGAGTCCTTGCAGGAGGCCGAGATTGAATGTCGCGGAGCGAATGCCACCGCCGGAAAGCGCGAGACCGAACAGGTTGCGCGGAGGTTGCTCGAGCCAGCGTTTTCCTTGCATCTGCTTGCGTTCGTGCTCGCTCAGTGGCGCGAGTTCGCGCTCCACCAGTCGGACGAAATCACTGTCGTCGATGGACCCGCGCGATGCGTGCATCGTACGCGGCTCGCCGGCGGCTTCTGCTGGATCGTCGGAGTCTGAGCTGCTCATGTGGCGGAGATCGCGACGTTGCGATGGTTGGGGGAGAGCGGCGAACAGGGTGCCAGACGTCACGCATCGGGGAACGGGGTGTCACGAGAACACGGCGCAGTGTGGCGAGAATTCTCACTTGGCACTGCCTGACGCTAGTGGCGGGCGAGGATCTCGTCAGTGAAGCGTGCTGTGCTGAGATCGCTTGCAAGGATTTCGCCGCGCAGCCCGGGGCGTGGTCTTCGCTTCCTGCGGCCGAGCACGCTGACGCGGGCCAGGCGTGCATTGTGTGTGCTGTCTCATCCAACGCGATCGTGAGCGCTGCGACAGCCCTGATCACACGGGTGCGCGACGAAACGACGCGAGACAATTGCCGCGTGAAACTCAGCGTGTATGCGCCGGATCGGGCGCGCCGAAAGCGGCCACGGCGAACTGGAAGTTCCGGCACTGTGTCTGCGTGTCCGGCAGGTCGCGCCAGCCTCGCGGCAATCGCGGAACGATCACCAGACTGGCATTCGTGATGGTGAAGGTGAAGTCGTTGTACGTCGTTGTCCCTGCGACTGCGCCAGGGTCGTAGCGAAGCGGCAGATGCAGGTTTCTTTCGCCGCGCAGGTGCAGTGGCCCGGTTGCCACGCCGCAGATGTAGACGAACGGAAACCGGTGCACCTGATCAAGGAGCACCGGCACACCGCAGCGCGCCGTGCGCGAGTGGAACGTGTCCACACGGCGACCGCGCAAACCGGGTTGGCAGTGACGGGTCGCGTCATACCCGCGCACGTACATGGCCCAGAGGAAACGAAACCCGGGAATCGCGCCATCCATCTGTGCGGGATGCGTGACGGACAGCACCATCGGTGCTTCCTGCGCGGTGGTCACGGCGTCATCGGTCGGAGTAGCCGACACCATCCGGGGACTGCCCGACCGGAAACCGTCGCAGTTCCTTCAGCGTCAGCAGGTCCACCAGGATCACGCTCGAGCTGCCCGCAGAAGTGATCATCGCCGTCCGCCCATCCGCTGCGATGGAGATGCCGCGCGGCGACGCAAGGCCGTCAATCCGGCCGCGAATGACGCGCAACGCGACATCCACGACGAACGCCGCATGACTCTGTGGATCGACGATCACGGCAGTGCGCCCATCCACAGTGATGCCAAGTCGGTACGGAAACCGGAAGCCCGTGAGTGTTGCGACGACTGCGCCTTTCGCCACGTCGAGCACGGACACCGTGCCGAGGGTGTTGCTTCCCATCCATACTTCCGTGCCGTCCGGGGTGACTGCGATGCCTTCCGTCGCCGTCGACACGGGAAGCACACGCAGCAGCGCGCCGGACGTGATGTCGAGCTCACTCGTCGAGCCCCCGCCGATGTTGGCCGTGTACGCACGCGCGGCCGCCGCAGCACCGGTGATCGGCAATGCCACCATGTGCGATCCGGCGGCATTCGTCGGAATGACGCGCTCGATGGTCCCGGTCTCGACGTTGACGAGCAGCACATTCCGCGTCGTCTCCGAGGTGACGGCTACGAGACTCGGTCTTCCCGGCACCGGCATGACGCCGTGCGGGCGGGTGTAGGGCCCGAGATCGACGGAGCGGGACACGCGTCGTTCCCGGAGATCGATGACGGCGAGATGGTGCCCGGGAACGCCGGCAACACCGAAGATCGTGACCACGCCGCGTCGCCCGCCGGGCAGGATCGCTGCCTCGTGCGGTCCGTCCCCGACGGCCAGCTCGGTCGTCGTACCGGTGGCCACATCGATGATGGTCGCAGTCGCGGAGGCCTGATTGGCGACCAGCGCGACGCCGGTTGGCGTCGTCTGCGCGCGAAGGTGTGGCAGCCCGACGACTGACAGCGCTGCCGCTACGACGATCCGCGTGAGCGAGTTGACGGGCAACGTGAGAGGGCGCATGCTGCAGACTCGCTGGGGTGGGGTCAGGTGCGGTGACGTCGCGGGCGTGGCGTCCGGAGAATCGAAACCTGCGCGTGCGGCGGTCCACCCCGGAAGAGACGCTGCGAGTGAGCCATCAGGCGCTCTTGTTCCTGGATGGTGAAGTAGCTACATCGCTCCTGGCGACGTGTGGGCGACCAGACGACGGGGACCGGCCGGCAGAATTCGCTGCATGGTTTTCTGCTGTGCCGGTGCAACAGTCCGGACCGCTATTGTGGGGCCACTGCAATACCCATCACTATTACAGCTCGCAAACATTCCACTAAACTGCTTTGGGGAAAGCACTTACGATCAATGCTTGAGCTTGGTTTTCTCGTAGGGTAATTAGGAACGACCATTGCGGAGAGTGGCAACGTCCATAAGACTCCGGCGACCTTCCACAGTAGGCACCCAGGTGACGCTCATGAATCGAAGCTCTCTCTCCCGCGTACTCGCGACCGCTGCGCTTGCGGCCCTTGTTGCGCCTCTTCAGGCCAACGCGCAGAAGACTGCGTCTGGCGTCGGCCCGAATGGCATGGCCTGGCAGGCGACCAGCCGGATCGTCGGTGTGACGTCGACCGGCACCATCGCCACCGGCGGCGATCCGACGTATCTGGCCCCGTCAGCGCCCGGGCAGACCTACAGCGGTGTCGTGACGCTGATCATGAACTACGGTGCGGCGGGAAGCTTCATCTGTTCAGGGACGCTGCTCCCGGATCGGCAGTCGATCCTGACTGCGGGTCACTGTGTGTCCGACGGCTTCGGCACTGCCGGCCCGATCTCGACGACGGTCTTCTTCCCCGAGACTGACCCGGATGGCATCCCGAGTTCCTCTGCGACAGCTGTGTCGCGTACCGTCACCACGTACTTCGTGAACCCGCTGTACACGGGCGACGTGATCGACCAGAACGACATCGCAGTCCTGCGCATGAACGCACCTGCACCCGCTGGCGCCAACTCGTACAGCCTGTTTGGCGGCGCCGACCTCACCGGTTCGAATTTCAACGTCGCCGGGTACGGTGGACGGTCGAATGGCGGCGGCAACATCGGCGCGAATCTGGGCACGGGTCGTCTCCGCCAGGGTGACAACCGCTATGAGTATCGCTTGGGCGACTCGGATTTCGGTGGCGCATGGGCCGGAATCCTTGGTGAGCCGGCAGCGCAGATTGCCTTCTCATACGTGTCCGACTTCGACAACGGCCTCGCGGCGAACGATACCGGTTGCCGGGTTTCTGCGGCGATCAATGCGGCGCTCACCGGCGCAAAGTTCTGCAACCTCGGTCGTGGTGCCCGGGAAGTCAGCGTTGCCGGCGGCGACTCGGGTGGTCCGCAGTTCATCGGCGGTCAGATCGCATCGGTGACGTCCTACGGCCTGAGCTTCGGGACCGCATTCGGCGACATCCTCACTGGCCTGAACAGCAGCTTCGGTGAGTACAACGGATTTGTGCCGGTGTTCATTCACACCGCGTTCATCAATGCCAGCCTCGTACCGACGGGCGTCGTTCCTGAGCCGGCCACCTTCGGCCTGATGGCCGCGGGCCTGATGGTGCTCGGTGTTGCGTCGCGTCGGCGTCGCAACGTGTGAGCTGATCGTCCTTGCTGGATCAGGTGGGCGCGGCCATACCGGCCGCGCCCTTTTGCGTGTATGCTCCCGCTGCTGCCGTCGCCACATGGCGGAGGCCATGCGGAGAACAGGGGAATTCAGTCGAAGCATGCCCAGATCCGACGGCAGACTGGATTCCCCTGCAGTGTGACGGTACCACCCGCCCTGTCCCTTTCACCCATCCGCCTGAATGAAGAGATCCGCCGTCGCCCTTTGTGCTTTGCTCGGCACGCAGGCGTGCAGCAGCGCCACGCAGGACGCCGCGCAGACTGGTGTTGCAACGGCGGGTGGCCGGCTGCTTCCGGTCGAGGTACTCGCGCGGGCGCTCGGTCAGTCCGCCGTTCCTGTGCGCATTGAAGAGGTGCAGAGCATCTCGGATCTGTGGATCGATTATCAGCTGCTTGCGAAGGCGGCTGCGTCGGGCGACTCCCTCGCTGATCCCAAGCTGCTGGACAACGCGACATGGGCACAGCACGCGAACGCGCGTGCCATCCGGTTCTACAACAAGATCAGCGCGACATGGAGCGTGCCGGTTGCTGATCCGAAGTCGATGTACGCGGACGGTCGCATCATCACCGCGCACCAGATTCTTCTCACGCCACCAACGCGTGCGCTGCCGTTGCAGGCTGCGGAAATCCGCGCGTCGATCGACTCACTCCGCCGCTCGCTGACCCCCGCCAACTTCGCCGAGAAAGCACGCAGCTACAGCGTTGATGAACAGTCGAAGCTGAAGGGTGGACTCCTTCCCGCCTGGCCCTCAGGTCGCAACATGGTTGTACCCGAGTTGGAGGCTGGCATCCTGTTCACCAAGCCGGGCGCGATTTCCCCGATGATCTCGTCGGAGCTGGGTATTCACATCATCTATCGCCCTCGGTATGAAGAGGTCGCCGGTGCTGTGCGCGACGCAGCCCGGACGCTCGCGATCGCCGGCGCAGACAGCGCATACTTTGCGCAACTCCTGACCGCCAATCAGGTGACCGTGGTCCCCGACGCACCCGCACGTGTGCACGCCATCGCTGCGGATCTGTACAACTACGCCGACAGCGCGACAGTCATTGCGGCAATGAAGGGTGGAGACTTCACCGCGAAACAACTCGTCCGATGGGTGAACGCGTACCCGGCCGAGGAGGGTATGCAGGGTCAGCTCCTCAATGCACCGGACACTGCCGTCGCCACGCTGGTTCGCCGGATCGTGCGCAATGAGCTCTTCCTCAGACAGGCCGACAGTGCCGGCGTCGTGCTGACCGAGGCGGAGAAGGCCGCGTTCCGGAGCGAGTTGCGTCGTCTCGTCGCCAGCACGTGGGGGACGCTGGGCCTTGATCCGCGCCGCATGTCCGACAGCGTCAGGCGCCTGCCGCTCGTCGAGCGGGAGAAGCTGTTGGCTGATCGCGTTGACGCCTTCATCGTCAACATGGTTCGCGATCGCGGCCTGGTCGTGAAGATCCCGCGACCGTTGCGCACGCTGCTGCGCTCGCGGTATCCGGGTGCCCATGTGCTCCCGCAGGGGGCCGCGGGCGCGCTCGAGGGTGCGCGGCGCGTGCGAGCCTCGGTTGACTCGGCGCGCAATGCGCGGGGAGGCGCGTCCGACTCGGCGGGTACGGGAAGTGCAAGCGCGCAAGGCCCGGCGTCGCCGGCAGTGCCGGCACCCAAACCGATTGCGCCAGGCCGACGCAGACCACGGTGAGTGTGGCGTTCGGTCCTGATCGACGCGTGTCGGGGAGATGACGCGCAGAGCCGTTCGTGGCACCGGGACGTGCGGCGGCCAGCTGAACGACTCCGGCTCTGGCCGGCAGCGGAGTCGCCAGAGACCGTCGGGAGCGCGGTCCGTTGCAGTGCGCCATTGCAAGACGGATGTAGTCGCCTAAAGATAATAAATCACGGACGACGCGCCTTGAAAGCTCGCCGGTGAGGCTGGTCTCCGTCGGAGGGCATGGTTGCTCGTGCGACCGCATCGGTGATCAGCCGAGCCGGGATGCCCGTAAGCCATCCTCACCAGGAAGACGAGGCTCCTTCCGCCGAAACGCACGCGATCGAGCGCGGCCGGGGCACGCTAGGTTTGATCCAGTGAACGCTGCCTGCACGCGCACCGGCGAATGCGTGACGTTTCCAGTGGCACTGGCTTCCGACACATCATCCGCACCTTGATTCATTGAGCAATGCGCACACACCATGTGCACTACGTTGCCGCGACCGTCGTTGGCGCCGCCCTGATCGCGCCACAGGCACGATTCTGGGGCGAGGCCGGGCATCGGATCACGGCACAGGCCGCAGCCGCCGCGCTGCCGCAGGACATGCCTGCCTTCTTCCGCGATGCTGCGCCGCAGCTTGCCTATCTGAACCCCGAACCCGATCGCTGGCGCAACCGCAAGGAGAGTGCACGCGACGCCGCACTGGACGGCGCGACTGCGCCGGACCACTTCATCGATCTGGAACTGATACCGGCCTCGGCGCGTGCTGCCGCATTGTCAGCAAAGGACCGATATGCCTTCGCCAGTATCCTGACGCAGAACCGCGCCGATCCATCCACGACGGGCTTCCTGCCGTTCGCGATCGTCGAGACGACGCAACGGCTGCGACTGGGGTGGCGCGCCTGGCGCGTGGCACCGAATGACCAGACCCGCCGCTGGATCGAGGCCAGGATCATCAACGAGGCGGGAATCCTCGGGCACTACGTGGCCGACGGATCGAATCCTGCGCACACCACGATCCATTTCAACGGCTGGGTGGGCGACAACCCACGTGGGTACGCCACCGACACGCGATTTCACAGCCGGTTCGAGTCGGCCTATGTACAGTCACGCATCCGACTCGATGATGTTGCGCCAGCCGTGCAGGACGCGCCGCAGGTGTTTGCTGAACTACGGCCAGCGGTTGTCGGCTACGTGATGAAGACGCATGCCGAGGTGGAACGGCTCTACGCGCTCGATCGCGAGGCAGCGTACAACGCCGAGACGACGGCGCCAGCGAACAAGGATTTCGCGGTGCAGAGGTTGGCGGCTGGCGCCCGCATGTTGCGCGATCTCTGGTGGACGGCGTGGGTGACGAGCGCGGCTGATCAGGAGCCGTGAGCCAGATCGGCCTGCGAGTCCGCCTGCGAGTCCGCCTGCGGAGGGCGATGCGCGCGGAGGCGGCGGCGCATACTGTGTATCGTTGGGGACAGGGGGATGCCGCAGGCTGCGACATGGCTCCGGAATGGTGACGGTCGCACGCACAGCACGGCAGGATTCCCGATACCGGCAGGCGCCTGAGTGACACGCAACATTCTCGCGGCACGAAACGTCGAACACCTTCGGACCATTGCCGGCAGCGGCGCACTGCTGGCGTTCGACTACGACGGCACGCTGGCGCCGATGGGCAGCGACTCGATGGGCGCGCGGATGCGACCGGAAACATCCGAGCTGCTCCGGTCGCTCGCGCATCGCGCGCCAGTTGCGGTGGTGACGGGTCGCGCGGTGCGCGATGTGACGACGCGACTCGAGCAGATTCCGATGCTTGCCGTGATCGGGAATCACGGCGCGGAACCGTCGCGATTCGCGAAACGCGCGGCGCGTGAGGTCGCCGCATGGCTGCCGATGCTCGAAACGCTCGTCGCGAGCCTGCCGGGCGTGGAGATCGAACACAAGGTGCAGAGCGTCTCCGTTCACTACTGGCATGCACCAGACGGTGCAGCCGTCGTCGACGCGGTGGAGCGGCTGGTGCCGTTGCTGCCGCACCGGGTGCAGGTCGTGCACGGCATCGGGCTCGTCAACCTCGTGGTGCACGGTGCGCCAGACAAGGGTGACGCGATTGCGAGGCTGGTGAAGCAGCACGCGCTGCCAGGTGCCGTGTTCGTCGGCGATGAACTGACGGATGAACCTGCGTTTCGCTGGGTCACGAGGCCTGCGAGTCTCGGGATTCGCGTGGGCCGCCTGCGTTCATCGGCCGCGACGTTTCACGTCGAGACGCAGCACGATATCGACGCACTGCTGACGGAATTGCTCATCGGGTGTACGCGACCGTCGCGGTCGCGGGATGCCAGTGCCTCAGTGCCCTCCGAGCCTGCGGGCCTGTCGGCTTAGCGTACTGACCTCGTGCCGCGCGGCGCGTACGGCACCTTTTGCGATGGCAAGCATTGGCGATTGCACGGTGAAGGCCGTGGCGATCGCGTAGAGAGTCCGCGCGGAGAACTGTGGCTCGGCGCTGATCGCGTAGATCGGCTCCCACGACGACGGGCGAAACTTCGTCTTGAATCGATCCAACCCACCGAAGTTGTAGAAGCGGCGTCCATGCAGGCGGATGAAAGCCAGCAGTGGTGAGAGCCACGCAGGGTGTCCGGCGGCCGTGTGCGGATCGGCACCGTCTCGCAGCGGCACAAGTCCCATCGTGACATATCGTGCGCCATCTGCAGCCACATTGCGCATCATGACATCGAGCATCGCTTCCACGGTGCCGTGCGGGGCATGCGAACCGCGTACGAACTGCTCCACCAGCCAACCCGCCCGCGCGGGAACAGGTGATGCGTTGATGAAGCCCACCACGTCGTCATCTCGCTCCGCGACGAACATCCGACGGCCCTGCAGGTCATGCAGCGTGTGCGGCTCGATGAGGAAGTGCAGCGGAGGAAGCACCCGCGTCGCCAGCCAGTCGTTCAGGCACTGCCTGAGGCGTGGATCGGCGGATGCGCGGTCCGATGCCCACTCGCTCACCCGCACGCCCTTGTTTCGCGCGCGGTTGATCTGCCCGCGCAACGAGGCCGAGGTCTCCAGGATCGGAAGCCAGTCATCTGGATCCCAGACAGGCTGGGCGCCGAGGACGACCGTGGAGTAGCCCGCAGTGCCATGGAGTGCGTCGAAGAGGCGTCCGGCGGCGCCGAAGTAGCAGGCGCGGTCACCTTGGGCAGCCACGAACGCGTGCCATTCGCGCAGCACGTCGGGAAGCCGCGTGCCGGCGCAGATCGGTGCGCCAGCCACGACGCTGACGCCGTGTGCCCGCACAAAGCCGACCACCGCGTCACCCGCGTCAGAGAACCAGTGACGGATGCCATCATTCACGACCTGATATGCCATGGCGTTCCAGCCATGATCGAGTGCGAGCACGCGTGCGCGCGGCACATCGCGTTCAGGACGCGACTGTCGGGCGTGCGACGCAGACGTGAGTCGTTTGGACATCGTGCGCCGAATAGTACGTCCCGCCTGACCTGAATGCGGAGTTCGGCGGAAGTGCGTAAGCTTGTCAATCCATGATACCAAAACAGATCGCCGTGCTCGGTGCCGGCTATGTGGGGAGTGCTTTCGCATCGGCCGCAGCGGCCGCTGGCCATCGGGTGTGGGCGGTGCGCCGCTCGGCCGCCAGCGCGTCGGACCCGACGGTGCGCTGGCTGCGCGGTGATGTTGCGGCTGGCATCGTTGACGGCCTCCCGGCGGAGCTCGATGCGATTGTCCTCGCTGTGTCGCCGGCGGGTGGTGCCGTGTCATACGATGGCGTGTATCCACCCGCTGCGCGCGGTGCGCTGGCGCTCGCGCGGAGCACTGGTGCGCCGCGCATACTGTACACCTCGAGCACCGGTGTCTACGGCCGACGTGACGGCGCGTGGGTCACGGAAGCGAGCCCGCGGCTCGGCGTTGGCGATGGCAACGCGGCGTTGATCGCTGCGGAAGATATCCTGTTGCAGCAGGGCGTGGATGCCTGTGTGATGCGGGTTGCAGGGATCTATGGTCCCGCTCGTGATCCTCGCGGCCGTATGCGACACTCATCGGTGCTGCCGCAGCGCGGTGAGTACTGGACCAACCTCGCGCATCGCGATGACATCGTGTCAGCGCTGCTGCACGTGCTCGGTCATCCGTCGCCGCCAAGGGTGCTGAACGTGAGCGACGGATCTCCGACACGTGCAGCCGATGTGTGCCGCTGGATTGCTGCGGCGGACGGCGGCGATCCTGGCGCGCTGGTCTTTGTGAACGCCGAACAGCGCAGCCGGAACGATCAGCGGGTGAGCAACGCCACGTTGGTCAGCTTCGGGTGGACTCCTCGGTATCCATCGTTCCGCGAAGGATTCTCAAACGGGCTCTGAATCGCATGGCTGGTACGGTCACGGCCCCGGCTGCAGATCGAACTGGGGTGAATCCCTGCGACGCGGGGCGCGTAGTATCACCTGCAGCACGTCCTCGCCGAAACGACCGCGAAGGCTGCGAGCGCGCAATCGGTTTCACGCCGCTCGAACACCCCATGCAGCCCGACGCGGGGTTGCAGTGGACGAATTCAAAATCCGGACGGGAGCGACACGATGAGCAAGCTGCTGCGTGGACTTGCCGCAGGTTACGGAGCCAAGAAGCTCGGTGGGGGCTGTTTCTCCACCGTCCTGATCTTTCTGGTCTTGTGGTGGCTACTGGGGAGCCTCGATCTGTTCAAGTGACAAGCAACGCACCCGCGCGTCGGCAGCGTGCCGTCGCGCGGGTGCGTTGTTCCTGCCGTGACCGACGGCTCAGGACGACATCTCGCCCGGTCAGATCAGAGCGTCTGCACCGGCTCGTGCTTGTGGCGGTCATTGCGCAGCGCGCGAATCAGGAGCCAGCCCAGCACAAGCGGCAGCCCGATGAACAGCATCAACTTGAGGAACAGCGCCGTCGCGAGGCCAATCAGGATCAGCGTCACGATTGGTATCCCGATCAGCGAGCCAGCGAGGATCGGACGAAGCGCGAAAAGGCGAAGCAGGGCTGCAAGCATGAGGTCACCGGTGGTGGAGGATGGGCTCACTACGGTGCTGGGGCCGCCGAAGTTTCCGAGCTGACGCCTTGGCGTCCTGCTCGCATGCCGCCGACCGCTCCCTCGCTGAGGAAGCTGCTGGCGTCGAGTCCGTTTGCAGCGAACGCGGCCACCATCGCGCTGGCCATCGCCGGCGCGAGGTTCTTCGGGCCGACGGCGAGCAGGGCCGATCCGCTGCCACTCAACGTGCCGCCGAACGCCCCGGACCGGCAGGCGGCGGCAACGACGGCATCGTATCCGGGGACAAGCGCGCGACGATAGGGAACGTGCAGGACGTCGGAGAGGGCCATCGTGAGCAGTTCGGCCTCACCCGTCGCCAGGCCGTGAACCAGCGCGGCACTCCGCTGGACCGCCTGAACCGCCTGAGCGAAGGGCACCGTGGCTGGCAGCACGGCGCGGGCTGCGGCAGTCGTCACCTCGAGCTCCGGAACGGCGAAGACGAAGGCGAGCGACGGATGCACCGCGAGCGGAGAGAACACATAGCGATCGTCAGAATCGCCATGAATTGCGTTGCGGGCGACGCCGAGCATTGCGCTACCGAATGTCGATGGTGCCGCGTTGTCCGGGTGCCCCTCCAATCGTGAGACGAGCAGCGCGATACCGCGCACTCCCAGTCCAAGTCCGAGCGCAGCGTCCGCCAGCCCCGCACCGGCCACCAGCGCCGCAGCAGACGAGCCGAGCCCGCGTGCAACCGGGATTGTGGACGTCACGGTGAACGAGAGGTCAGGTGGCGTCTCCTGGTGCGCCTGTCGGCATGCCTCGGCAAAGCCGCAGTAGAGGAGATCGTCGAGCGGGTTGCACGTCAGTGCGGCCAGCGTGCCGCTGCGTGCGATACGAACACCGGGGGAGTGGGCGTCGATCTCCACGGATGCGGTCACCCATCGATCCACTGCCATGCCGACGCAATCGAATCCTCCGCCGAGGTTCGATGTGCTGCCGGGCACACTCACCGTCGCGCGGCGGAGCGTCATGCGCCACCGGGCGCGGCACGCAACACGCGCTCGAGATCAGCGAGCGTGGCGTCGATCTCGATGCTGCGGTTTGCAAACGCTGGTACCGGTTCGGTGTCGCGATGGTACGCCAGCATCACTTCCGGGTCTTTCAGCATGTGCCCGGTGAGCAGCGCGACAACGCGCTCGCCGGGTCGGATGGTGCCGTCCTGCCGAAGCTTTCGTGCACCAGCGACGCTCGCGGCACTGGCGGGTTCGCAGCCCACGCCTGCGGCATCGACCACGGCTTTCGCCTCGAGAATCTCACCGTCCGTGACCGAGAGTACCACGCCGTTGGTCTCGGTGACGGCCCGGACGGCCCGGTGATAGCTGGCGGGATCGCCGATGCGGATTGCGGTGGCGATCGTTTCGGCGCGAACCGTCTGCCGGGACGCGAAGCCATCGCGGAAGCTGGCCGCGAATGGCGCGCTGCCGGCAGCCTGCACGCACGCCAGTCTCGGCGCACGCGCGATCAACCCCAGGCGCACTGCCTCACGGAGCGCGGCACCGAATGCGGATGTATTCCCCAGATTACCTGCCGGCAGGACGAACCAGTCCGGCGCCTCCCATCGCAACTGCTGCAGCAGCTCGTACATGATCGTCTTCTGACCTTCGAGTCGCCACGGATTGATGGAGTTCACGAGGTACACACCAAGTTGCTCGGCGGCTTCACGCGTGAGGCGAAGGCAATCATCGAAGTCGCCGCGCACCAGCAGCGTCTGCGCGCCGTAGGCAATTGTCTGTGACAGCTTGCCAAGCGCGACCTTCCCGGATGGCACGAGCACGAGGGCCCGCAAGCCCGCCAACGCGGCATAGGCCGCGAGTGCTGACGAGGTATTGCCGGTCGAGGCACATGCCACGGCCGTCGCATTGATCCGCTTTGCCTGTGTAATCGCGACGGTCATTCCGCGATCCTTGAACGACCCGGTCGGATTGTGCCCTTCATGCTTCAGCAGCAGGTCATCAACGCCAACCCACGTCGCAACGCGCGCGCGTCGGAGCAATGGCGTATTCCCCTCGGCTTGCGTGACGATCTCACCGTCGTGCACGCCTGGCATGACGAGTTCACGGAATCGCCACACGCCGGAGTCGCCGGGCCCCGCTCCGGGTTCGGCGCGCGAGGGTGTCAAACGCGCATCGAAGAACTCGCGCAACGCCTCTGCGCAGGTCGGGGGCTCCGGATGTTGAAGATGCAGCAGGCCGTGGCATTTCGCGCACTGCACCCGTGCGTCGAGCGCGGCATAGCGTGCGCCGCAGTCATCACAGATCTGCTCGCTCGAGATCAGCATCGTTCCGGGCGGGTTTCCCCGGAGCCTGCGACGCTGGCGCGGACGGGACGGGGACGGGCGCGCTCGGTCCCGGCACTGCAGCGGCGCTGGATCGTGTGCTCTGGCATTCCTTGTGAGTTCGTGGAGCAGGCGTCTCGCAACGAAGATGAACACTGCAAGCGCTGGCGTCGACCCACTGACCTTCAACGCCGGAAGGGCAGCCTGGCGCGGTTGAACTGCCGCGGCACGGCGAGGCTGAATTCCCCACGGAATTCCGCGCGACCCCTCCACAGTGCATTCTTCTCTCGCGCTGCCCGCTCCTTGCCCGGCGGTCGGTGCCGGCGGCCCGGCTGTCGCCCATCTCTCGCCCCGCTCTGATGTCCCATGCCCTGATGGTCGGCCGGTTTCTTCCCGTGCACCGCGGCCATCTGGCGCTGTTCGAGGCCGCCCGGGCACGGTGCGCTCGCACCACGATCGTGCTCGAGCGCCGGTGGGATGACCCGATCCCGTGGGACGTTCGCTGGCGATGGCTCGTGGCGAGTTGCCCGTGGGCGCGCGTCGTGGTGCCGGAGTCGGCGTTACCGCCGCGACCGGGCGAGAGCCGAGGGTCGACCGGGGAGTGGATCGCGGCGCTCGACACGCTCGCGCCAGAGGTGACACACGTCCTGTCCGGAGACCCTGATCATCACGGCATTGCCGCGGGACTGGGCGCAGAGTTCGTGCATGTGGCGCGCGGCCCGAACGATGTGCACGGCGATGTGATCAGGCACGATCCGTGGAAGTACTGGGACCTGCTCGCGCCTGCCGCGCGTCCGTGGTTTGTCAGGACGGTGGCACTGGTTGGTGGCGAGAGCGTGGGGAAATCCACGCTCTCCGAGCAGATCGCCGAAGTCTACGACACCGCGTGGGTGGACGAATACGGCCGCACGTTCACGACCGGTGTGCCGCATCATCACTGGACCGAGCTCGATGCGATTCTCGTGACTGACGGACAGCAGGTGTTGATCCGGGACGCACGGCGACGTGCGCGCGGGTTGTGCGTCAGCGATACGGAGGCGATCGTGACGGCGATCTGGACGGAATGGCTTCGCCAGCCGGTGCCGGCCCATGTCTGGGAGGTGGCGGCGAAACAGCCGATCGACCTCTATCTGTTGTGTGAGCCGGACCTGGCGTGGGTGGCGGACGGTGTCCGCGTCATGTCGAGTGACCGCGACTGGTTTCACGATCGATTGATCTTTCACCTCGACCGGCTGGGGAAACCGTGGGTTCGAATCAGCGGCTCCGGGCCGGCACGCCTTGCGTCTGCAACGGATGCGATCACGAGCGCCTGTGCCCAGTGGTGGCGTGACCTTCGTGCCTATCGGCACCAGAAGCCCGGGAGCGGTGTTGGCTTGTAGGGTGACGACCTCCCACGCGCGTGCCCGCGCGCAGGCCGTCGCTGAACGCGAGCGGCCGTCAGCATGTCTGAGCCGGCCTGGGCTGGGTCGCGCGAGCCGGCGTCTTCTGAATCGGGGATGCCGGTTGGCTGCGAGCGTTGCGATGGATCAGCAAGGCCCGGGTCCGGGTATTCCGCGGCCACGCCCCTCCGCCACTCGCCCGACCAAACCAGCCCGCTGATGCTCGACTCACCGCGCGACAGTGCGTTCGACCAGAGGGTCCTCGATGCGCTGCCCCACGTGGTGCGCTTCGCGCGTGCGCTCGCGCACGACGAGGCACTGGCCGATGACCTGGTGCAGGAGACCTATCTCCGTGCCTACCGCTCCTGGGAGACGTTTCGTCCGGGGCATGACGCTCGTCGATGGCTGTTCACGATCTGCCGGAACGTCTTCCTGAGGCACCGGGAACGCGAAGCACGGGTTGTCGATACATCGGGCGAGGTGGCGGAGCTCGAGTCGCTCGGCGCGATGATGGATATCGCCAACTCAGGTCAGCGTGGCGAGGGGGAGTTGCTGGATCGGATTGAAGTGGCGCCGGCAATTCGCGCGGCGCTTGCGGCTGTGCCCGAGGTGTACCGCACAGCCGCGATCCTGGTTGATGTCGAAGGGGAGTCGTACGAGGCGGCGGCCGAGGTACTCGGCGTTCCAGTCGGAACGGTGCGTTCACGGTTGTTCCGCGCCAGGCGCCTGTTGCAGGCGTCGTTGCTCACGTATGCCGTCGATGCGGGAATCGTCCGCGCACCGGTGCCACCGCAGGAGGAATCCAGGTCATGACACACGTCAGCCAGGACACACCAGCACTGATCGACTGCCGGACGGCAGCACGCGCGCTGTACGACTATCTTGACGGTCGCCTGCCGCACGTGTCGCACGCGGAAGTGCAGCAGCACCTTGCGACGTGCGCGGACTGCGCGGACCATTTCACCTTCGCGCGCCGCCTCCTGAACGTGATTCCTGCGGCGTTCCCGATCGAACCGGAGGCGCAGGCGCTGCGGACCAGGATCGTCGCGGCGCTGAGGTCCGAGGGGTTTTCGGTCGACAGCAGCGCCTGAGCGTCGGCACGACATCATGCGGACGCAGTCCGCGCCGCCGTTGCGGTCACGACCGTGGAGGTCTGCGTATCGGCCCGCTGTCCAATCGCGGGTGGCAGCAGCTTGTACAGCACCGGCGTCACGAGTCGGCTCAGCAACAGTGACGAGATCAGGCCGCCGATGATGACGATCGCGAGAGGGCTGTAGAGGCTCGAACCCTGCAGCGCGAGTGGAAGCAGGCCGCCGATCGCAGTGGCTGTCGTGAGCACGATCGGGAGGAAACGAACGCGCCCGGACTCCTCGATGGCATGTTCGAGATCGGCACCGCCCTCGCGCAGCTGGTTGGTATAGTCCACCAGCAGCAGCGAGTTCTTGATCTCGATCCCGATCAGTGCGACGAAGCCGATCATGGCCGTGAAACTGAGCGTGTATCCGCTGAGGAACAGGCCAACCATTCCGCCGATGACGCCGAGGGGAATGACAGAGGCCACGATCAACATGCTCTTGAATGTCTTGAATTCGAGGATGAGCACCGTGAGGATCCCGACGGTCGCGAGGAGAATCGCGCCACCGAGGCCGCCAAAGCTCTCTTCCCGGCTTTCGATTTCGCCAGCCGCGACCCAGCGGTAGCCGTCGGGCAGTGTCCACGTCGCCAACGAGTCCATTGCGGTACGGGTGAGGCGATCCGTGTTGAAGCCGGTACGGACCTGACTGGTGACGGTCGCACTGCGCTGCGTGTCGTAGTGCTCGATGCGTGGGACGATGCGTTCGAACGTGAGCCCAGCGAGTTGCATCAGCGGGACCTGCGCTCCTGTCTGCGACGGCACGTAGAGCTGTTGCAGTGCGTCGGGCGTGGCGCGTCCTGAGCGCGTCAGTCGCGCCGTCACGTCGTACGCCTCGCCATCAACGTCCTGAATCCGGCCCGCCGGCAGTCCGGCCAGTCCAAGCCGCACGACGCGGTCCACTTCCACCACAGGTACGCCCAGCAAACCTGCCCGTGCCCGGTCGACATTCACGCGCACGTTGCTGCGGGTGGTGCCGAGCGGATTCACCACGTCCCGCGTGCCTGGAATGGTGGCGAGAACGCGCTCGAACCGGCCTGCAAGGCGCCGCAGCGTGTCGAGATCCGGGCCGATGAACCGAATCGCGATCGGCGCCTCGAGCGGCGGGCCGTTTTCGTATTCACGAACCGCGATGCGACCATCAGGGTACCTGTCGAAGATCGAGCGCAGCGTATCGAGCACCTGCGGCGTGTGCCGCGGATCGAACACCGGGACCCGCGCCACGACTTCGGCAAAGTTGGCCCGGTTGTTCTCCGGTGCGACGTTGTAGTACAGGAAGGGGTTGCCATGCCCGACGTTGGTCAGCACGTGGTGAACGCCGGAGCGTTCACGGAGCGTCCGCTCCACGTAGCGTGCGGCGCTGTCGGTCTGCGCCAGCGTCGCGTCATCGGGCATGGTGACGGTGACGCGAAACTGGGGAATCCCGGCCTTGGGGAAGAGCGAAAAGCCCAGCAGGGGAATCAGGCCGAGTGACCCGACGAAGAGCGCGAGTGCGGTCACAAGTGTGCGCTTCGGGCGCAGGAGCGCGCGGTGCAGCAGCGGCGCGTAGGTCTTCTCGATCACCCGCTGCAAGCCCTGGAGGAATCTGTTCCCATGCTCGTCGCTCGTGCGTGGCATGGCCACGCTGGCGAGAAACGGAATGATCGCGAGCGAGACAACCAGGCTGGCGAGGATCGTCGAGATGACCGCGGCAGGCAGGGAGCGGATGTAGTCGCCAGGACCGCCGGGCAGGAGCATCAGTGGAACGAACGCGAAGATGAGCGTGCCCGTCGCGCCAAGAATTGCCGGCGTGATCTGCCGTGTGGCCGCGATTGCCGCGTCGGTTCGCGTCATGCCTCGGCGCAGGAACCGTGCGATGTTCTCGACCACGACGATGGAGTCATCGACCAGCAATCCAAGCGCGATGACGAATCCGACGATCGTGAGCTGATTGAGCGTGTAGCCGAAGTACTGCAGCAGCACCGTGCCGACGGCGAGCGAGAGCGGGATCGACAACATCACCACTCCCGCGGCACGCAATCCGAGCGGCAACAGGGTGATCAGCACCAGCGCGATGGCGATGCCGAAGTCCTTCACCAGCTGTCCCAGACGGTGCCGGACGTTCTCGCTCTGGTCGAACGCTCGATGCAGCGTGATCGACGCCGGAAGCTCCGCCTCGAATTCCCGCACCGCGGCGTCTGCCCGCTGCTCGACGTCGGTGATGTTCGCGCCATCGCGCATGCTGGCCGCGACGAAGACGGCACGGACACCGTCATGCCTCGTGATGTGCGTTGCGTCGGCGTAGCCCCACTGGACGGTGGCGATGTCACGCAGCCGCACGACCCCGCTGCCTGATGCGCCCACGATGGTGTTCCGCACCTGGTCGAGTGACGTGAAGGAGCCGCTGGTCCGGACCACCAGCTGGCGCGTGCCGACATTCACCGTACCACCGGGCACGTTGGCGCTTTCGCTGGATATGGCGCCGAGCACCGCCGGCAGCGGCAGGTGCAATGCGCTGAGCCGACCGAGATCGAGCGAGACCTGCACCTCTCGCACCGGCGCGCCGACGCGCGTCACCTTGCGCACGCCGGGCACGGACGCCAGCCGGTCGCGGAGCGCACGACTGCGTGCGTCGAGTGCCGTGTACGGCGCCGTGGGTGACGCAATGGCGTACTGCAGCACGTTGACGTCGCCCGTCGCGTTGCTGACCACGTCGAGCAACGCGATCTCCGGTGGCAGCATGGCGCGGAGCTGGTTCACTTCCCGCAGCACGTCATCCTTCTTTTCGCGTGGCACGGATCCGGAGGTGAACTCGATGAAGATGACGCCAATCCCGTCGCTGATGCTGGTCTGGATCTTCTTGATGTCCGACAGCTCCTTCAACCGCTTTTCGATGGGATTGATCACGAGCTGTTCAACATCGCCGGGCCCGGCGCCCGGATAGACGGCAACGACACTGAATCCCGGGAAGTCGATCAGTGGATCCTCCGCTCGTGGAATCGTTGCGAACGCCTGGATGCCAGCCGCCAGCAGCGCCACCAGCAGCACCAGCGTGAGCTGGGCGTTGCGCACGAAGTAGTCGATGAGTTTCATGGGGCTGCTGCCGCCTCGGTGGCACCGCCAGCGGCGGCGCGTCGTGCGGGTGTGTTGACAACGGTGACCTTCGTGCCATCGATCAGCCGCGACATGCCGGCCACGATCACCGTCTCGGTGCCGTCAAGGCCGGCAACGATCGGTACGAGGGCGGTCCGCAGCGCTTCGGCCACGTCCGTGAGGCGCACGGTCCGGCGCGCGACTGATTTCCCGTCCGGCCTCAGGACGAACACCGCGGCAGAATCACCATCCGCATCGACGAGCGCATCGAGCGGCACCAGCACGCGGGCATCCCCGCGACGCACCATCGACGCCGAACGCAAGGTGACGTGGGCCACGAGGCCGGATGGCAACTCGTTTGCGTTGCCGAGGAGCGTGACCTCGGCCGCGTAGTCGCCCGTACCCGCTGATGCGGCCGCGGCGCGTTGCGTGACGCGCCCGGTGAACCGGTGATCAGGCATCGCGTCGAAGGTGACCTCGGCGAGCGAGCCCAGGCTCACGCCGACGGCGTCGCGGTCGGGAAGCCCGATCCGCACCACCATGCCACGTCCGTTGCGACGGACCGTGAGCACCGGACGACCCGGTTCCACGACCTGACCGGGTTCCGCGGTCCTCGACAGCACGACGCCATCGCCCGGCGAACGAATGACCGCATACTCCGCATTGAACTGCGCGACGCGGAACGCATTGGTGGCAACGTCCAGCCCCGTGCGCGCGTCCTGCAGCTGCTCGAGTGTGGCGACGCTGTCCGTGTAGAGTCGCTGCACACGATCGAGGTCGCGCTGCGCCTTGTCACGCGACGCACGTGCGCTTGCCACCTGTGCCGCGATTTCCGTTGGCCGCAACTCTGCGAGCACTTGCCCCGCCAACACGCGCTGTCCCGGATCCGGTACGATACGCGAGATCACACCACCGATCTTGAAGGAGAGTCCAACCTCCTCCTTCCCGGCGAGCGTTCCGGTCACGCGGATCGTTCCCGAGTCAACGGGAGTGCGAGCCAGCAGTGACACGGTGCGCACAGGCACCGGTTCGCTGGTGGCGCCCGGTACAGCTTGCGCGTCGGTGCGCGTGCCGCAGCCGGCCAGCAGCAGTGACGCCGCGACGGCGAGTGGCATGAGCGCCGCCTGAAGTGCGTGCGACGAGGGCGATGGATGGAAGCGAGGCATGCGTCAGTCCAGGTCAGAGAGTGCGGCAGCGCGTTCGAAATCCACCACGCGCTGATAGAAGTCGTAGATCGTGATGAGTCGGTTGAGCTGGGCGGTTGTCAGTGCGGTGCGGGCATCGAGCAACTCGAGTTGTGAACTGAGGCCTTCGGCGAATCGACGCTGGACCAGCTCGAACGTGCGGGTGGCGGCGACGAGTCGCTCGTCGGCGGTCCCGATCGCGGTGCGCGCAACTTCAGCCGCATCGTGTGCAACCCGAACCTGCAGCGCGATGCTGCGCGCGACGTCGTCCCGCCTGGTTTGCAGCTGTGCCCTGTCCAGTGTGGCCTGCTGCACGCGAGCGCGATCCTGGCCGCCGTTGAACAGGTTCCAGCTCATCACGAGACTCGCAACAGCAAAGTCGGTCGTCTGTCCGACTCGAATCGCGTTCCCCTGAAAGCCGTAGTCGACCGCCATGTTGACGCTCGGCAGGTAGGCCGCCCGTGCCAGGCGCCGCTGTCCGTCGACCGCGTCGGAGGTGCGGTCAAGCTGCGTGAGTTCTTCGCGCGACGCCTGCGCTCTTGCCAGCGCGCCTGCGAGATCGGCGCGCCGTGCGAACCGTGCCGCGAAGCCGAGGAGCGAGTCGGCGAAGAGCTCGAGTGGCGCGTCGAGTGCACGACCGCTGAGATAGTTCAGCTGCTGTCGTGCTGCGGCGGCGAGTTGAACCGCGGCATCGCGCTGCTGCATGACTGCCGCGCGTTCGGCCCGCGCCCTCAGGACATTGTCCGGCGTGACCTTGCCCGCCGAGACGAGACGTTCGCTGACCCGCAATGTTTCGTCGAGCAGTGGAACGGTGTTCGCGTACAGCGTCGCGGCGCGCTGGGCGCGTGCATACTGCAGGTAGGACGTCTGAATGTCCGCAGTGAGTTGTCGACGCTGTGCATTTTTCGCTGCGACGCCTGCGTCGCGCACCGAACGCGCAATCCGGTAGCCCGCGAGCACCCTCGGTTCGAACAACGGCTGCGCAAGCCGCAGCGTCGCTTCCTGACGCTGCGGCAGCGTGAGACTGATGTTGGTGGGGAACGCCTGCTGGCCAAGGAGTTGGTTGAGCGCGGCATAGGCCGGGTTGATCAGCGCCCCGAGGCTTGGTGTGGCGCCGTAGAGTGTCGAGGCCCGTGCGTTGGCCGTGACGGACGGGAGGAAGCGTCCCCGCGCCTCGACGATGGCAGCTGCGTCGCGCTCGGTCGCGAGTGCGAGCGAGCGAAGCGTCGGGCTGGCGATGACCCCCTCCGCGACCAGGGAATCGAGGGGCGATCGCGACGGCACCTGGCTCCAGGCAGGCGTCGCGATGGTGAGGAGGGTGAGAAACAGGCGTTGCATCCGCATTCGGCGTACCCGATCTGAAAGTCGAGCTAACGTTCTAGTTATCGGCTAAACTAGAAGTCATCCTCTACTTGTCAATACCCGACCCCGTCCTCTAGTTTTCGGCACGCAGAGCCGACTCGGCAGCGTTTGCCGATCCCGAAAAGGAGCTTGCCATGACGGAAGTCGTTGCTGCCGAGGACGTTAAGCCACACGAGACGCGCCCAACCCGGGCGCCCGTGCAGCGGCGAGGGCAGGAGCGCGTCGACGCGATCCTCGACGCTGCCGAACAGGTGATAGGAGAGGTTGGCGTCGACGCAGCGACGACGAACGCCATTGCTGAGCGCGCTGGAGCCAGCGTCGGCTCGCTCTATCACTTCTTCCCCAACAAGGACGCCATCCTGCAGGCCCTCGCGGTCCGTTATGCGGACGCGATGAAGAGCCTGCTGCACAGCGAACTGCGATTCGATGACCCGTGGGTGCCACTCGAGCATCTCTTCCCGCAGATGATCGAATCCTTTGCCGCGCTGGATACCGCGCACCCCGGATATCTCGCCGTGTGTCGCGCCACGGATTCAGCGAGCGGCGGCAAGAGTCCGGTGTCGTTGCAGACGGAAGAGCACATGCAGGCGATGGTGCGCGCGCTGCTCCTGCACCGCATGCCGGGGATACCGGAAACCGAGGCGGCCCGTCACGCGGCGCTGAGCGTCGTGGTGGTGCACGCGACGCTCGATCACGCGATGTCGTTGCCGGAACCCGCGCGCGAAGGGCTGCGCGCAGCGCTGGTGGACATGCTCGTTCGCTATTTCACGCCAATCGAAGCGCAGTATCGACGGGTATAAGCCACAACAACGGATTCACACCCGTAGCGTGGTGGCCATGGTGTGGTGTCCCACAAGTTCGTATCAGAAGTCCCGGTCCTTTTGGCATCTGGCGGCGTTGAAAATCCTCGCGATACCGATGGGTATCGCGAGGATTTTCGCCTTGCCAGCCACCAAAATTCCTCGGTCCTGCTTTTGACACGAATGTATGGGACACCACATCGGTCAGTCGTTCGCGCGATGGAGTCCGAGTGCGTTCCGTCGCACGCTGAGCACCTGCTGGATCACGGACGTCAGGACTGCGGCCGTGAATGGTTTCGGGATGCATGTCGCTCGGCTCGATGCCAGATCCTGGAGGATCGTCGCGTCATCGGCGAAACCACTCATGAACACGATCTCGATATCAGGCTGCAGCCGCGTCACCTCGGCCGCGAGCACGGATCCCGACATACCCGGCATGACCACATCGCTGAGCAGCAGGTCGAAGGGTTCTGCCACGCCGCGCAGCTGCGTCAGTGCTGACGGGCCATCCGCCGCCGTCGTCACCACATATCCCGCGTGCGCGAGCATGCGCTCGGTGCTGCGGCGGACTGCCGCATCGTCCTCGGCGATCAGGATGCGACCGTGACCGCGCTGCACCTCGGTGGGCGTGCTCCGGACAGGCTCGGCAGCTGCAACACCGTTTTGCAGTGGCAGCAGCACCGTGACCGTCGTGCCCTCTCCCGGCGCGCTGTCGATCGTGACTGAGCCGCCAGCCTGCTGCACCGTGCCGTACGCGATGGCGAGGCCGAGTCCTGTGCCGCCCGTCCGATCCTTCGTGGTGAAGAACGGGTCAAAGACGCGTCCGCGGACCTCGGGCGGCATGCCAACGCCATCATCGATCACGCGCAAGCGCGCCATCCTTTCAGGCGACGCGATGCGGCCGGCACTCGTTGATGCGGAACTGACGACGTCAACCGCGACCACGATCACGCCCGTCTCTGGTGTCGCGTCACGCGCGTTCAC
>JANMNM010000141.1:0-31333 GCA_031373905.1 Gemmatimonadaceae bacterium | reverse complement strand
GCCCGTCTCGAGGCCGACACGGCGCGCGATGTCGATCCGATCCCAGACACCGATCGATTGATCGGCGTAGCCGACGTGAATCTCGTCACCACGCACCGCGAGTCGGGTGATGTCCGCCGCATCAATGGCATTCGTCCATTCACCCGTCGAGATATCGAGCACGCGCAACTGCGGTCGGGTACCAGGTACGTCCTCAGCAGCCTCGATGACAAGGAGGCGTCCGGCCCCGATCCAGTGTGCCAGCCTCACGCCTGACGTTTCGAATCGCGCGCGTAGCGCGCCGGTG
This sequence comes from Gemmatimonadaceae bacterium, assembly GCA_031373905.1. Taxonomy (GTDB): domain Bacteria; phylum Gemmatimonadota; class Gemmatimonadetes; order Gemmatimonadales; family Gemmatimonadaceae; genus JACMLX01. Next base: position 31,047 of record JANMNM010000141.1, on the reverse strand, counting down.
CTCGCACTGATGATGAGGATTCCATCGTCGCCCAGCACGGCCACGATCGGCTCCGCTGACCATGCATCCACATCCAGCGTACAGACGTATTCACGACGCACGAGCGGTGTCAGTGAGATCGACCATGGTTCGGTCCCCATGTCGACGCCGCTCGCGAGCCCGAGTGGAATCCGGGCGCTGAGCAGGTGAGATCCGACGATGCCGATTGCGCGATCGCCTGCGCTCACGAGACTCGAGAACCGCCCCGTCGCGCGTCCCAGCGTTCGTCGGGCCGTGATCGAGCGGTCGCTGTCGAGGACATCGAGCTGACCGTCATAGTGACCGAGGAGAAAGCCACCGTCGCCCCACGGCGCGACGGCGGTAACGGAGTCCGTGTCGATTCGGCTCCAGGGCCCGTCGCCTGCCTTGAGAAAGCCCTCGCACATGAGTGATCGCGCCAGACATCTGCTGCCGTCCCGTGTGAGCCAGACATCGGTCAGTCGCTGGCAATCCCACTCATCCGGCTGTCCGGGCATCGACCCGATCACCGCCAGCGCCCCCACATCCTGACGCACGGCATACAGCACATTGTCGCTAATGGCGAGGCCACCGCCCGGCTGGAGCGCGCAGAACACACCTCGCGGGCTTTCAGCGACTGGCCAATCAGGCACTCGCTGATGCGCCCGCAGTGGAATGTGCGGCGTCGAACGGGAAATGCTCACGGCCGCTCGCCGCATCCACTCCTCAGTCGGGCTGAGCGCGACCGCGCTTTTCGCCGCATGAAATGCCGCCACATCCCATGAGAACGCGGTCACGAACTCACGCAGCGCGTTCTGCGGCGTCAGCGGGCTGAAATGCAGCTCGGCCTCGAGACCGACATCACCATCCGGGAACCGCACGACCCGCAGATTCCTCGTCAGGCTGCCTGCAGTCCAGCGCTTCATGAGCCCGAGGTCAGCCGAGTGCAGATCGGCGTCGCGCATCGCGCCACCGCTCATGCAGAGCTGCGCAGTGAGGCAGGCTGTTCCGATCGTGATCAGGAATGGAGGCCCGGGCGGTGCAACGTCGGCGTCACCCAGTGTCAGTCCGGCGACGCGACACGACATTGGAAGTCCACGGTAGCCCACCACATCCCGCGTGGCGTCCGCACCCGGGTGCATCCAACCGAAATCAACGCGAGTCCACAGGTCCACGGCCGCGATCTCTCCGCCGAGGAGGGCGAAGACATCGGCGGCTCCAATCGCGTCCGCCATACCATCGTCGGCTCGGCGCATCGGTTTGTTGGATCGTAGTGAACACACGTGGCGCTCCCTGCACATCAACGCGCCGAACGGCCAGGTCTTCTCACACTTCCAATCAGGCCGCTCCAGTGGGGCCGGGCCGGCCACCGGCGGCCGGCAGCATGTCAGATGGCCAGAGCGCGCAGATTTCGCAGGGGACGGGCGCCAGCCGCGGCCCTCAGACGGGACGCGGGCCAACGATCTGGATCATCCGCATTGCAGCACGTGGCCACGCGCGGACCAGATCCGAGACTGTCGACGCCGCGGTGAGATTCGCCGGCAAGGCCGGAAACATCTTGCTGCTCCCGCACACCGCCAGCAGGAGCACATGATCGCCCACTGCGAAACCCGTCGACAGGTCGACCGCGACCGAGATGGCGCGCGGCATGAATGCGTCTAAGCGCAGCGGCAGCCTGTGCACACTGTTCGCTCCAACCTTCACACACGTCCACCCGGCTGGTGTTGGCACACTCGGAACACCTGTCCACAGGTGCAGCGGTGCAAATGGCTGCGCGAGCAGTGCCAGCAGTGTCGCCGGATTGGACGCCTTGCGCATGAAGAGCGCGACGTACGCGTCATTCGGGTCCGTCGGCCGGGTGTCGCGATGGTGGAGCAGAATATCCACGACACTCTTCTCCGCGTAGGCATGCCAGATGCTGTCCTTCACATCGACAGGCTTGACGAGTTCCATCAGGTCGATCTCGGTGGCGACGGCCGCGGCGATTCCGGGGTTCTGCCACGGCGCCTCGAAGACCGCCTGGCCAACGCCGACCGACGGCGTCACGAGCCGCGCTGCATTCAGCAGCGTCTTGTTCACCACTGCATTCCATGTGTCAGCCGAGATCGTCTTCCCTTTCTTCAGCGCCGGGATGCCACTGCGATAGAGCGCCAGCAGGTCCTCGAACTGGTCAGTCCACATCCCATCGGCGCGGATGGCCGGAAAGAGCCAGCGAAACGCCGTCTGAAAGGTCCACAGGTCGTATGAGCCGTTGCTGGAAGGTCCCAGCTCCTTCTTTGGAGCGAGCGGAAACGGGATCGGCGTGGCCGCGGCCAGTCGCGGCGCGGGACGAACCACGATGTCGGGGCTCGCATGCGCCCGCACAGTCGTCCCCGGTTCACGAGCTGGATTCAGCAGCGGGGTTGGCAGTCGCCGGCGATCGTCGTGCTGATGCACGCGCAGGTACGTGCCACTGTCTTCATCACCAGTCAGCTTCACTTCCCACGCGCCCCGGCTCTGCGTTGCGGCACGCAGCAACTTGAGCGCGGTGCCGCCGCCCGGCGGGTTTGGATCCTTCCAGATTCGGAGGTCCGACACACAGGTGACCGGCAAGCCGTTCATCAGTGGCTTCCAGTCATGCGTGCCATCGGCGGCACGCACCCCGCGCCACACACCGGCCATGGTTCCCGCGTACACGATGGTATTGTCGTCCGGATCAACGCAGACGGCATGCGCCGGATCAAGCGGCAGGAACACGTTGGCCGCTGCGGTCGGGTTCAGGCTGCGCCGCAGGTTCGTGCGCTGGAACGCGCCACCAGAGAAGCGCCAGCAGGTATCCGTCGCGACACCGGGAGGGCGAACGGTGTCGCCAAGTGTCGTGACGTAGAAATCATTGGTCCCCGTGATCGGCGCGAGATCCGTGATTCGGACGGTCGTCAGATCCGGCGTGTTCGTTGCACCGGGCACCAGGATGACGGTCGTCGTCCACTTTCCCGTTCCATCGTCATCATGACGGACGATGCCCGAGTGATACATCGCGTACAGCTGTCGTTGCGACGCCCATCGCACTTGTGCAACGGCACCGAGGTCAGGCTTCACGGGAACGCCGACCTTTTGTGTCTTGACGGAGTCGCCGGCCGCCCGCGGATCCGTCGCCGCCACGGCCTTCTTGACGTTGAACGGCACGACTTTCCATGTGTTCTTCTTCGCTGCACCAAGATCATCCGAGATCCAGACACGATTCGTGCCCAGTGCGATGCGCCCGCTCACCGGGCTGGTGGCAATCGCGTCGCAGCCGGAGTAGAACATCGCGGCCTTGCTCTCGCGCGTCTCATCATTGTTCGCACCACCCTTCTGTCGGTCGATCGGCCCGACGAATCCCGCCGGCGGTAAGGAAAACCAGCTGCCGTCCGAGTACTGACTGATGATGAAGTGCGTCTTGGTCGGATGAAACATCTGTCCACCACCATCTCCCATCTGGATCAGCTCCCACACGGTATCGCCAACACGTGCCTGCGAGCCGTTGTCCTGCGCGCCGAGGACGCAGAAGTGACTCGACGTCGGGTGCGTCGCGATGAAGCCCGCCTCGATTGCGGCAAGCCCTGTGGCGCGTGACTGGAACGTATTCACCCGTCCGCCGAGCTCCGACACGTACACACCGCCATCGCAGCAGACCCACACGTGACGGGCGTTGTCGGTCGGGCGTGTGATCACGCGGATCGCATGGACATCGGCATGCACACCGTTGCCAACCAGTCCCGCGACGTCGGCGCCAGCGAACGCCGGCGGAGCGCCCTTTCCCGAGATGGTGGGGATCGCGGTCAGTCGCGGTGCACCAGTCCCGGTTTCGGCAACGTCGAAACAGTAGATCGCGGCCGAGAAATCCGAGCCCGCATAGGGCCGAATTCCGCTGCCGCCAAGCCAGATGCGATCAGCGCCACCAACGCGTTCAGCGAACAGCGCCTGATCCCAGTGCAGCTGCGTACCCCAGAGCGCCGCCGGGGCGCCGCTGACGAGCACCGATGCACCTGGACCGCCAGCGGCGAGCGCGCGTGTGATGTCAGGGATGCGGCGCAACTGCGCGGCATCCTTGCGGCCGTTGATCTTGTTCTTGAGCAATGTCCCGAGCAACACGTACATCTTCCCGTCAACCACCGGTGAGAGCGCAACACGCCCGCTCACCTTCACCTTGTCGGTCGGTTGATTCAGCTTCGAAATCCAGTTCCAGCTGCCAGCCGCACCCAGCTGGTCGCTCCACGCGACTCCCATCTCGTCGACGGCGACAACGATGCGTCCGTTCGCATTGCCGGCGACCGGCACCCACTGGACGTCGGTCACGCCTTTCTTCGTCAGCACATCAGGATGGCCGGCCTTCTTCGTCACCTTGGTCCGCACTGGGTCGAGGCCGGCCACGCGCGTCCAGGCGAACTTCGCTTTCCCGCCCGTGGTCGTGCACACGCCAAGGAACAGGCCTCGCGACGCACTCGCGACGACGCGATCTCCCGTGACGCCAACACCCGCTGGCCCGACGCCGGGATCGCGCGCCAGACTGGAGATGGCAGCGCCTTCGAGCACCGAGACGCCAGTGTCAGGCTCGAATGGAGACTCCGTATCCGGCTTCAGTGTCGGACCGAGACCGGAGAGTACACCGCGACCACCAAAGTCCAAGTGCACTGGCGTGCTTTGGTCGGCGACGGAGCCGGGGAAGACCTCACCCGTGCCAACCATGACGTAATCGTCTTTCGCCAATGTACCGAAGCGGACGAGGATGCAGCCGCAGGAGAGATCAGTGGAGATTCCTCCATCGTCCGCAAGGTTGGTGACCCAGCCGCCAACGGGACGCCAACTCATGCCTCCATCGTCGGTGTACCAGACGCCGCCCTTGCCCGTGGCGGCGTAGGCGCGGAGGCCGCCTTTGTCCACCGCAAGATCGCGCACACGACCTGTCACCCGCGGCCTGCCATCTGCCTGACCGCGCCGGACCACGGAAGGACCGAGCGGCACCCAACGCCTGACATTGTCCTTCGCGGCCGCGCGCGCCACCACGCGGGAACTCGGCGCGGGTGTCTCTTCGCGCGCAATCGCGGCACGCATGGCGGCAGACAGGGCTGCGATGTCAGCAGTGCCCATCCGCTCCAAAACATGCGCCGTCCGTCTCGCCGCGCGTCCGCGACGCTCGGCCTTTGCCGCCGCGCGGGATTCGTCCGACGGTACAGCTCGAGCTGCCGCACCAGCGCGCACGGTCGCGGGCTTCCTGCGCGGCGCGGCAGGTGACACCGCTTCTGAATGCGGTGGCGCGGCAGGTGACACCGCTTCTGCATGGGGCGGCGGCGCGACTTTCTTCGCGCCTTTCTTCGCGCCCCTCTTCGCCGGACTCACGGGGTACCTCCGTCCGCATTCTCATCCGGCTGCACACGGATCCACCCTTCCTGCGCTTCGTGTGGCATCCGGGGCAGGTACGCCGACATGGTCGATGCAGTGATCGGATCGTCACGCCATGTCAGCGGACCGGTCCGACGCGTGAAGCGCTGCCGGGGACCCATGGCGCGGATCAGCGGCAGCCGGATCTCCGACGGATCAACCAGCACGGGCCCGATGCGCACACTGGGGCTGATCACCTTCAATCCGGGACCGACCCAGTTTTCCGCCAGCGTCAGCGCCTTGCGGGGCAGGATGCCGCTCGTGAGGTGCACCTTCCCCGCCGGCAACAGCAGCAGCGTGAGCGCGATCTCCTGTCCTGGCCGAATCCAGAGCTCGTCCTCTGCCACGATGTACGGGTGCACGATGGGAACGGAGCGCACGTCGATTTCCGCACCGAGCTGGCCCAGCGCGCCACGCAACCGCCCCGAATCGGGCGCCTGGCTCAACACCACCTTGTCGACGAGATGCAGGTGCTGGAAATCATCGCCGAGATAGAAGCCGAGCAGTGCATCGTCAGAACGCTCCAGTGCACCAAGACGGAACGGGAAGCGCATGTCGCGCAGCGCAGCGAAGATTTCGCGTCGTGCCGCTGCACCACCCACATGCGTCGGTGTCACGACGGCCGTGTCGTCTGGCGTCTCGAGCCGGACCATCGCGCGCACGACGGCAACCGGTCGGCCAACCAGTCCTGCAATGCTCGGTGACCCGATCGCAGCATAGGTGTCCACGGTCCACAACGTCGTATCGATCGCACGCAGCATCGACGAGAGCGACGTCGAGTCTGGAGGCACCGCCTGAGCGCGCGCGGCGACATCAGCCAGCAGCACACCGGCGGCAATCTCCGCAATCGGCGCCTGCGACTCGGACAATGCGGCGAACGGCCCCGCATCTGGCGGGACGGGCCGGCCAGGTGCCGGCTCCCATGTCACCGCACCGGTGATCGCGTCATGGCCAAGCTCACCAATCGGCGTTCCATCGGTGGCAAACACCTCGAGTGACTCATCGATGTGATCGGGAAGCAGGAAGCCGGCCACGGGATTGACCATTGCGTCGGGAGCCACCTGATCGACGAAGGCGTCAGGACGCAGCGACGGATCGACAGCGGTCGGATCCGGTGCGCCAACGAAACGCACCACCCACCGGGCGGCGTGCTGTACTCTGGGACGCAGGAGGATCGACGATGGGTCCGCTGCAACTTCCAGGGAACGCGTCGTGCTCACCCGCGAGACATCCAGGTCGAGTGTGCGGCCGAACGCATCCACCAGGCGCATCGCGTCCAATCGCAACCGTCCTCCGAAGAACGGCACTGGAAGTGCCGACGCGATCGGTCGCGGCTCGGTGCCGTCCGTCGGTGCGTCGAGCGGCATCTGACCCATGTACGCAATGCCCAGCATCTGTTCACGCACACCGTCCAGCGACGCCGATGCCAGGTCGATGGGTTCGAGAAAATTCCCCAGGCGCTTGAGCGCTTCCTGGTCGTCTGCATTCAGCACACCGGTACCGGCCTTGTCGCGCTGTTCCTCCGCCTGCAGCCAGCGTTTGATGCCCGCGTGCATCGCTTCCGCGACGCCGGTACTGAGTGGCGCACGGCCGGTGATCGTCCTGGAAATCGTCGAGGCGATTGCGGTTCCATCCGGCTCCAGGTCCAGGCCATCCAGGCGCCAGCCGTCCAGCGTCGCGGTCCCTTCGAGTACCACGCGCCACTCGGTCCACAGCGGAACCCACGGTTGACGCCACGTGGTGATGGCCACGGGGCTCGGCGGCGTACCCTTCATGATGGAATGCGCGGCGAGCTGCGCCGTCAGTTCGCGATCGATGCGCACAGACTCGAGGCCCATCCTGAGCCACGGATCAGTGCGCGCCGATGGACGGACGCCGACGATGTGACTCGATCCGTCGTAGCTGCCGCTGGTGCCGAACAGGCGTACGACTTCACCCGTCAATCGTGTCTTCACCGCCTTGCCGAACGCGTCGGGGAGACCGGTGGTCGCCGTCGCATGCAACCAGCTGGTACCGAACGGATCGAGCAGGACGGCCTCACGGGCAATCACCAGCACTTCCTCGGGAATCGCGCCACTTCCCAACGTCGGCAGCACATCGGCACCGCGGACAACACCAGTGAGCTCGGACACGCACTCCTCCGCGTATCGGCAGCGCAGCATGTCGCCATCCTCGAACCGACCGTCACCGTGATGTCTCAGGTTCGGCTTCGCACCGCGCAGCGCGAACACGGGCGGCTGCGGAAAGAAGTTGCGCGGCGCCGGGCGAACGACTTCCCGCACGGAGGGAACCGGCGTGCCGCTTCCGTCATCTCCGGCACGCGCACCGGTACGCCGCTTCTGCTTGCCACCCTTTCGGCCTGCCTTGTCGAACATGTCGATGTTCTCGAGCCAGTCCATCTTCGTTCCAATCCCGTCGGCCGCACTGCGCGCTGCACTCGCCCCACGACCCTTGCGTCCGATCGACAGCGGGTTCGCCGACGCGCCGTCGCTGGCGATGAATCGGTCGGGGCGTGCCCCTGGCAGCGGCGTTCCCGGAAGCGAGTCGAAGCCGTCGGAGTGCTCATGCTCGGCGAGATCCGAAATACCGTCGGCTGTCGCGATCCGATCCAGCAGGTCCGAGGTGAACGCTGCCGTCAATCGCTCGGCCGCCGCCCGGTTCAATTCGGCTGCGCCGAGCACACCAGCGCCGAACGCCGCCACGATATCGTCGACGTCCTGCCCGAGTGCGATCGACACATCGGTCGCAGTGGGACGATCATCGGCGGTGGCTGCCCCTCCGGCGAGCGGCACACCGAATACGGCGCCGTGCAGCATCGACGCGAATTCCGGCTGCGGTGTCGCCACGATGGTCTGCAGCGCTTCGGTCACCGGCGTGCGAATGCCGGTGGTCACACCGAAGAGCTTCTTCCCGAGCGATGAGCCGACATCCGGGATGAACTCGACGACCGGGCGCTCAACTGGCATGACGAGACCGATCGAAGCGTTCGTGCGGTCACGTCGTGCCCGATCGTCGCGTGTCACAGGCGGCAGTGCGTCGTCGTCGAGTGCCCACTTGAGTTCCTTGCGGCGTGCGTTCATCGCGGGCAGCCCCACGCTGCTCCCGAGCGGATCCTGTGTCATGTCGCTCCACCAGCCCGCGATCACATACGTCGCACTCGCGTCGTGCAATCCATTCGGCGCGAGACCGGCGGATGGCGGAACGTCGGTGAGCGGATCATGGAAGGTGAACCGGCCCTCGCTCGCCGCGTACGATGCAGTCCAGATGAGTGAACCGCCGATGGCGCCGTCGAGCGGTGACAAGAGGTCGGGATCCGGGCTTGGACGGGGCGGGAACGTACCGCTGAACGCCTCCAGTGGTACCGTCGTGCGAGTGCTCGCGTCGACCACCCAGCCTCGGACGATCACCCGTGTTCCTCCGCGTGGGCGGAGCTGCCGCAGCACCACCCAGCGGTCCGGCAACGCCGGCATGGCGAGTGCATCGCTTTGTCCGGTCGCGTCGCGCGCCGTCGGTTCACCGCGCAGCAGCGCATCGGGAAGCGCCCAGTGCAGGTGCACGCCAGCGGCGCGCGGCGCGCCGGCTGCAAAAGGCGCTGCATCGCGCGAATCGCCACGCACGGTGACAAATGCCTCTCCGCCCGCAGCAGGAACCAGCAATGCCTGTATATCCATGGGCACGCAGATGCGTTTCCGGCGCTGCAGATGCTCGTCCCACGTACCGATCGTCGCAACATCGAGCCCGGTGCGCGCGAGGATGTTCCAACGTGGTGTCGCCAGCGCCTTGTCCAGCAGGGTGAAATCGAAACGCGGACCGGTCATGGCGGTGTGACTCCAGTCGTGAAGAGCTGCGAAACGAGGGTCGCGTAGCGCACGGTCGGATGGAGCACGGCGTCGTTGACGCGGGGCCGCGTGCCCGGCTCACCGTAGATCTGGCGGTACGGAAAGCGGATCATCTGCAGTGCGTACTCGGCGCTGTCGAGTGTGAGGTCGATGCCCGCGCCTCCAGCGTCCGCAAAGTCCCGCTCGAGCCGCTGGATATCCACGACGCCTGGCGCGTCCGGGCGGAAGCGCACAGTCACGGAGGTTGCCGTTTCGGCAACACCGGCGGACGGAATTCGAACGGGCACCGTTGCGCTCACGCCGGCCGCAGTGGACGTGGCGATCACGCCGAACTGGACTCCCTGTCGCGGTTCCTGAATGTGCACTTCCTTGGGGATGCCATCGAACAGGCAGAGCAGCACTGCCGGAGCCAGACGCTCGAGACGCAACAGCCGGATGCGCAGCGGATGGTCATCCGGAAAATCGAAGTCATCACCCTCTACAGGCGCTTTCGAAAAGGCGCGCACATGCAATCCCGGCCATCCGGACACTGCGCGGGATCGCAGGATGAAGCCGCTGATTGGTCCCGCCTCGCCAACAAGTCGCGCCGAACCGTCACGCCGGCGCACATTGCGCTCCGCCACGTCCAGCGCGTCGCGGATTTCCGGGTAGCGCTCGGTGAGTTGCAGCCGGTCATCGGTATTCGCCGTTCCAACGCTCAGTGCACCCTGCACCAGCGCGTCAGTCCAGCGCCGGTCCACGTAGAACCAGCGGATCGATTCCTCGGGCAGCAGTTGCGTGTCAGCCACGAAGTACGCGAATGGCACATCGTGCAGAAGACGCAATCGGACGAGCCAGTCTCGTAGCTCATCGGGGATGAGATCCGTCGCTTCAGGCTCGGCACCGAGCACCGGAGCGGCGAGCACCATCTTCGCTTCCTTCATGTTCTGCAAGAACAGCGGGGCGGTGATGTTCATTCCTCTGGCTCCCTGTGTGCGGCACGAGTGAGGCGGTCGATCACTGCATCGAGCGCGTCAAAGGACGTCTGTTGTTTGCGTTGCTGGCGCGCGCGGCCGGACGTTGGCCGTGCCACCGGTCGGAGCGCCTGCGGCAGGGCATCAATCACGAGCCGTTGGAGCCTGGTTTCAAGCGTGCGCGAGAGCAACGCTGCGTCGAGCTGGGTCACCGCCATGCCAGGCAACTCGCCCATACGATCGGCAAGTGGCGCAACACGCACCGGCGTCTGCTGCAGCGTGCGAAGCACGGTGGTCGGAGCGCCTCGCAGTGTCGGAAGTCCAAACGCCTCCGCCATCACCACGGCCGGATCGCCATCGAACGGTATCTTGCGACCGGCGTCGACAAGTGGGCGCGGCGGGCCGAGGAATGCACTTGGTGCGGCGCTCACGGAACGCATGATGGCGCGCGTCAGGTCCGTGGCAGCGCCCGCCGTGATACGATCGCCGAGCACGAGTCCCTTCAGTGCTCCGAGCAGCGTGGCGTTTGCCTCCCAGATGGCAGTGCGTCGGACGGTGGCGTAGTGCAGCTGACGCCAGCGCAGCAGTGCCGCCACCATGTTCGGGTTCGCCAGCGAAAGCAGACGGCCAATCTCGAACGCGCTTGCCAGCGACAGATCCTCGCGGCCATCCGGGATCACCACGCGCAGCTGATCCGCAGCATGGGCCAGGGCAAGCCGTCGCGTGTTGTCATCCTCTGTGGGATGCGGCACGAATGGGCCGCGATACCACGCACGGACACTGTCACCGCGTCGTGTTTTCTGCTCCAGACCAACATGGCCCGTGTCCACGAGTTCGAGCGGCAGCCGCCCCGCGTCACTTGCTGGCGGCTTGGCGCCTCTCGTCCCGAGGAGTCCTGAATCCAGATCTTCCATCAGCTGCTGGAACGTTCCCGACCCCGTGGTCGTGAAGCGCCAGTGCAGCAGCACAGGAAAACGCAGCACCGGGTCCAGCAACTCGAACAGGCCCTTGGTGCCAAGTTCTTCCGAAGCAAGAACGCCGGTGATTTCGCCGCGCAGCAGTCCACCGCGTGTCGGGGCGACACTGAATCCCGCAGCGCCCACTGCCTGCCCCAGCGAGGCCACGTCACGTTGCACATCAGCGACAAAGCGGGTCGGCGGCGCGCCTCCGTCGGCGACGGCCGCACCACGACCAGTGATCGGAGTCTCCGCCCCCATGACATGCTTGTCCATCGTTGCCGCGGACATCGCCACACGACTCTCCATCCCGATGAAGAGACTCGTGAGCTTCGAGACCGGCGCCGTGGGAAGCAAGGAGGCCCACTGCCCTTCGATGTTCACGAGACATGCCGTGTACTTGACAGGAACGTCGTTTCCCTCCGCATCCTTGCCGCTGACCGGCAATCGATTGGCCACGACAACGGCGAGAAATCCGTCATCGTCGCCCATCATCAACTCGGTGTCACCGATATCGACGTGCCGTGCATGAGCGAGTAGCGGCAGATCCTTCTGCGTGGGGAAGATCTTCTGCACGACGGAGCGCCTGATCTGAAGGCAGTTCGCCACGTCGGCATCGATTGCGCCACGGAGCGTCACCCCGGCAGTCACCGCGCTTGCGGCTGGAACATTCGGCACCAGCGTTGCTTCGCCCTCTGCGACAACGACCAGCGCCATCCATGGTGTGATCATCTTGGGCAGAGCCGGAGCCGGCGGCATTGCGGCAACCGGTGCGCCTTCAACCTGTCGCTCCCACGGCAACGTCCGGCGCCGGATCACCACCTGTGGCAGTCGTGAGCCGTACGCGCCTTCACTTTCTGCAGGCGGGAACGTCGAGAGGACCTGATCGGGTGGCAGTACCAGCCGCGGCGACCGTACCTCGATGTGCACATCCATGTCATCCACAGGCAACTGCGACGCCGGTCGACCGGACGCTGTCACCGACTGCTCAGCCGACAGCGTGTAGCTGCCGGCCAGCAGCATTGGCGGAATATTCGGATACAGCAGAAACTGCCCGTTGCCGGGAAGGATATCACCGGGCATTTCGTGTGCCTCCGCTGCGCGACATGGGCTTGGTGCTGTTCGACGCCTTTCGCTGCACGCGTTTCGCTGTTGGTGGTTTCGACGCTGGTGCCTGCGACGCTGGTGTCTTCGACGCTGGTGTCTTCGTAGCTGCGCGATTCGTGTTCGGCCGCTTTGCGGCTGATCCGCGCACGCTGGTTTCCTTCGCTGCGGGCTTTCTCTTCGCGGGCGTCTTCCCAAGCGACTTCGTTGCTGTCTTCCCTGCTGTCTTCTTGGCTGTCTTCTTCGCTGTCTTTCTCGCTGTGTTCCTCACTGCCTTCCGCGTGGCCACAGCCGGAACCGTCGCCGCTCGCGGTGCCGCAGACCGCTTTGGCGATGCCGCGCGCGAGGCGGCGCTCGGGGTCACGCGAGTCGGCGGTGGCTCCCATGTGACGGTGATCGGCGCACCATCCGCCGCCATCAACAGGCGGCCGGCGATCGCTTCGACTCCCTTCGTCGCGATGACGCGCACCAGCGATTCCGACTCGGTTGATCCACCGAGCACACCGTGCAGCCGCCACGGGCCACCAGGAAGCACGCGGACGGCGATCGACTCACCGGCGAGCGGTACGACATCGAACAGCATGACCGCTCGCGGACCCGCCATGACCACGCGTGGCGGGCGCACATCACCGCCCTTGTCCATCGCGCGCGTTGCTCCGTCAAGTTCGATCGAGACATCGGTTGGCAATGGTGCTGTGGTACCTGCCAGCACGATGACGATCGTGCGCACCGTGACAGCGAAGCGCGTCGTGATCGACGTCGCCTGATCGATGAGATCGCCCGCCTCGAGCCATGCGGGAGGTGCGTCGCTCACGATACCCTCGAGCTGCAGTGCACAGCCCGGACCGACGGCCACACGACGATCCAGCCGTGCGAGGCGTGAGCGGTCATGCCACCCCGCCATGCCATCAGGCACACCGATGTCGCCACCTGCCTGTACGGCGATCAGTGCAGTCCGGGGCGGCATGGAGATCGACGCCATGACAGTTGCGTCGGCGAGCACCGTTCCGTCGCTGGCAGTCATCGTGACGCGCGCCTTGCCGGAGACGGTGAACTGCGGGCGATGCGTCGCATCGAGGTCGATACTCGCATCAGCGGAGTGCAGTACCACCAGGTCGCCGGCATGGAGCAACTCCGCCGCTGCCGCGGCACGGCGTGGACGCGCGGTGACACTCAATCCGCCGACCAGCTCACCGAGTGCGCCGCCGCTGCTGGTCCGACCCACCGCAACGCTGCGAGACGTGCCTGGCGCCCCGGTGAACGGCACCACACCGGTCGCCAGCAGTGTCCGCTCGGCCGAGACGCCGGGCCGTGCCATGCGCGTCAGTTGCACCGGGAGCTCACGCGTGACTCTCGAGCGAACCGAATCGATTGTTGGTGCGGGACGGCGCTTCACTGCGCCGTTCCCAACGGTGGTGCTGGCGCCGCGGTCAATCACTCCGGCACCACCGGCCAGCACACCAGCGAGCCGTGGCGGCCGCGGGCCAGCGGGTGCGGACGCGACCGGCAATGTCGCCGCGGCGGCGGTCGCGTCACCAGCGTTGGTGCGACGCAAGCCATCCGCCAGCGTGCCGAACATCGGCGGTGCCACTCGATCACCACGGAACGCAGCAGACGCCATCGCGCCTGGATTGCCGCGCGCCAGCATGCCCTCCGGCAGCTCTTCGTTGCGACGCGCGAACAACGTTGCTGAGGCGGCAATCATCGATGCAGCCGTCGTCGCCGGTGCCGGAATCGAGAGCCCGCCGGCGGTCGTGAACAGCGTGGCGCGCTCCCCACCGATCGCCTGAAGTGGCAGCGGCAGCCGACCGGACGTGACGCGCTTGTAGGGAATTGCGGGCAGCAGACTCGCCCCGACTTCGCGACGAAGATCGAAGCGCAACCGGTTGAGTGCGAACACCACATCGCCCTTCGGAATCGCATCGTTCCCGGACGTCGGCTCACCCCACACGCCCATCGGGAAGGCTTCGAGATCGAGCCCGATGCGAGCGATCTGCGCATCCAGCACGCCAGGCCGGGGCCCAGCCACACCCGGTTCGGGCGACGTGCCAACCAGCATCAGCGTCAACTTCGATGCCATTCCGCCGCTGCCCATCGGCGCGATGCCAAGGCTCGTGGCCCGATCGTCGGGTCGACGCGGATCGACGCTCACAGTCGCATTCGATGGACCAAGCACCACCAGCGTGATCGGAACGATGGATGCGATTGCGATCTGGAACTCGCCGAAGACCTCGAATGGTCGCGCCGCCGATCCGTCCGCCGACTCGGCCTTCCCCGCTCCAGCCTTTCTCGTGAGTGTTCCAAGTCCGGTGATGGCCGACAGCGCGCGTGCCCCGCCCCGATCCCCGACTTCCAGATACTTGGCAACGAACGCGGTCCAGTCGAGCACATCGCCCTTCTTCTTGCTGTCGCTGCCGAACGGCACCGTGACCGACGCCGGCCCGACCTTGAACCGCGCACGACCGCCAAAATCAGGACCGTGCACCAGGAGTCCAGCGCTGGTGCTGAGGCTGAACCGCACCGTGCCGAGGAAGGTCTTGATCTTCACTCCGGCGCTGATCGTGGCGTAGGCCTCGACCTCGAACCAGAACGGGTCGAAGTACACGATTCCATTCGCGCCGAACTCGATGCGTGCCCAGGCCCAGCCGAAGTCCGCACTGACTGTCACTTCGATGCCAGCCATCAGTGCTTCTGACGTCAACGCGAAGTAGGCGCCGCCCTTGACGACGATGGCGTTCGACACGCGCCACATGAGACCGACACGCGGCACCTCAGGATAGCCGTCGCGATGGAAACGCGGATGGTACCCACCGATCGTCAGTACGAACTGGCCACGCAGCGGGCCCTTCCACCAGACCACGAACGCAAAGCCACCAGTGAGGCGCACTTCCGGGTACAACAGCCACGAATTCTCCGTCAGCTGTGCACGGATGCTGAAGAGCCCCTCGCGTGTGGAGAATCGCGCGAGCAGTCCCAGCTCGATCGAAACGAGCGCAACCTGCGGTCGAGGCAGCGCCATCCGCGCGAGCCCGAGCAGGTTGATGTCAAGACCGTCGGATCCGAATGCGACCGCGACCACGGCAATGCCATCGACGAGCGCGAAGCTCGTGAAACTGATCCCGGCCGCGATCCAGAACTGCCCGACCTGCGGCTTGAAGTAGTCGTTCAGCTTGCGCAGTTCGACCATCGGATCCGACACCGACGCCGCGATGTCGAGTGCCTTGATGAACGGGTACTCGCCGAACTGTGACAGGTCGTCGGGTACACGAAGCTGGCGGTTGATGCCAAGGCCTGCGCCAATGCCAGTCAGGAAGAACGCCGGTGGACCACCGATCGGTCCGTTCAACGCGCCGAAGATGAAGAACGAGGGGTTGCTGTCGATCACCGCATAGCCACCGTACAGCGTGAGGCCATACGTGCCGAAACGGCCAAGCAACATGCCCATGTAGCCGCCGCTGGAATCCTTCAGCAGGCCGCCGGCAATTGACACCCCGGCCATGTCGGCTGACACCGCCAGTCCAGCCAAGTCTGCCTGCCACCGCGATGCATCGAAGAGATCGCCGCCGCTCCACGTGAGCGAGAGCTGATCGACCGCCGCGGTCATGCCGAAGATCGACACGCGCCCGTCAAATAGCAGCTGCAGTCGCGTGATGCTGCCGGCGTCCGAGCGGCTGTCGAAACCGATCCGCTCCAGGTACAGCGGACCCAGTTCACGCTGCACCACCAGCCACCATGGGCCCGGTGGTGGCCCGGCGCGCACGGAGACACCAACACTGCCACCGGCGCGCGCCTGGATGGCCACGCCGGGACTGAACGCCGGCCGGTTGTTCGCACCGCCACGCGCCGCGTCACTGAGGATTCCGCCAGCCACCGGATTGCCACCTGCGCCCGATGGAGCAATCGCCAGTCCCGTCAGCTCGAGCTGCACTCCCGCGCCAACACCAGCCGACGAGATCTCGCCGAACAGGTGCACCGCGATCCCATCCAGTGACACCGGACCGAGGTTCAGCAACGGACCACCGCTCTTCGAGAACCGGAGCGCAATGCCTGCGATTGTCAGTCCGGCGTCAATCTCGAGCTGAACGTCACCAGCGGCTGTGACCTGTCCCTGCAGCACCCCGATCGTCATGCCGGGCAGCACAGGTGCCCCGGCAATCCAGTCGACGTCCGCGAACTCGATCGCGACCGTCGGGTCACCAGACGTCAGCTCGAGCCGCTTTGCAGCGCCAACCAGCGCGAGCGCCACGCCGAGCCTTTTGCTCGCGCCGGCACCGTCCGCGGCGAGCGAAATCTTCACGACACCATTGATCGTGACGCTCAGTGGCGGCGAGAGCGTCGCAAGATTCCACGCCAGACGCTTGAGACGCACGAACAGCTTCTCGGGCTCGAGCAGGTCCGTGAAGAACGTCGGATCGAGTGCAACGCTGGCACCACTGGTGTCGAACAAAACGTGGGACAGCCCGTCGATCGCACGTTGCGGAAGGCTGGGACGCAATACCGGCAGCGCAATCCCGCTGGCAATGGACGCCGCCACGCCCAGTAGTGCCAGCGCGACGTGTTCCGCGTTCGTATCGACCGATTCACTCACGCCGCGCGTCACGATCGCCATCTGCGGCACGGTCCCGTTGAGTGCCCACCGCAGGTCCACGGACTTCGCTCCCGTCTCGTTCAGCGACAGGCCGATCGCCGCCAGACGCGAGACGCCGGCGGCCGTGACTCCGGCACGCACCGAGAGCATCGGACGGAGGATCACGCCTCCGATCAGCAACGGCGCGGGTCCAATGCGCACCGCGATGCCAACGCCGTCGGCTGCGAGCCGCAACTCCTCGATCGCGATGTTTCCCACGGCGGCAAGCGCCAGTGTGCCACCGAAGCGCACGACAGGCGTCGGTCCGCTCGTGTCGAGCGTCACGGTTACCTGCTGTGCGCTGCCGAACTGCAGTGTGATGCGCCCTGCGGCAGGCCCCACGACACGAACACGCGAAGCAAGTGGATCGAGTGCAGCCGCCAGCTGTGCCGTGCCGAGTCCGACGAGCGCCGGCAGACGCGCGAGCAGGCGCGACGCAGGATCGGCGCTGAACGTCGTCAGGAGTGGCGCGGTGAAGTTCGTGCCATCGTGCAGCTCCAGTGCTGCACCGAGGTCGAAGAGTGCGCGACCGACATTCTTCGTCAGCGACGCGGCTGCATCGCTGCGCCGTGCCGCGATTGCGTTCAACACCGGCGGCAATACCGTCGTGCCGACACCCCGCAGCACCGATCCGAGACCCGACCCTGCGGGATAGATCGCGAGCAACGGCGCCGGTGCCGGCCGTACCAACGCCAGCTGGATCGCGGGCGTGACACTCAATTGCAACCCGGTCCCGTCCACGAGCACAGCCGTATCGAGCAGCGGCTCTGCCCGGCCATCGCCCGAGATTCGTACGCCGGCCAGCACGCGCGTTTCAACCCGCGCCGTTCCCACGGTCGAACTGAGCACCGCGTCCAGCGTGAGCGACAATCGCCCGCCCGTCCCCGAGTAGCTGACCTTCACACCCGGCACGATTGGCCAACCGGCGACCGCACCGCGCCCTGGCGCAACCAATGGCGCGACCGCATCGAACAGTCGCACCATGCTGCCAACGGTGTCCGTTCGCCACGCTTCCGCGCCATGACGCAGCCACCCCGACGCATCGTCAAAGAGCGCCACCGGAAGACGAATCGCGCGGTTCCCTTCCGCATCGGCGTCGTGCAGCAGAGCGAGCGCATCGAGTGCGGCGTCCATTGCCGCACTGCCCGCCTCGGTGGCGCGGTCGCGCAGTGCGCGCGCCAGCGCCTGCATCACGAAGGCGGGAGCGATCGTGCTCGCAAAGCTGCGGAACGCCATGACGTCGGGAGCCGGAAGCAAGGCCATCGTCCGTGTCGCCGCCGCACCGGCACCCTTCCACTCGACGGCGAGACCGTTGGTGCCCCCCGCCCGACCAACCAGTCGCACACCGCCCGAATTCGCATCGAGGGCGCCGAGCGCGACCTCGAGACTCGCTGTTCCACCGGCACCGAGTGCCACCGCGATCGTGCACTGCGTCACATCACCGAGCGTGCTGGTGAGGTTCACCGCGAAGGTGCGCTCGACAGCGTCAAGTGACAGCGTCGCATCCCCAACACTCCACGTCATCGCCGACGCGGTTCCGGCCATGCCGCTCACCAGACGGCGAAGCGAAGTCGCGACCTCGAGTCCCCGCGCGCGAACGCGCGCCGCAACCAGGCCCGGTTCGAACAACAGGCGATCGAGACCTGACACATCCAACCCGCCGTCACGCACCAGCCCGAGCAGATCGAGCAGCGCACCCAGCTCAGGCGACGCCACATGCAGCCGCGCAACGACTGCGGACAGCATAGCACGCACTTCAGGCAAGGCCCGCGTCGCCGTCAGGCCGTCTGCATCAGCGCGCACCACCCATCGCTCGCGGAATGCGCCAAGACCCGTGGCTTCGTAGAACACGAACTCGGTGTCGCCGGCGGAAGCATCGAACGGCACGGTGACGTTGACCGACATCCACCGCACATCCACGTCCGATGGTTCCGGACTCGGCCCGCCGATCAGCCACCCGTCGACGACGCCAAGCTCAACGTGTATTGTGGCACTGCGCGCGAGGGAAACACGCATGCCGTTCGCGGCATCGCGCTCGATCGCCGCCAGGTCGAACGTCGCGCCAATCCCGACGCGAATTCCGCCGAGGACCGCGGCCAGCACCGGGATGTCGACACCGACGTGCAGCGCGCTGCGCAGGACCGGCGTTTCTTCCGACTCGCGCAACGCGTCGAACCGCGCTGAGATGCCGTCATCCAGCAGCGCGCCGAGTCCGACGCGAATCCGATCTTCGCTCAGCGCGCCGAAGACGGCGCGGCACGCAAGTCCCGCGCGTCGCGGCTCGGCACCGGCGTTTGGCAGTGACTGGTCATCGCTGGCCACACTGAGCGAGCGATCGACGACGTCGCGCATCACGTCCGCTGGCGTCGCAGTCAGAGCGCGCTGCACCGGAATCAGGCGCGGCGTCTCCACACGCAGCAGCCGCTCGAGCACTCGCAATGCGTCGGCACCAAGCCCTGTCCTGAACGCTGCGACACTCGGCGTGCTCCACGGTGCGCCGATGGTCACGACCTCGGTGATCACCGTCCGCCCGGACGCCGTCCGAATTGCTGCGGCGGCGGCCGCACCATATGCGATGACGGCAACAGGCGCTGTCCGCGTGGCGAGTATCCGGGACAGTCGGTCGGTCTGCTCGGCGACGGCATCGCGATCGGCGCGTGCGCTGCGGGCAACGACAACGGACGGGAGACAGATGAACCACTCGCCAGTCCCTGTTGCCGTCACGCTCCCTTCTTCCGAGGGCCCGCTCGCATCAACGAAGAACCCGGCCGGCCGATCCGTGCGCCAGATCGCTTCGCAGCCAACATGAACAACCGTCGCAGGCATCGTCTCGAAGACGCGGCGGGCCAGCAACCCACTGGCTCCCTCCGCCACCATGTCGTCGTACGAGGTATCGCCGCGCCGGACGAGCGTGACATCCGCCGGGACAGTCATCGGCACGGCCAGCACACCGTCGGTATCGGTCCACCGGGTGATGAGTTGTTCGAACCCCGTGGCGAGCGAATCGCGGCCCGTGAGCAGATCGCGGACCGCAGGCAACTGTCCCGACACACCCCGCAAACGTGACTCGAGCGACTCGCCATCCTCGGGCACGTCAGTCGACCAACGCGGTGGCGCGCTCTTCCCCGTCTCAATTCTTGGCGGACATGGCGGAATCAGCCACGCCACGAGTGCCGGCGCGCGTTCGTTGCCAGCCACCGGGCAGCGATACGGCGATCGCACACCGCCGCTTCCAAGCGGTTCCGCCAGCAGTCCGCCACTCAGCAGTCGTGCGACGACACTCATCGCCGCGCGAACGTTGTCACAATCGAGCAGCAACTCGGCCAGCCACACGCGGATCGCCAGCGCCGCGTCCCCCTCGACCAGCGTTGCAAGCGGCAGCTCCGGCCCGTCACCGGTCCAACCGATGAGCAACAGCAGTTCATCGATGATCGGCATCTCAGCGTGAGCGCAGAGTGCCACCACCAACGCCTGCACGTCCTCCCAGAGGTCATCAGAAAGTGCCAGCCGGCCATCCGCTCCACGCACCGGGAGCGGCAACGCAATTTCAGTCTCGACTCGTGACGATGAGATGATCGCACGCGACGCGGGTGCCTCGAGATCCAACAACAATCCTCGCGCCGGACTCCACGACACCACCGCCCGCAATGCATCGGCGGTCAGGTCGATGTCACCAATGCTGAGCTCCAGCGGACCAACGGTGTGCTGCAGCGTCACACTCGCGGCCATCGCACCAACGAACGTCACCTGCACCGGGGCGAAGCCAAGTCGCAACAGCGACGCGCGCAGCGTTGTCGTGACGACATGGTCGTCGAGCACCGGCGTGACGATGTCCAGCGCCGCATCGATCACCAGCGCATCGCCGTCACGCCACACCAACAGGATGAGGGGCGCCGCAAGCTCCACACGCCACGGATCCGCTGCCGTTCCAGCCCCCGGGGCGCTTGCGCGCGGCGCCTGCGCAACGAGCGTCCGAAAGGCGCCAAGGACGTCGGCCATCGCGGGTGCCGACGCAGTGAGATCGCGCCAGTAGCGCGCCATCTCGGCGAGCGGATTCGCGAGGAGGGCCGTGGACGAGACTGCCGAGACTCCCGCCGGAGCGCGAATGCCGAGCAACCGCCCAAGCAGGTCACCGGCAGCGCCAAACTGCGCAATTGCGCTCTCGAGTGCGCCGGAGACGACCGCGTCAACCGCCGTCACCGCCGCGCCCGGCGATGAGATGTCGAGCAGTTCGTGCACACTTCCCGCAACCGTCACGTTGTGCAGCGTGAGCGAGAAGGCCGGCCGTCGGTCAGCCTTGAGGACGAGGCCTGTGCGCAGCCCGCCCACCGCAGTCGAGCCAGTCAGCAGCGCCGCACCGCCAGCCTGGTTACCGAAGAGCGCCTCAGCGCGGAGATCGGGAACTGCCGTGACCGTGCCAGTCGCGAGGTCGGCGCGCAACAGATCGACAGCGATTCGCACGCTCGCACCGGGCGTCGTGTTGAGCGCCATCGAGACCCACGGTACAACGCTGAGCGCGCCCCCGGAGCCCGTGGACGCCTTCACACCCACCGTGAATGAAAGCGCGCCGCTGTTGACCGTGACGCTCTCCGCACCGGCGTCGACGACGCCACCAATGATCTGGCTTGCCTGACCGAACCATGCGGCGCGCGACGCGGTGGCATCGAACACACCTCGCAGCCATTGCACGATTGCGTCAATTCCGCGTGTGGGAAGCTCGTTGAGCGGAAGAGGCGGAAGCCCGGGCACGCCGCGCAGCCCGAGCAGTCCGAGCAGCCCTGCAACCTCTGGAGGCAGCGGCGAGGCTGCAACGAGCGAGTCCACCTGCGCGCGCACGAGCGTCGCCAGAAGCTCGAGAACTTCCGCACCGAGTGCGCCGGGCGTGGACGCATCCAGCGTCATCGTTCGTGGCGCAGACGCCCCGGGAAGCTGCAGATCGCGCAGCTCCATCGCGAGCCGCAAGTTGGCGGATCCGTCCGTCGGAATACCGAGTTGCACTGCCAGGGCACCGAGTGACGGAGCTCCGACCGCTGGCGGCGTCGCGCGCAGCGTGAGGTCAAGCGTGATGTCGATCCGTCCCTCCGTCCGGCCCAGCAGCAGCCATGGCGGAACATCACCGATCGCAGTCAGCGCCGCGTCGCCACGCTGTGCCCGAAAAATCGGCACGTGCACGCGAGTCGCGACGCTCGGTGCCGCAGCGGCCATCGTGTGTTCAAAACCAATGCCGATGTGGACGGCACCGCTGACCGGCTTCACGACCGCATAAATCGCCACGTCCGGGGAGCGGTCGCTGAACAGCGGCACCCACGTCGCGCCATCGCGCGTTGCACGATCTGGCGCGCCGAGGACATCGTCGACGAACGTCAGCAGCGCCTCGCGCTGCGTATCGCTCGAGAGGATGTCCTGCAGTCCACGGGCGTTGCTGTTCTCGCCTATCGGATCAGCGAACCACGCGTCATTCGGGCTGCCATCATCGCGGAGGATGCCGAGGGCCTTTGCCAGCGCCTCGAAGGCATCCAGTTCAGCGCCCACGCTCACGGCGTGGCCAGCAGCGAGAGCGCATTTCGCGCCATCGCGCCTACGAGAAGCAGATCTGCATCCGCTGCGATCGTCCCTGGCACCAGAGGTCGCTTCGAGGCATCATTCCCGACGCCGGCCGCAAGTTGCTGTGCCAAGGTGACCAGCGCCTCCCACGCGAAAGCGGAAATCGACGCTGACCAGTTGTCCGCGACGGGCGCCGGCGCGGCGACTCTGTCGAATGTGGACATGATCAGTCCGGAAGGTCGCGTGGGCGACCCGACCGCGAACGGTACCTCCACCTTCTGCGTTCCGCGCACCTCATCACACTCCACGAACAGTGAGACGGTGACGAGCCCTGGTGCGCATGCGAGGCGGGTCTTGTCGAGCAGCACGAGCAGTTCATCCTTGCCGAGCACCCACACGACAGTCGGTGGCGCGTCGGCGCGGATGTCCGCAACGAGATGAATCACGCTGCGCAATACCAGCTCGGCATGCTTCACCGGGACGCGCAACAGGTCTGGCGCAACGGTTCCCGGGGGGAGCCTGATCCCCGGAGCGAGCGTCCGGAACCAATCAATGTTCCGGATCGGGATCGTCGCACCGGGCAAGACGAGGTCTCGGACGAGAACGTCGCGAATCGGGCGTTGTGGCATGTCATCGACCGCGGTGGGAGCCGGGAGTGTCACCTCGTGCCGATGTGTAGTCGGCAATCCGTTGCGAGGGCCGAGAAGACTTCAGCGCCGCAGCACGTTCATGCACTGGACGTGCCAGCGCGGAGCCAGCTACTGCGGGCGCGGAATCGGCGCGTTGGCTCTGCGTGAGTAATGCGAGAGCAGAAAGCGCGTGCCGGCGAACCCGGCGGCAACGAGCAATGCATCGACGGCCATGAGTGTCGGCGCATCGAACAACTCCCCTGTTAGAAATGCACTGGCAGCGGCGCTCGCCACGAGCAACGACCAGAGCAGCCAATCCGACACCGCACGCCGAACGAAGACGAACGCCAGCGCACTGCCGAGCACGACAGGTATCCACTCGAGCATCTTCGCCTCTCCGGTGATGCGGTGCAGACTGCGGCGCGCACTCATGCGGTTTCACGCCGTGAGCTAACTAGCGTCACATCCGCACAAGACGCAAGGCACCGATGAAGTGTCTCGCTCGGTGATACGAACACGAGTATTCGATCGAGCCTATCCACCGAGATGCCTCTGTCCGGCACCACTCTGCGAAGCACTTGCACAACACGGCGTGACTCGCGCTACTGACGATCTGCGAGAAGGCAGTGTCTGCGGCGGACGCATTTGGCACCGGCAGCGCGTGATGAGCCGCCACACAATGAAATGACGAACGTCTTTCGCCCCTGGCGATGTGGCTGACCTTCGCATGCCGCGCCCCGGCACCGATCGACAGCCGCTCCGCGCAGCCAGGCAGTCAGCGCTCGTCGTCGGGAGCGGGTCCGACGCGAAAGATGACCGGGTCCGTCGGCAACGTCGCGATACGCGCCGCTGCTTCACGTCGCACGGACAGTGCAAGCACCGCGACTGTCGCGACCGAGTAGTACACGAACAGCTTCTGAGTCACCACCTGAAACGAAAAACCCCACGGTGTCCGGATGCTCGGCCCGAAGAAGAGGTTGAGCACGTAGGCGATCAATCCGATCACATACGCCATGCCGATCCAGAAATCCCTTCGTGGCCACTTGAACGACTTGAGAAGGTACGTCACCGGCCCGATGAAGCCGAGCAGGAACACGAACGCTGCCTTCACGAACTTCAGATGCAGCGCGTTGTTGATGTTGTGCGGCACCGCAGCAACGCCGATGAAGCAGAGGCCGGCCAGCACTGCCATCACCTGCGACGTCAACACGGTGCGCCGGTGTGTGCTGGCACCTCCGCTGATACATGTCGCTGCCGGCCAGAAGTTCATCAGCGCCAGACCGAGCGAGCCCAGCGCGATGACGAACAGCGCACACGCCAGCGCGTTGCTGGCACCCGCTTGCGTGCGCGTTGCGCCCAGGTCGCTGAAGAAATTCGCGAGGAAGACGTAGTGATCCGCGTGGTGGTCGTAGTAGCTGCCACCGGGATACACCAGCATGCCGATCACCGTCAACGTCAGAAACACCGTT
The DNA here is from genome assembly GCA_031373905.1 of Gemmatimonadaceae bacterium. Taxonomy (GTDB): domain Bacteria; phylum Gemmatimonadota; class Gemmatimonadetes; order Gemmatimonadales; family Gemmatimonadaceae; genus JACMLX01. The sequence continues at coordinate 6,529 of JANMNM010000141.1, read as the reverse complement.
GAGGCTCGGATCATCGCGGTCGCGGACTCGTGGGCCCGGGTCGCATCGGGCAAGGCGAGAGGGGATTCTGGTGTGTCAGGCATCACACAATGTCACCATCCCGGCACGGCGACGCGATAGTTCGTGAGCGCCACCGTCCGGCGATGCTACCACCCGATTCTTTTCGCGGAACACCGCGCGGCCTTACGCGGCGTTGCAGGCCTGTTCCGCCAGGCTGCGCCAGGCTTCGACATCCAGCACTGCGGCGGGCGGCGTCAACCCGAGCTCCCGCGCCTGCACACCCAGCTCGGCGAACCGAGCGCTGAGCACGTCTTTCCGGCTCAGCGCTGCCGCAAATCGCGTGTTCGCCGCCTCCAGTCCTGTGACCGCCTGCAACGCATACGCGAGTGTCGATCGACCGGTTGCATCGAGCGGGCTGACGAGCCGCCAGAGCTCCACTGGGATTGACGGTCGCAGCGCTACTTCCGCTTTCTCGAGCCGTTGCTGAATGCCGCGCAACCGGAATCGGTCGATGATGCCATCGGCCTTCACGGGCATCGCACAGAACTCCTTCCAGACCGCCAGCCAGCCGTGGACGGTCGGCAAAACGTGGTCGTCGAGTGTCCGGCCGGATGGCCAGCCACGGTCACACAACACCAGCCACGCAAGCTGTTGTTCCTGCCGTGCGTCAACGGCGCTGCTCAGGTCGCGGTCCGCCTCGCTGCAGATCTCGTGCACAGCGCGCGCGAAGCGTGCGGCGGCGTTGCTCGCATCGCTGAGGCGTTGGGCTCTTTCGGCACGCGTCTGATCGAGCGCGCCGTTTGCTGTCACGCCGGCGTCCGCAGGATCGACCGACACGTCGTGCGAAGCGCCAGCAGCGTCGTGATCAGGCGCGTCACCGTCTGAGTCACACGACGCATCGTTCGGGATGATCCCTTCAACCGGCGCGGTCAGCAATGCAACATCGGCCGCCGCGTCAGCGATCACGGCGTCAACTGGCTCCACACGCCGAAGGTCATCGTCCGCGCCGCTCGCATCAATCGAGAGCCGGTCGGCGGACGCGTCGCTGTTCCCGACTTCCGTGTCGTCCGCAGTGGCGGAAGGCCGCGCGTCGCCCGTCGGCGGCAACACTCCTCCCGTGGTATCGCCTGCTGCGTTCGGCGCCGCGAGGCCCACGGAACTCTCTGCGTCTGCGGCACTCGGTGCGGCGGCGTCACGCCGGCGTGATCCCGTTCGCTTCGCCTCACGCTCGCGGCGCGCGTCACGGGCAGCCGAGCGCGCACCCTTCGCTGTTGAGGTTCCCGGTTTCCGTCGCATCGCACGGGCAAGCTAGGTGGTCGATTGAGCCGCTTCCACCCCGCAAGCCTGTCCCCTTCACGGTCGTCGGGCCGCCCCGAACGCGGCGTCATCCCGCCCTGCGCACAGTGTGCTGTCGACACCGCCCCCAGTGCGTGCCACGCAGCCCGCTCGACGCGCGCAGCCAGACTCGCGCCTCCGCTGCCCGGGAGTAAGTTCTTCACGGACCCTTCCAGGAGCGCACGACGTGGTACAGGCCAGTCCCAAGTCGCAAACGAAGTACGATGTGATCGTCGTCGGATCAGGCGCCGGCGGCGGTATGGCTGCCTATCAACTTGCCGTCGCCGGGCTCAAGGTGCTGGTGCTCGAAGCCGGCCGCACGTACGACCCTGTGCGCGAGACACCGATGTTCAAGCTGCCACGACAGGCCCCGCTCCTCGGCGGCGGTACGAAACACAAGCCATTCGGTTTCTTCGACGCGACGGTGGATGGTGGCTGGGAAGTGCCCGGCGAACCATATACCAACGCGCCGGGAACTGACTTCAAGTGGTGGCGCGCACGCATGCTTGGCGGACGCACGAATCACTGGGGTCGCATCTCGCTGCGCATGGGCGAGTACGACTTCAAACCGAAGTCGCGCGACGGACTGGGCGCCGACTGGCCGCTCACGTATCAGGAGCTGGCGCCGTACTACGACCGCGCGGAGATGCTCATCGGCGTGTACGGTGGCGACGACAATCTCGAGAACACGCCGGCGTCGCCACCTGGCGTGCTGATGCCCGCGCCGGCACCACGGGCCACGGAATTGCTGGCGAAGAAACACGCCACGCCACTGGGCATTCCAGTGATACCCGCGCATCTGGCCATCATGACCCGACGACAGGACGCGGACGCATTGCCGGCGAAGCTGCATCCAGGCAATGCGCTGGCACAGCGGGTGCTCGCGCAATCGATGCGACAGCGTCAGGCCTGCTTCTGGGCCACGCCCTGCGGCTGGGGATGTTCGATCAAGGCGAACTTCCAGTCGACGACGGTCCTGTTGCCACCCGCGCTGATGACAGGCAACGTCGACATCGTCCCGGACGCCATGGTGCGCGAAGTCACCGTCGACCGGACCGGGAAGGCGACCGGCGTGCACTACATCGACAAGACGACGCGCACCGACCGCCATGTGTCGGCGAGCGTGGTCGTCCTCGCGGCGAGCGCCTGTGAGACCGCACGGATCATGCTCAATTCGAAGAGTCCACTCTTCCCGAACGGTGTGTCAAACGGCAGTGGACTGGTTGGCAAGTACCTGATGGATACGGTCGGCGCCGGCATCGGCGGACAGATCCCGGCCCTCGAGAATCTGCCGCCCCACAATCAGGACGGTGCCAGCGGCATGCACATGTACATGCCGTGGTGGCTGTACAAGGAGCAGCTTGCCGGCAAGCTCGGTTTTGCGCGCGGCTATCACGTGGAGTTCGGCGGCGGCCGAAGCATGCCGGGTCCCGGGGAATTCGGGGGCCTCGAACACTACACGCAGGGCGCCTACGGTAAGAAATTCAAGGAGGAGGCGCGCCGCTACTACGGCAGCTGGATGTGGTTTGATGGTCGCGGCGAGATGATCCCGAATGAGGATTCATACTGTGAGATCGACCCGAATGTCGTCGATCAGTGGGGCATCCCCGTGCTGCGATTCCACTGGAAGTGGTCGGACCACGAAACGAAACAAGCGGCCCATATGGTGAAGACGTTCGCCGAAGTGATCGAGGCCATGGGCGGCAAGATCAACGGCAGGGTCGAAACGGACGGTGCGAAGGTCATCGCCAACGGCGGCCAGATCATTCATGAAGTCGGCACCTGTCGCATGGGCACAGACCCGACGACGTCGGTGCTGAATTCGTACTGTCAGTCGTGGGAGGTGAAGAACCTCTTCGTCACCGACGGTGCGCCCTTCGTCTCGAACGCGGACAAGAACCCCACGCTGTCGATCCTCGCGATGGCCTGGCGAACCTGCGACTACATCCTGGCCGAACGCGCCCGGGGGAACCTCTGATGAGCGACGAAACACCGACACCGTCGATCGACCGTCGTGAAGCGCTGAAGGTGATGGCCGTTGCCGCGACCAGTGCGTCACTGGTTGAAGGGCTTGCGCCCACTGCGCTCGACGCACAGCAGCCCGTCGTTCCGTTGCGGCGTGCGAGCAGCCCGCCGGCGCCCGTTCCACCGCGCTCCGGCCCGCGTGGCACGCCCACAGATCCGAACCTGCTGACAGCGAAGGCCGACTGGCCGCGACTTCTTTCTTCGGCTGAGCTGGTGACGCTCTCGGCGCTCTGCGACATGATCATTCCCGCGGACGAGAAGAGTCCCAGTGCGTCAGCGGTTGGTGTCCCCGCGTACATAAACGAGTATGTCAGCGCGCCGTACGACTGGGCGGAACGAGCCTTGGTCAGCGTGCGCGGCGGGCTCGCCTGGCTCGAGGTGGAAAGCAGCAAGCGATTCGGGAAGCGATTTACCGTTGCCACAAACGCCGAAAGGACGCAGATCTGCGACGACATCTGCTATCAACCAAAAGCGAAGCCGGAGTTTCTCGCCGCGTCGCGATTCTTCGACCAGGTTCGCGACCTTTCGGCGAGCGGTTTCTACACCAGCGATGCCGGCATGAAGGATCTGCAGTACATCGGCAATGTGCCGCTGCTCAAGTTCGAAGGTCCGCCACCTGAGGTGCTGCGGAAGCTCGGTTTGCTGTAGGCCGTCTGCGGCCACCGCTATCGTGTGGTGCGGCCGCGGCGCGCGTAGCCTGTTCTCGAGCTATCGCCGCGCGACGCGACGCCCGAGGGGTGTCACTGCGACCTTGCGGATCTCGAGCGGCGACCCTTCGGACTGAATCGCGATCTGGCCGTGATCTGCGGTCGCGTTCGTGCCGCGGTTGACCATCGTGCCGTTCACCCACACAGCAACGGTGCGTCCGACCGCTTCAACCACGATCCGGTTCCATTCACCGACGGCGTGCTCGCGACCGTCGACGAGATGGCGGATGCGGCGTCCCTTCCCCTCGGTAATGCCCCAGGTGTCGCGTGGGCCGCGCCTCCGTTCCATGTCCGGCACGGCGATGTCCTCAACGATGCACCAGAAATCACCTGCATTGCCCGACTCCATCTGCACCTCGATCGATTTCGGGAACATGCCGTACAGCGCGCGCGGTGTCGACGCGTGTATCAGGACGCCAGCATTGCCGGGTGTTCCGGTGAAGCGATATTCGACCTCGAGCCGGTAGTTCCTGAACGACGCGTCCGAAATCAGGTGCCCCGCGGGTTTCCCTGCGATCACGAGCACTCCACCTCTCACCTGGAACGGCGACGCGAGGCCTGGCGTGCTGTCGACTGCGGGAACGTCAGAATGCCAGCCTGAGAGGTCCACGCCGTTGAAGAGTGCCTGACGCTGCGCAGCGGCCGGTGATCCGGCGCAGAGGGCGGTCGCAATGGCGATGATCGCGCGGCGACGTGTTTCCGAGGTCGGGGTCTGCATGGCGGTTGCGTCGGGAAGGCAGCGACTTGTTGCGGTGGTGACTGGCGCGCAGGCAGGCATCGCGATCGGTACGGCGCTGACTCCCTGCCGCACACGGGTGGTGACGGCTGCGCTGCAGAATATACGTCTCGCGCCGCTCGACGCTTTTCAGCTGAGGTACCGCGAGCGACAAGGCGGCCGGACCCAGAAGGGTCCGGCCGCCTCACACGACGTTGTCGCAGCTTCCGACAGCTCCCGAATCAGGCGGAGCGGCGGCGACGAATTCCGGCGAGAGCCAGCAGTCCAGCGCCGAGGAGCGCATACGTGGACGGCTCAGGCACGACGCCCGGCGTCGGCGGGATCGGAGTGCCACCAGTGCCCGTCTTGAAATCGAATGCAAGGGCTGACTGGAACAACGCGTCCGTGAAGTTGAACACGTTGAACTCGAGCTTGTAGTCGCCCGCGTTGACCACGTTGTAATTGGCGGTGATCCAGCCAGTGAACCCGCAGCCGACGTCGAAGCAACCCGAGACACCACCCGGCGCGAACGTCGGTCCGCCGCCACCAGGAACGACATTGATCGGAGTGGCCGGCGGCGAAAGCGTCACGCCCGGCGACAGCCCTGGAAGGCCGAAGCCTGGGACGGTGTTGCCCGACGTGGTCGTGCGGGCGGTGAAGAGCACGATCGGCGCCACACCCGGCGTCGTGGACAGAAGGCGCACGAACGCGTAGTCAGAGAAGCCGGCACCGTCACTCGTGATGAAATTGAACGAGAAGCCGAGTGCCTGCCCTGCAGTCGCGGTGAACGTCGATGACGTCAGCGTGGAGCCGTTCGTCGTGCCTGCAATGGCGAGCGGGTTGCGCGTGCTGCCACCCGCAGTCGAGACCCAGCCAAACTGGGTACCGCCACCGGGAGCCAGCGTGACGGAGCCCGAGGCGCCGCTCGTCCCGCAACCGGTCGCGGCCGTTGCTGCGGTGCAGACATACCCAGCGGGCAGTCCACCGTTGAACACCTGTGCCCCAAGACCGGATGCGAGTGCGCCGGACATCAGCGCTACGGACAATTTCGTACGAGTGTTCATGAGTTTTCCTGTTCGCGGAGCGGGGAGGAACCGGTTGCAGCCTGGGAGTACAGCGCCAAGTTGGCAATCGCGCGGGACGAATCCAACCTCAGCAATGCATGTGCCACGTAATGGCTGAGGCACTCGGTCATCCGCACTTACCGAACCCAACAGTGCAAGTATATGTTTTACCAATGTATATTGCAGACTCTTCCATTGAACGCAGCTCGGCTGTTATTGCCGCGCCACGCGCGTTCAGGTGGCAGAGGAGCGCAACAAGTGTTGTAAGCGCGTCACACCACGCGCCGTGGCGAGCTCTGCCTTGATCGCAGGGCCTCTGTGCCTGCCTCGCGTTCCGCTGACGATGCAATTCCGTGCGCGAATGCACGCGGACAAAGCGAGCCACGAGCTGCGCACTCAGCGCGCCGGAAGGCGCCCCGTCAATCCACGAACGTCGCAATCGACTGCCGCGTGCGATCCACCACGAGCCGAGTGACATCGGGACGCGCGTAGTGTCCGGCGAGGTCGAAGTTCTGGCGCTCGCCGCGCACCAACGCATGGTCGAGTTCCGCGATCACCAGCACCTCACGGCCAACCACCGGCTGAACGACGAACTGACCATCCGGCCCCGCAATCGCGGTGCCGCCATTGGCAAGAAATGCCCCGCTGTTCGCCAGCATCTCGCGCAGCTCCGGCCAGTCGGA
>JANMNM010000100.1:0-99854 GCA_031373905.1 Gemmatimonadaceae bacterium | reverse complement strand
GACCCCTTGAAACGTCAGCGACCCGGTCGTACACTCTGTCTGCATAACGGCTGTCCTCGCGGTGCGTTGTAAGGCGTTCTAGACAAACACCTTATACCACGTGGGGCAGCCGTTATTCAATAGCACGGTGAGAAATCCGGGTTAGGCCCGCTCGGCAACTGATTCGCGGCGGGCTTGACCAGTCTCATGATACGGGATAAGTCTCCTGTGTGAATCACTCAGATATGCCGATCGCATCCATCGTCTTCACGCTCGAGGTCGCCACGAACCATCGTGTTGCGACGATTCGTGGTTCGATCGGTGACCGTGAGTTGCTCGCGGCGTTCGAGCCCATGCTGGCGGACCCGCACTACGATTCCTCGCTCGATGATCTCATCGATCTGACGGACGTGACCCACATGGGCGTGACGAGCGCCGGATTGCACCGGCTCGTCGAACTCTATCGTGAGCGCGAGGAGCCAGGGAATCACACGAGATCGGCGATCGTTGCGCCGACGGACGTCCTTTACGGCGTGTCACGCATGTTTCAGTCGCTGCGCGGCGAAGCGGCGTACGACGCACTCGAGGTCTTCCGGGCTCGTGAAGATGCACTCCGCTGGCTTGGGCGAGGCGACACCGGTGCGCAGACCGTGATGCCGGCCTCGCACGTCAGTGAGCGCTGACAGCGGCGTCCGCCGCCCCGGACTTCTCGCGACGGAAGTGCCTGACCGCGAGTGACAGTGCCAACGCCTGCAGTGCGGCGCAGAAATAGAATGGCGCACCGATACGCCAGTCGCCTTTCGGAAGGTGCGACACGAGACCGAGCAGCGGCGCACCGAACATCGGAGCGACGACCGCCATCAGGCTGTTGAGCGATGCGATGGCGCCGAGCGTGCTCCCTTGTCTGCTGGCATCGACGGCAGCCGAGATCAGGCTCTGGATCGACGCGCCCACCGTGAAACCGAGCACGTTCACGAAGATGACCGCATACATCATCCAGCCGTCCGTTGCGAGGCCGTACATCAGGTTCGCAAGCGTGGCCGAGACCAGGCCGAACACAACCAGCTTCTGCGGCGAATACCGCTTCAGCATTGGCCCGAGCAGGAATCCCTGCACGATCACTGAGACCACGCCAACGGCGGCGAGTGACCATCCATTCTGCAGCGGTCCCCACCCGAACTTGAAGGTGGTGTAGAGCACCCACGACGTGAAGAGGATGTACTGCGCGAGCACGGTGCAGGCCACGACCGTGACGAGTGGACCAACCGAGCCAAGCTTCGACAGCTTGGACAGAGACTCGAGCGGATTGGTGCTCCGCCAGCTGAATGCACGACGCTTCTCGGGTGCCAGCGACTCGGGCAGCACGAAGTAGCCATAGGCGAGGTTGAGCAGCGACAATCCACCGGCGACAAAGAATGGAAGCCGGAGACTGATCGCGCCCAGCAGGCCACCGGCCACCGGTCCGACGATGAATCCCACGCCGAACATCGCCCCGAGCATGCCGAAGCGCTTGGCTCGTTGTTCGGCTGGCGTGATGTCGGCGACGTACGCGTTGCAGACGGCGGCGTTCGCCTGCATCATGCCGCCAATGAGCCGGGCGACGATCAACATCCACAGCGCTGTCGCCAGCGCCGTGGCGAAGAACGTCACTGCCAGGCCACAAAAACCGAGGAGCAGGATCGGCCGCCTGCCGTATCGGTCCGACAAGGCTCCCAGCACCGGCGCCCCAAAGAAGTTCGCGAAGCCGAACGCCGTGCTGACCGCTCCATACCACCCGGCCTGCTCGGCCGGCGAGGTCGTGAATTCACCGACGATCGATGGCAGCACCGGCACGATGAGGCCGATCGCTGCCATGTCGATCAGGACTGTCAGCATGATGAAGGGCATTGCTGCCTTCCGATCCGCGGCCTCGGTCGGCATCATAGCGGGCGTGTCGGCTGACTGTTGTCGTGAGTCGGGGTTCGGTTCGGTCATGGGGCAGGTGTTGGTGCTCGGACGCCGGCATCACCGCACGGTAGCCACTTCCGCCCCGATTCCCTAGGGATTGCGCCGATGAGGGGCACCCAGCGTGGTCAACCGGCGTTCGCCGCAGCAAGTTTGGGCTGCGGCGACCGTGAGTCCGGCGCCGACGGCCGATTGCACCCTCCACGCACGCGAGTCGCCAGATGCTCCGTCGATCGATTGTCACCGCCTTCTCCCTTGCCGCCGCGGTTCCCGCCGCTGCGCAGGAGACGCTCCTCCTGCGCCAGCCGAGCGTCAGTGAGCGGCATATCGCGTTCGCCTACGCCAACAACATCTGGGTCGTCGAACGAGCCGGTGGACAGGCCCGACGGCTCACGTCGTTTCAGGGGAACTCGGCGCAGCCTCGAATCTCGCCTGATGGCCGGCTGGTGGCCTTCACCGGGACATATGCCGGGAACGCGGATGTCTACACCGTGCCAATCGAGGGCGGCGAGCCGACACGCCTCACGTGGCACCCAGGGCCCGACGCGGCAACAGGATGGACTCCCGATGGTGCGCGAGTCGTCTTTGCCAGCGCACGCGAAACCAGTGCCCCGTCACCTGTGCCACGGTTCTGGACGGTGTCGACGGCCGGTGGTCCGGAGACCGCGATGCCAATGCCGCGCGCGTTTCAGGGTCAGATCAATGCGACCGGTACCCGGGTCGCGTACCGCATGGCGAGCTCCTGGGATGATGAGCGACGCAACTATCGCGGCGGACAGAATAAGCCGATCTGGGTGCTCGATCTGCGGACATTCGCGCTCGACACCGTGCCTCGTCCTCTCAACTCGAAGGAACTCGACCCGGTGTGGGTCGGCGACGATGTCTATTTCATCTCCGATCGCGATGGCGTCCAGAATGTCTGGAAGTTTGACGGGCGCAGCCGCGTCGTATCACAGGTCACCCGCTTCACCGACTTCGACGTCAAGACGATGAATGCCGGCGGAGGCGCGATCGTCTTCGAGCAGGCGGGACGCGTCCACCTTCTCGATCCGAAATCCGCGCGCTCGACGCCGGTGTCCATCGTGGTCAAGGGCGATTTCCCCTGGATGATGCCACAGTGGAAGGATGTCTCGTCCCGCATCACGGCGATCGCGCTCTCGCCGACTGGTCGCCGCGCCGTTGTTGAAGCGCGGGGCGAGATCTTCACGATTCCGGCCGAAAAGGGCGACGTCCGCAATCTCTCGAACTCCAGCGGCAGCGCGGAGCGCGCGCCCGCATGGTCACCGGATGGTCGCTTCGTCAGCTGGTTCAGCGATGCGTCGGGAGAGTACAGGCTCATGATCGCAGGGCAGGATGGGCAGTCCGAACCACGGAGCATCGCGCTGCCAGGGATGAGCTTTGCCTACACGCCGGCGTGGTCGCCGGATTCACGTCGAATCCTCTTCACCGACGTGGCACTGCGACTGTGGGTCGTCGACGTCGCGTCGGGGGCGGTGAAGAAGTTCGATGGCGATGCGTTCATGGTGCCGGATCGCTCCATGAATCCGGTCTGGAGTCCCGATTCACGCTGGATCGCGTTTGTGCGCCGGCTGCCGAGTTACTTCCGCGCGATCATGGTGCTCAATGTCGAGACGGGGGAAATGACGCAGGTCACCGATGGCCTCGCCGACGCCACGTCTCCCGCCTGGGATGCCAACGGGAAATACCTCTGGTTTCTCGCGAGCACGGACTTCGCACTCCGCTCGCAATGGCTCGACATGACGTCGTACGAGCGTCCGCGCACGAATGCGCTCTACCTCGCCGTGCTGAAGGCGGGTGATCCCACGCCGTTTACGCCGGAGAGTGATGACGAACCGGCGCCTGCCGTCGCGCCGCCGCCTGCCGTTGCGCCTGCGCTTCCAGCGGCAGGCGCGGTGTTGCCCGTCGCCGCGTCTCCGGTGCGTGCACCAGCCGTCGTCATTGACTTCCCGGGCATCGAGCAGCGGATCATCGCCGTTCCGAATGTCGTCAGTCGGGACTGGGCATTGCTGCGCGCTGGTGTCACGGGCACGGTCTTCTTCTGGGAGAGTGTGGAGGCAAGCGGACCGACGCAGCCCACCGCACCCGGCGGACCGCTCTATCGCTACACGATCAAGGAGCGGAAGACGGTCCCGTTCGCGAGCGGCGTGGTGGGCTACACGCTCAGTGCCGACGGAAAGAAACTCTTGTATCGGACGGGCGGTGCGCAAGGCGCATTGTTCCTCGTCGACGCCGGAGCGGCAACCGCGCCGGCGGCCGGGAGCGGCCGGATGGCGGCACAGCTTCGCATGTGGTGGGATCCAAAGCTCGAGTATGCGCAGATGTTCGAGGAAACGCGCCGCAAGGTGCGTGACTTCTTCTACGTGCCGAACCTGCACGGCACCGACTGGCCGAAGATCGTTGAGCAGTACCGTCGGTTCCTGCCATTCGTGGCGCATCGCACGGACCTCAACTACCTGCTCGACTGGATGGGCAGTGAACTCGCGATCGGTCATTCGTACGTCAACGGCGGTGACTTTCCTGACGTGCCGACGGCCAGTGGCGGCTTGCTTGGTGCAGACATGGCAGTCGCGAACGGCCGCTACCGCTTCACGCGGATCTATGATGCGGAGAGCTGGAATCCCGAGTTGCGTGCGCCGCTCGCGGGGCCGGGAATCGACGTCAGGCCCGGCGAATACCTGCTGGCGATCGACGGCCGGGAATTGCGCGACACGGACAATGTGCACCGCCTGCTGGATGGCACCGCCAATCGCCAGATCGTCATGACCCTCAATTCCCGTCCGACCCTCGAGGGTGCGCGACGCCTCACGGTGGTGCCGGTCGCAAATGACCAGGGTCTGCGCACGCGCGCATGGGTCGAACGCAACCGACGCACCGTCGATTCCCTCTCTGCCGGGCGCCTTGCATACGTGCATCTGCCGAACACGGGACAGGGCGGATACACGCAATTCAACCGCTACTATTTCGCGCAACAGAGCAAGCAGGGTGCGGTCATCGATGAGCGGTACAACGGCGGAGGGTCGGCAGCGGACTACATCATCGAGCTGCTGAGCCGGGACTTCGACGGCTACTTCAATAACCCGGTGGGCGATCGGACCCCGTTCGCGAGCCCGTCGGCGGGGATTTGGGGACCAAAGGTGATGATCATCAACGAGATGGCTGGCTCGGGCGGGGATCTCATGCCGTACATGTTCAGGCGCCGGAAGATCGGTCCCCTCGTTGGCACGCGAACGTGGGGCGGACTTGTCGCGACCTCGGATCAGGTCCCGTTCGTTGATGGCGGCAATCTGGTGGCACCACGCCTCGGCTTCTTCGACCGGGACGGGAAGTGGGCTGTGGAGAACGAAGGCGTCGGTCCCGATGTCGACGTCGAGAATTTTCCTCGGGACGTGATCGCCGGGCGTGACCCGCAACTCGAGCGCGCGGTGCAGGAAGCGCTGCGACTGCTCGCTGCCAACCCAGTTCGAAGTGTCAAGGAGCCCGCGGGCCCAACGTGGGGCAAACGGCCGTAGGACGTCTGCGGCAGCCTGAGTGCGCGTCTGCGCTCAGGCGCGGCGGCGCTGATAGCGGAGTTGTACGAGGCCGGTCGGGAAGTGCTCGCTCCCGGTGAGCGTCCAGTGACTCTCCGGGATGCCCCGGCTGAACAGCGGAAGCCCTGTGCCCAGAATCACCGGCACAACGGAAAGCGTGAGGTCATCGACAAGACCTTCGTCCAGCGCCTGCCGGATCGTCGCGCCGCCGTCGAGGTAGACGTGACGGACTCCGGTCGCGCCGAGGCGGTCGAAGAGTGGTGCCAGCGCGCCAGCATACTGCTCCTCGTTGAACGCGGCGAGGAGCGGCCGGTTGGTCACGACGATCACACGCTTGCCCTCGAAGGGCCACAACTCGAAACTGCGCACCGCGTCGTAGGTGACCCGTCCGAGCACGACAGCATCGATCGTGTCCATGAACGCGGCGTACCCGTAGTCGCCGCCTCCCGCCTCCTGCACCTCGGCCAGCCAGTCCAGATCGCCGTCATCGCGCGCGATGAACTGGTCAATGCTCGTTGCGATGTAGACGGACACGCGTGGGCGCACGTACAGCTCCGGTCTGGGGATCGATGATCGAATCGCGTGGGGGAGCAGCGAAGATAGCAATATCCGGATTTCACGACGGTGCTTGGCGCAATGCCCCGTCGGCAAGTTAGCGTTCAGGTGTTCGTCATTCCCTGACACTTCTCCGAGCGACCCCTGTGCCCAAGAGCCGCGAAGTCCGCCTTGCCTCCCGTCCGACGGGTCTTCCGACTGACGCCACGTTCGCCTTCGCGACGGTCGACGTGCCGGATCCGGCGGACGGGCAGATTCTCGTGAAGAATCTCGTGATGTCTGTTGATCCGTACATGCGCTCCCGCATGAATGACGCCAAGTCATACGTTCCGCCGTTCCAGGTGGGCGCAGCACTGGACGGTGGCGCAGTCGGGCGTGTCCTCGCGTCGCGCGCGACGGGGTTCAATGAAGGCGATCTCGTGCTCTCGATGTCGGGGTGGCGTGAGTCCTTCGTGGGCGACGCAAGAGCTGTCCGCAAGCTCGATCCCTCGGTGAAACCGGTCTCGGCGTGGCTTGGCGTGCTTGGGGTGACAGGCTTCACCGCCTGGGCCGGTTTGCGGCTCGTCGAGCTGAAGCCGGACGACCGCGTCTTCATCTCCGGCGCTGCCGGCGGCGTTGGCATCATCGCGGGTCAGCTGGCAAAGCGCCGGGGCTGCACGGTCATCGGCAGCGCAGGGTCGGCCGACAAGGTGCGGCTCCTCACGGAGGAACTCGGATTCGATGCCGCGTTCAACTATCGCGACGGCGACGTTTTCCGTCAGCTGATGGCCGCCGCACCGAAGGGAATCGACGTCTACTTCGACAACGTGGGCGGTGACCATCTGGAGGCGGCGATCAGCGCGCTGCGGCCGTTCGGGCGCGTCGCAATCTGCGGGTCCATCTCGGGCTACAACGAGCCCACGCCCGGCCCGCGCAACATGGCAATGATCATCTCCAAGCGGTTGACGCTGAAGGGGTTCATCGTCAGCGACTTCGAACCGCAGCGCGAACTCTTCGAGGCGGAGATCGGCGCGATGCTCGCCGACGGCTCGTTGCAGGTCCGCGAGACGATCGTGAACGGGATCGAGAATGCCCCCGGTGCCTTCCTCGGGCTGTTCAGTGGGAAGAACACCGGAAAGATGCTCGTTACCCTCGACTGACCGTCGCCAACACCTGGCGTCGACGTCGCCACGAACTCATCGGAACGAGTGCATGCAGATCCTGGTCATTGGTTTTCTCGCTGGAATTCTCTCAGGGTTGTTCGGCATCGGTGGCGGCATCGTGATCGTGCCGGCACTCGTCATTCTGGCCCAGATGTCGCAGAAGACGGCCACCGGCACATCACTGGCGGCGCTGCTGATGCCGGTCGGCGCGCTTGGTGCCTGGCAGTATTACCGGGCTGGCGCGATGGACCTCCGCGCGGCACTGCTGATCGCCCCGGGGATCCTCGTCGGTGCGTTCATCGGCGCAAAGATCGCGCTGCAACTCCCCTCGAGGGAGCTGCAGCGCGGATTTGCGCTCTTCCTGGTCGTCGTCGCTGGGCGCATGTGGGTCACCGCCAAATAGATCCGGCGGCGCACCCGATCAGCTGATGCGGCGCAGCACCCGGCGCACTCGCTCGCCGATCTCGCCAATCTGGGACTCGCTCACGATCAGCGGAGGCGAGAGCGCGATGATGTCGCCGGTGATGCGGACAAGGAGGTTTTCGTCCCAGAAGCAGCCAAGCATTGCGTCCATGGCGCGTGCGCCTATTGCACCGTCACGCGTCGACATCTCGATGGCGCCGACGATCCCGATGTTGCGAACGTCCACCACGTGCGGCTCGCCAGCGAGCGAATGCAGCATTTCCTGCCACACGGGTGCAATCGCCGCCGCACGCTCGAAGAGCCCTTCGTCGCGATAGAGCGCCAGTGTCGCAAGTGCCGCGGCTGTCGCGATCGGATGGCCGGAATACGTGTAGCCGTGAAACAGTTCGATGCCTCGTTCCGTCGCGCCGACAACGGTGTCGTAAATTCCCCGGCGCACCGCCGTCGCCCCCATCGGGATCGTGGCGTTGGTGATCCCCTTCGCCATCGTGATCATGTCTGGCGTCACGCCAAAACGCTGCGCGGCGAATAGCGCGCCGAGGCGACCGAAGCCGGTGATCACTTCATCGAAGATCAGCAGCAACCCATGCGCATCACTGATGGCGCGCAGCCGCTCGAGGTAGCCGACCGGCGGGATCAGCACACCGGTCGACCCGGCCATCGGCTCGACGATCACTGCCGCAATGCTGGCAGCGCCGTGTTCAGCGATGATCGCGAGCAGGGCATCGGCCAGTTCCGCGCCGTGTGTCGGCTGGCCGCGGGAGAATGCGTTGCGCGCGAGATCGTGCGTGGCGGGGAGATGACTCACGTGTGGCAGCAGCTGGCCCGCGAACGCATCCTTGTTCGCCGCAATACCGCCAACGGAAATGCCACCGAACCCGACGCCGTGATACCCGCGAACCCGTCCGACGAAGCGTGTCCGCTGCGTTTCGCCCCGGGCTCGCCAATACGCGAGCGCAATCTTCAGCGCGGTATCCACCGCTTCGGATCCGGAGTTCGAGAAAAACACCCGATCGAGGTCACCTGGCAGCAGCGCGGCAAGCTCATTCGCGAGCTGGAATGTCGCAGGGTGCCCCATCTGGAAAGCAGGTGCGAAGTCAATCGTGGCCACCGCGCGCTGGACGGCGTCCACGATCGGCGTCCTGCAGTGGCCGGCATTCACACACCACAGGCCCGCTGCGCCATCCAGAATCTGCCGGCCGTCATCCGCCACGTAATGCATGTCCTTCGCTGAAACCAGCAGCCGTGGCCGCGATTTGAACGCCTTGTTGGCGGTGAAGGGCATCCAGAGCGCATCGAGCGCTGCGTCGTGATCCGTCGCAGGTGACATCGTCGGAAGCGGGGCGGTTGCGGTCATCGGCTTGTCCGGAGAGGGTGGTTGCTCAAAGATCGTTTTCCCGCCGCAGCTTGGCCAGTCACGCACGGCGCACGCTCCGGCCCACTATGCTTCACAACCGCTCCACTCCGGCCCTGCCATTCACGCAGCGCCATGAGGACGCGGTGACCTTTGGCGCGCCGGGTCGCGAGACGTACTCGACGATCTGGTAGTCCGCCCGCCAGTCCGTTGGCGTCACGGTGCAGGACACATAGCCCCGACGATGGTTGTGCCACCGCACCTCGGGCCGTCGCGCCTCGGCGGCCAGGGGGAAGAACGGCGATCTGTCGCCACCATCGCCCTCCGACGAAATCGACGTGCCAACGAATTCCGTCGCGATCAGTCGTCGGTCCGGCCGGTCGAAGCCGGATCGCACATCCTGCACGTAGTTGCTGTGGATGTCACCCGTCAGCACCACGGTGCGGCCTGCCGCGCGCGCGGCAATCGCACGCAGCAGCCGATCCCGCGCCTTCGGGTAACCGCTCCACACATCCATATAGACCGGGTCCCCCCGCTTCGGCTCGGTCGTCTCTGGTGCGAACATGATTTGTTGAGCGAGCACCTGCCACTTCGCGCGTGAGGCCGCGAGCCCATCCACCAACCAGCGCTCCTGTGCATCGCCGAGCATGGTGGCCGACGGGTCCCTCCACGTTCCGCACGGCACGGTCTGTGTGCCATCGCCACACGGCTGGTCACTGCGGAACTGGCGCGTGTCCATCACCCAGAATCTGGCCAGCGCACCCCACTCGATGGACCGTCGGATGGACAGGTCCGCCCACGACGCGGCCCGCGGTACCCGCACGGGTTGGTGCTCCCACCACGCCTGGTAGGCGGCCGCGCGGCGGCGCCGCATCTGCTCGGCGGACTCGTACACGTTCTCGCCGACCTCGTTGGCGTAATTGTTGTCCACCTCGTGATCATCCCACGTCACCACCCACGGTGCGCGCGCGTGCGCCGTCTGCAGCATCGGGTCGAGCTTGTACTGTGCGTAGCGTCGACGGTACTCCTCGAGCGTCTGGCACTCGAAGCCGTCGTGCTTGCGCACCCGACCCGCAATGCCCGCATATTCGTAGATGTAGTCACCGAGGTGCGCCACGAGATCCAACTCTTCCTGCGCCATGTGATCGTAGGCGGTGAAGAGACCGGTCTCGAAATGCTGGCACGAGGCGAATGCGAATCGCAGAGGCGTCAGCGTGCCGGCGGCGGGCGTCGTGCGCAAGCGGCCCACGCGGCTCGCAACATCGGCAACGCGGAATCGATAGAAGTACCATCGATCCGGTGCCAGGCCATCAACGTCGACATGTACGGAGAACCCGAGCTCGGGCGCGGCGGTGTACATCCCCCTGCGCACGATGCGGCCAAACTCCTCGTCCTCCGCCACCTCCCACGCCACGCGCGTCCGGACTCCATCCATTCCCCATCCAGGATCGAGTGGACGTGGCCCCAGTCGGGTCCAGATCACGGCGCCGGTCGCGTGTGGATCCCCCGACGCCACTCCGAGCGCGAACGGATCCTCGGCAAAGCGGATGCGACGTGAGAGCGAGCCGGCCGATGGCGCCGCAGCGCAGATGGCGGCGTAACGTGTCAGGTCGGCGAGGAAGATTCGACGGTCCATGTCATTATGCTGTAGGACTGACGGCGAGAATGAAAGGCGGCACGGCCAATCGGTCTCGCGAGTCCCATCGCCCGGGCGTCGCGCACGGGAAGTCGGATACCTGCCGTGGAGCCCCACTGTGATCGTGTCGCAACCAGCATGCGGGGATTGGTCAGTGGCCGGGCGGAGCCCCCGGTCCGAGGACGACCGGCGACCATTGGCGTCCGTGACCTCGCGGAAATGACGTCGATTTCGCCGCCGCGTCAGGCTGCCGCGCTGGTCCTCGCAGTGCTCTGTGCCGTCTACTTCTCGACGGCGGCACCCACGCTGACGTTCTGGGATGCGAGCGAGTTCGCCACCGCGATCGGTTCGTTTGGCATCCCGCACCCGCCGGGCACGCCGCTGTACGTTGCGCTTGGCACTGCGTCATGGCGCATCCTTCCGTTGCTCACGCCGGTGCAGGTCGGCACCCTCCTTTCCGCTGTATCAACGGCGTGCGCGTGCGCGATAGCCGCGTCGCTGATCGTTCGCGCAACCGGCGCGCGTGCGGCTGGTGTTGTCGCCGGACTCTGCGCAGGGCTCATGGGAACCGTGTGGCTGAACGCCACGGAAACCGAGGTCTACGCTGTCGCGCTCCTGTCCGTCGCCCTGCAGTTCGAAGCTGCGTGGCGCGCACATCGGACGAATGACGATCGTGCGCGCGTGCTCGTGGTGTACCTGGCAGCGCTCTCGATCCCGCTGCACCTCAGCGCGCTGGTTGCGACGCCCGCCGCACTGCTGCTCGCATTGACGAATGCCGATGGAAGCGTGCGGTGGCGCACTCTCGTACCGTCGGCGTGCCTCATGGCCGCCAGCGTTGCGCTGAGCCGTGGGGGCGTGGCCGCAGCAGCAGCGTGTCTGGGAGTCGTTGTCATCTGGTCGCTGATGATACCAACGTCCGATCGCCAGCCGGATTCATGGTTGCTCCGTGGCGCACTGCTCACGCTGGTGGGTTGGAGCGCCGTGATGATTCTGCTTGTGCGGGCCAGGCATGCGCCCTACCTCAACCAGGGAGACCCGGATACCCTCAGTCGGCTGCTCGCCGTTGTCTCGCGCGCGCAGTACGAAGTGGCACCACTCTGGCCGCGTCGTGCGCCGTTCTGGATTCAACTGGGGAACGTGGCGCAATATGCTGACTGGCAGGTGGCGCTGACACTGTGGAACGATGTCACCCCGGCCTGGCGGCGCACGCCGTTCACCCTGGGTGCCGCACTGCTGGGGATCACTGGCGCGGTCGCTCACTGGCGCTCGCATCGCGCCACGGCGCGCGTCATGCTGCTGCTCCTTGGGCTGGCGAGTCTCGGTGTTGCCGCTCAGCTCAACCTGCGTGCCGGACCATCATTTGGAATCGGTGTCCTGCCCATCGCTGCGGTGCATGAGGCGCGTGAACGCGACTACTTCTTCGCACTCGCATTCTGGTGCTGGGGGCTGTGGATCGGTGTGGGCTGCTGGGCGCTGCTTCGGCGTCGGCGTGCGAGTGTCGCGCTGATTTTCGCGGTGCCGGTGCTGATGCTGTTCGGGAATTTCCAGGCACTGAATCGGAATCGGATGCCTGACCGGGTGCTGCCGACGATGATCGCGACCGAGCTGCTTCAAAGTGTTCCTCCGCGCGGCATGCTGTTCACGGCGGGCGACAACGACTCGTATCCGCTCTGGTATCGCCAGACGGTGGATTCGGTGCGCCAGGATGTGCAGATCGTGGTGATGCCGCTGTTGCCGGCGAACTGGTACTTCCGCGAGCGAGCCTTCGCGGCGTCGCGCATGCCGGCGGATACGCTGGTAGCGCCGACCGCGATCGGGCGAGCCGCGCGGCTCGCGAGGCACCAGCTCGACATGCGTGTGCCGGTTGCCGTCTCGATCGCGGTGCCCTCAGCTGACAGGATGGAGCTCGGCAGGCTGGCCGGCATCAACTGCTGGCGCAGGATCGGAATGATCGACCTCGGCAGCCGCGCCGAGCTGTGCCCGCCTCGGATCGACGCCGAGCGGACATTTGCGAGCGCACAGCGGTTGAGCCTGCTCCGCGGGACCACACCGAGACGCACCCCAGATGGCATGATCACCGCGTTTCTGGAACTGGCCCGATGTCCGGACGTCGCGTTTCGGTCAGCGGTCCAAGGCACCATCCAGCTCAGCCGTGCCGAGCGAACATTGCTTGATATCACGTGTAACCTTCGGTAAATTCATAGCTTATGGCGTTTGAGGATCTCGGGACGCGGGTGCGTGATGTGCGAGACCGGATCGATGCGGCAGCGGCACGAGGCGGTCACGGACAGGTGGTGCGGGTGATTGCGGTGACCAAGACCCACGGCCCTGACGCGGTTGAGGCCGCGGCGTCGTGCGGGATCACTGACGTCGGTGAGAACAAGGTGCAGGAGGCGCTCGACAAGATGCAGGCGGTGACCGCGGATGTTCGTTGGCATCTGATCGGACACCTGCAGCGCAACAAGGCGAAACCCGCAACGCAGTTCTCGCTGGTCCACTCGGTCGACAGCACCCGACTCGCCGACGCGCTGCAGTCCGCTGCCGCCCAGGCGGGGCGTGTGCTTGATGTGCTCGTTCAGGTGAACGTGGTCGGCGAGAGCACCAAGGGGGGTGTGTCACCCGACGACGTCGAGGCGTTGTCCCTGCACGCGGCGGGTCAGTCGGCGCTGCGTGTGCGGGGGGTGATGTGCATGGCACCGTTCACGGATGATGAGCGGGCCTTGCGGTTCGCCTTCTCGGGGGCGCGGCAGGCACTGGGAACGGTCAGGGCGGCCGGGCACCCGGCCGCGTCAGAGTTGTCGATGGGCATGTCGAACGACTACGAGGTTGCCGTAGAGGAAGGGGCCACGTTGGTCCGTCTGGGCACCGTGCTGTTTGGAGCGAGGAGCTGAATGTCAGAGGAGCAATTTCGACTCACGCCGCTTGATGTGCGGCGCTGGGAATTCGGGTCCGCGTTGCGCGGGTACGATCGTGCGCGCGTCGATGAGTTCAAGGTCCGGGTCGCGGATGAGATCGAGGATCTGGCGCGTCGGATCAACGATCTCGATGCCAAGTCGCGCGGCTTTCACGACCAGATCCGCTCCTTCCGCGAGCGCGATCGGGCGATCAACGATGCCCTCATCAGCGCGCAGCAACTGCGAACGGACATTCGTGAGCAGGCGGAAAAGGAAGGTTCCCTCGTCCTGCAGGAAGCGCGAGGCGAAGCGGACAAGATCCTCGGCGAATCACGCCTCGAGTCAGAGCGCCTGTCGCAGGAGTCGCGTGCAGAGGCCGAGCGAATCGTCACCGACGCCAGGGTGCGATCAGATGAGATGTTGCGCATCGCTCGCGAGGAATCCGAGAAGCTCGTCAGGGAGGCCAGGCTGGAGGCCGCAGCCGCCGTGGAGGGTTCACGCAGCAACGCGCGCCGTATTGCACAGGACCTCGATCAACTCCAGCGCGTGCGCAATACGTATCTCTCCCAGATGAAGGCGCTCGCCGAACGCCATCTGCAGGACATCGAGGCGTCGCGGAGTCTCGCGCCGGCGTTACCGGTGTCGATGGAGACCTACGTGCACGAGACGGAGCCAACGAGCGAGGCTCGGGCCGCCGCCAAGCCGAGACCGACCCCGCACAGGACGGCGGTGGTCCCCGCCAAGGACGCGGTTGGTGATGCTGCGCGAGCGCTGAACGACGGAATCATCGCGCAGGTGACGGTGCCGGAGTCAGCTTCGTGAGCAAGACACCATCGCTGAATGCGACGGTGGAGCTGAGAGCATTCCGCAAGGTCGCGCCGATGCCGTTGGCGCACAGCCTCGAGCGCATCACCGCGGCGGCACAGGTGATCCAGGCGCGATTCAGCCGGCGGCCGACCGAAGCGATCATCCTGGGCACCGGCCTCGGAGCGCTCGCGGATCAGATCAGTGTGGAGGCCACGATCGACTACGCGGAGATTCCTGGTTTTCCGCTGTCCACGGTCGAGAGCCACGCCGGTCGACTGCTGTGTGGCACGCTCGGCGGGCGGACCGTCGTGGCAATGCAGGGACGCTTTCACCGATACGAAGGCTACTCGCTGCATGAAGTGACCTTTCCGGTGCGCGTGCTTCGGGCGATTGGGGCGGAGACGCTCATTGTGTCGAATGCCTGTGGCGGAATGCATCCGCTGTGGAATCGCGGCGATCTGATGATCATCGCAGACCATATCAACCTGCTCGGTGACAACCCGCTGATTGGCCCGAATGACCCCTCTCTCGGGCCTCGTTTCCCCGATATGTCGGTGGCGTACGACGCCGCGCTGCGGGCCACCGCGCGCGACGTGGCGGCCGCACAGGGACTCGTGCTCCGCGAAGGCATCTATGTCGCGGTGGTGGGCCCGAATCTCGAAACGCGCGCCGAATATCGCATGCTGCGCGCCCTCGGCGCCGATGTCGTCGGGATGTCCACGGTTCCTGAAGTGATCGTGGCGCGTCACGGAGGCATGCGTGTGCTTGGGGTGTCCATCATCACTGACCTGTGTCTGCCGGATTCGCTGCAGGAAGCGACGCTGGAAGAGATCGTCGCCACCGCGAACGCTGCGCAGCCGAAGTTGACGGCCTTGGTGCGCGGAGTGCTGGAGCGGCTGTGAGCGAGGGTCAGCCGCGCTACGCTGTGCTTCCAAAGGACCTGCGCCCGGATCAGCTCGAAACCGAGTTGCAGGCGCAGTGGGAGCGGGAGCAGCTCTTCGCACCGACGAACACGCCGAAGCCGGGCCAGCCGACGTTCGTGTTTTACGAGGGGCCACCCACGGCCAACGGACGCCCTGGGATCCACCACGTCTTCGCGCGCACGCTCAAGGACCTGATCCCGCGGCATCGTGCGATGAAGGGTGCCCACATCACGCGAAAGGCCGGCTGGGACACGCATGGCCTGCCCGTGGAGATCGAGGTCGAGAAGGCACTCGGGATCAGCGGAAAGCGCGACATCGAGGCAATCGGTGTCGCGGAGTTCAATCGTCGCTGTCGCGAGAGCGTGTTCACGTATCGCGGCGACTGGGAAAAGCTGAGCAAGCGGATGGCGTTCTGGCTCGATTACGAACGGCCGTACGTCACCTACGCCAACGACTACGTCGAGAGTGTCTGGTGGGCGCTGTCAACGATGCATGCAAAAGGCCTGCTCGTGCAGGGCCACAAGATCCTGCCGTACTGTCCGCGGTGCGAGACCGCGCTCTCGAGTCACGAAGTTGCGCAGGGGTACAAGGACGTCGATGACCCGAGCACGTACATCGCGCTCGATCTCGTCGATGCCTCGAGTGCAATGCGTCGAAGGATTCTCGTGTGGACGACAACGCCGTGGACGCTCGTGTCCAACGCGGCGCTGGCCGTGCATCCTGATCTCGCGTATGTGGAGCTGCAGAAGCAGAGCGGCGCCGCGTTCACAGTCATTCTGGCCGAGGCGCGGGTGGCTGCCGTGCTCGGCCCCGACTGGGCCGATCGGTGGACCAGCCTGCGGTCGCTCCGAGGCGATGCCCTGGTGGGAATGCGGTACGTGCGTCCGCTCGACTGGGCGGAGTACCCCGAGGGCACCGTCTCGGAAATCATCGTTGGAGAGACGTTCGTCTCCGCGGACGACGGCACCGGTGTGGTGCACATGGCGCCCGCATTCGGCGCGGATGACTACGGGGCGGGGCAGCGTCACAACCTCGCCTTCATCCAGCCGGTGGACGCGCGCGGCCACTTTCCGGAAGGCATGCCGGTGGTGGGCGGCCGTTTCGTCAAGGACGCCGATCCGTTGATCGTGGACGAGTTGCGTCGCCGGGACGTGTTGTGGAAGGATGGGCACGCGGTGCACTCGTATCCCCACTGCTGGCGCTGCGGGACACCGTTGCTGTATTACGCGCGCGGTTCCTGGTTCGTGAAGACGACCGCGATTCGTGATGACATGATCGCGCGCAATGCACAGGTGCAGTGGCAGCCTCCTGAGGTCGGGTCGGGTCGGTTCGGTCAGTGGCTCGAGAACAATGTCGATTGGGCCATCTCGCGCGATCGATACTGGGGCACACCCCTGCCGGTCTGGGTCAACGACAACGATGCGACCGAGATCGAGGTGATCGGCAGTTACGCGCAGCTTGCGGAACGGTCGGGCAGGGTCCTGCCCGCAGACTTCGATCCGCACAAGCCGCACATCGACGACTATTCGTGGCCCGCCCCGAGCGGGTCCGGTACCATGCGTCGCGTGCCGCAGGTGATCGACGCCTGGTTCGATTCGGGCAGCATGCCGTTCGCGCAGTGGCACTACCCATTCGAGAATGCCGATGTGGTGGCTGCCCACTTCCCGGCGGACTACATCGCAGAGGGGGTCGACCAGACACGGGGATGGTTCTACTCGCTGCTGGCGATCGCGACGGCCCTCGGTGATGCGCTGCCGAACAACGCCCCCGGATCAGCTGCGCCCTATCGCCATGTCCTTGTGAACGATCTGGTGCTCGACGCCGCCGGTCAGAAGATGTCGAAGAGTCGCGGCAACGCCGTTGATCCGTGGAAGGTGATTGCCACGCATGGCATCGACGCCGTGCGGTTGTTCCTCGTCAGCACCAGCCAGGTCTGGATCCCGCGTCGCTTCGATGAGGATGTGCTGCGTCAGAGCGCCGGCCGGTTCCTCGTCACGCTGCGGAACACGTACAGCGGGATTTTCGCCGAGCTCGCGAATCTTGGCTGGGCGCCGAGCGAGCTCGATCCGGCTGTCACGGATCGCCCGTCGCTCGATCGATGGGTGCTGTCGCGTCTGGCCGCCGTGGAAGCGGAAGCCGATCGATTGCTGGAGGCGTACGAGCCGACACTGGCGGCGCGTGCGATCATGGAATTCGTCGAAGAGGACGTGTCCAACTGGTACGTGCGCCTCAGTCGCCCGCGCTTCTGGGCCAGCGGCACCGCTGACAGCCGCGCTGCGTTCGTGACCCTCCACGAGGTGCTCACCGTCGTCTGTCGGTTGCTCGCACCGTTCGCACCGTTCCTCACGGACTGGATGCATCGGCAGCTGGTTGGCGCCTCCGTGCACAACGCGTCATACGTGCGTCCCGGCCAGCACGTGCGCGATCTGGGGCTCGAACGCGATATGTCTGCGCTTCGGACGCTGACGCGCCTCGGTCGCGCCGCGCGTGAAGACGCCGGCATCCGGGTGCGCCAGCCGCTCTCCCGCCTCGTGTGCGTTGTCCCGACAGTTGAGACGGCAGGCGTTCAGGCACTGGCGCACTTGATGGCTTCCGAACTCAACATCAAGCAGGTGGTATTCGCCGGCTCGGCAGATGATCTCGTGCGTGTCACGGCGAAGGGAAACTTTCGCGTGCTGGGCAAGCGTTTTGGCAAATCGACACCAGCGGCGGCGGCCGCGATCGAGGGGCTCCCTTCCGCCGCGCTCCAGGCGTTCGAACGTGGCGAAAGTGTCACGATTGTCGTCAATGGCGAGGAGCATGTGCTGGAGCACGATGACGTGTTGCTCACCCGCTCGGCGGCGGGAGCTCTCGTCGTGGCGGGTGACGGCGTGTATGTTGCCGCGGTCGATCCAACGATCACCGATGCATTGCGAAGGGAGGGGACGGCTCGTGAGCTCGTGAGCCATGTTCAGCGCAAGCGGAAGGAAATGGGACTGGCGGTCAGCGACCGGGTTCTTCTTGGGGTGGGTGGGGTACAGGACCTGCGCGACGCCGCACGGGAGTATGGAGCCTGGATCGCAGGCGAGGTGCTCGCGTCGACGTTCGATGTGCACGACAGCGAGATGGTGCCGCCCACTGGCATCATCATTGATCTCGATGGTCTCGCTGCATGGATCACTCTGGAACGGGACGAGACGAGATGAGCTCCTCAGCCAGTGCACCGAAGCCCAACGTGAAGGGTTTCAACAAGAAGGACATCGCGTATTTCGAGAAGCGATTGATGGAGGAGCGGAAACGCGTGCTCAAGGAGCTGGGGCATCACGGCAACCGCTTCGGTGCCGAGGGCGACGGCGACCTGAGTGCCTATTCATTCCACATGGCTGATCAGGGCACCGATGCCATGGAGCGTGAGAAGGCGTTTCTCTTCGCCAGCCAGGAAGGCCGCTTTCTATGGCACCTCGATCAGGCGTTGCGGCGACTGTACCGCGCGCCGGAAAAGTTCGGCTTGTGCCACGAGTGCGGCAGCCTGATTGCGTTCGAGCGGCTCGATGCGCTGCCGCACGCGCGCTACTGCATCAACTGCAAGCAGAAAGAGGAAGATGGAAAGAAGTAAACGCAACGGCTGGCTGTTCTGGCCAGTCGCCGTCGGCTTCCTTGTCACGGATGTCGCGACGAAGTGGTGGGCGGTGCGCTTTCTGGCGCCAGCGCACACGCGTCACGAAGTGCTCGGTGACTTCGTGACGTTCACGCTGCTGTACAATCGCGGCGCGGCGTTTGGATTGCATCTCGGCGAGTTCTCGCGATGGATCTTCACCGCGCTGACCGTCGGCGCCGTCGTCATCCTGACGCGGATGTATCAGGCCACGGTAGACCGTGATCACCTTCGCCTGGTGTCGCTCGGTGCGATTCTCGGTGGTGCCTGCGGCAACCTCATCGACCGCCTGCGATCGGCGCAGGGCGTTGTTGACTTCATCGATGTCGGCGTTGGTGCCACTCGCTGGCCGACATTCAACATCGCGGATATCGGCGTGAGCTGCGGTGCGGTGCTCCTCGCGGTGGTCCTGTGGCGGGAAGATCGTGCGGCGGCGCAGGCTGCTGCGGCATCCAGCAGCGACGCACAATCGGCGCGCTGAGCGCGCCATCGTGAGCAACTCCCCTGCAGTGCCGTCTTCGCTGTCGTTCACCGCGACCGGTGACGGACAGCGTCTCGACCTCATCGTCGCCGCAGCGGCGGCGCTGTCACGAACGCAGGCCGCGACGCTCATTGCGACCGGCAATGTGCTCGTGGACGGTCGCAGTGAGAAAGCCGGCTACCGGCCAGCTCCGTCGCAGCAGATCCGCGTCAGCATTCCGGCGCCACGGAGTGCGGAAATCGTCGGTGAAGCGATCCCGATCACGATCGTCTTCGAAGACGACTACCTCCTCGTGATCGACAAGGCGGCGGGCATGATCGTGCATCCGGCGCCTGGCAACTGGACTGGGACGCTGGTGCACGCGCTCGTCGGCCGCGGTGGAGAACTCTCGAGCGACGGCGGCGATGAGCGCGCAGGAATCGTCCATCGCCTCGACAAGGAAACATCCGGGCTCATGCTGGTCGCGAGGACGGATCGCACGCATCGATTGCTCTCGGCGGCGCTCGCCGCGCGCCGGGTTGATCGCCGATATGCCGCGATCATCTGGGGGCACCTCCGCGAGGACAGATGCACGATCGAAGGCAACATCGGTCGTGATCCGAACAACCGGCGTCGGATGGCGATCGTCCCCTCGGGGAAGCCTGCGCGTACCGACGTCGATCGATTGGCGCGTTTCGATGGCGGCGACCTCCTCCGGTGCAAGCTCCACAGCGGGCGTACCCATCAGATTCGCGTCCACCTGTCGTCCATCGGGCACCCCGTCATGGGGGACGACACCTACGGCGGCGGTGGCGGCCGACGCGTGACGGGGCTCGCACCCGGGCGTCATGCTCTGCACGCCGCTTCACTGCGACTGACGCATCCGATCACGGGAGAGGCACTGGCGTTCCGCTCGCCCCTCCCGCCCGATCTGGACACCGCAGTGCGTGCTGTCTCCGGTGCGCACCAACCGCCTGTCGGCACCGATCTCCTCGACCTGTACGGCTTCTTCGACTTCGATGCCGATGATCAGCCCGACGCACGCTCCCCCGACCTGCACAACAGCGACAGCTGATCCACTGCGCCGCGCGGAGCGTGTCATGCTCCTCACCGCCGGAGGCACAACCGTCGCCGTCACCGCAGAAGCGGCCCGGGAAGTGACACGACGCATGACGGCCGTACGGTTGCCTGGGGCGGATGAGTTCGTCTGTGGAGTAGTCAATGTGCGGGGCGTCATTGTTCCGCTCGTCGATCTCGGCCGCCTGCTGGGCACCGGGCAGTCAACGCCTGATGGATGGGTGGTGACGCTCGACCTCGGCGGACCCCGGCTCGCGCTGGCGGTGGATTTGCTGCCGCTCCTTCGCGCCGCTGATGCACCGCGAGGTGCACGACCGTCCGACCACAGGTACCTCGACCACGAGGTGCTCGTTGCCGGGGCCTCGTTTCCACTCCTCGATGTGGGCGCGCTGGCCGACGACATCCTGCTTCAGTAACGCCGCGCGATGCCGCGTGGCACGCCCAGGGATCACGGTATGAGTCATCGGGTGCTGGTCTGTGACGACGCGCTCTTCATGCGCACGCTCGTCGGCGACATTCTCGAGCAGGCGGGCTTCACCGTCTGCGGTCACGCGGAGACCGGCGTTCAGGCCGTCGCACAGTACAAGGCGCTCAAGCCCGACCTGGTCACGATGGACATCGTGATGCCCGACATGGGCGGGATCGACGCGGTGCGCGAGATCACCGACTTCGATCCGGTCGCCAAGGTCGTCATGTGCAGTGCGATGGGCCAGCAGGCGCTCGTCAACGAGGCGCTCAAGGCAGGGGCCGCCGATTTCGTCGTGAAGCCGTTTCAGCCAAACCGCGTGATCGAAGCCGTCCAGCGAGTACTCGGCTAGCGCGCATCGCACCCGCGTTCCGCGCGCAGGCCGATGGAGTCGCACCGGCTGCTCGCGCTCTTCCTCACCGAAGGGCGCGAACTGCTGAACCGGGTGGACGCCGAGCTGATGGTGCTCGAGCGTGCACCGCACTCGCGTGCATCCATTGACGCGGCATTTCGAGCCCTGCACTCGCTGAAAGGCATGAGTGCGACGGTCGGATTCGAGTCGACCGCGGCGGCCCTGCACGCCGGCGAGAGCATCCTCGACGCGGCGCGCAATGGCATGGCGCTGAGCGGTGAACTGCTCGGTGCGCTGTTTGCACTCACCGGCGGAACGAGGCACGCACTGGACGCCGCGGAACATCGGTTGCCGGAACCGGACGTTCTGCTCACGCTCGCACGCCGCCTCGAAGCCTCCCTCGAGGCGTCGCGCTTGACTGTCTCCACCGTGCTGAAACGGCCCGAAGCGGCGCAACTCGTGCGCGACGCGACCACAACCGGCGCCGCATGCTGGTGTGTCGCGGTGCAGATCGCGACGGACGCACCAATGCCCGAGGCGCGCGCCACACTGCTGCTCCGTCGACTGTCGGCGATAGCGCCTGTGGTCCGCGTCGCGCCCGGCGAGGGTATTCGTGCGTCAGACGACTGGGATCGCAGGGTGACGATCTGGCTCGGCGAAGGCAGCAGCGTCGACCACATCGAACAGGTCGCGCGAGGCACAGGGGATATCGGCGAGTGCCACGTCGTGCGTGACGTCGTCCCGTCGCTCGGCAGTCGTCACGTTGAGGCTCGCACGGTGCGGATTCCGGCGCAACGACTCGACGATCTGCTCGACCTGGTCGGCGAGTTGGTGCTGGCGCGTGATCGATTGCTGCGCGTTGCGCTGCCCACAGCTGACGAACCGACGACCGTCGCGCTGGAAGAGGCGTCCGGTCTGGTCGGCAAGCTGCGCGAGGCCATCCTGCAGAGTCGACTGGTGCCGATGGCGGACATCATGGATCGTTTTCCGCGCCACGTGCACGACATGGCGCAGTCGCTCGGCAAGGATGTCGAGCTTGTGATGGAAGGACGCGAGCTGGAGGTGGATCGCTCGCTGCTCGAGGAGTTGAGTGAGCCACTGCTTCACCTGCTCCGGAATGCGGTCGACCACGGCGTGGAGCGTCCGGAGCACCGGCGCGCCTGCGGCAAGCCTGCGCGCGGGCGACTCGTGGTGCGCGTGGCACGCGACGGGGCAATGGTGGCCGTCACCGTGGGGGACGACGGAGCCGGGGTGTGTCGCGACCGGGTGATCGCGGCAGCGCAGGCTCGCGGTATCGAACCCGCCACACCGGAGGCACTGGACGACGCGGGGCTGCTGACCCTCCTTGCGATACCGGGGCTGAGTACCGCAAGCGAGGTCACGGCGCTGTCCGGTCGCGGCGTTGGCGTCAATGCGGTCGTGCATCGGGTCCAATCGCTTGGTGGCCGGGTAGACCTCGCAACGGTCCCCGGCGCCGGCACGGCGTTCACGATCCGGCTGCCGCTCAGCGTTGCGATGCTGCGGGCCTTGCTCGTGCGGGTCGCGAACGAGACATACGCGATCCCGCTGTCCCTCGTGCATACGACGTCCCGGCGCGGCGACCATGCTCCCGCAGACCATGTGGCAGGCCTGCAGCTGCACGGCGAGCAGCTGCGAATCGTGAGCCTGCGCACACGGCTTGGGCTGCCTGCAGCCGATGACGTTTCCGGGCATTTGGTCGTCCTCGACGGGAGCGCGGGGCGATTTGCATTGCTGGTCGATGCCTGCATCGCACAGCAGGAGATCGTCGTCAAGCCGCTGCAGCGTGTGCGTGGTGCTGCGCCGCGTTTCAGCGGGGGCACGATCCTGTCCGACGGCACACCGTCGCTCATCCTTGACATCAACTCGCTCAACTGATGCTGGCCAATGGCGACGTCCGGACCCTGACGACCGAGCAGCTCGACGCGTTGCGCGAGGTGGCCAACATGGGCGCAGGCCATGCCGCGACCGCGCTGTCCACGATGACGGGGCGGGCAATCATGATCAACGTGCCGACACTCACCCTCGCGCGACTGGCTGACGTGCCGGGTCACGTCGTGTCGAACGCCACCACGCCCGTCGCGGTCGTGCTGTTGCGGGTGCTCGGCGACTTCACCGGCCGCGCACTACTCGTCTTCCCTACAGAGACTGCATGCCGCCTCTCGGAGTTGATGCTGCGCCGGCCACCTCACTCGTCGCCATCCATCGGCCATCTCGAGCAGAGTGCGCTGAAGGAGTGCGGGAACATTCTCTGCGGCGCGTATCTCAACGCGTTGGCTGACTTCATGCACGTGACGCTGCTCCCGTCCCCGCCCATGCTGGCCGTCGACACGGCGTCTGCCGTCCTCAGCGCGGCGTTCCTGCACGGGCGCGCGGGTGACGACCAGGTGATGTGCGTCGAGAGCACGTTTCAGCTGCGCGAAGCGGGCACTGCCCTTCGGGGGTATTTCCTCCTCCTGCCTGACTCGCGATCGCTGAACCTGCTCTTCAGTGCCGTGCATCTCGCATGAGCCGCCCGGGCGACTCACTGGGATGCCGCTGACGCCGCAGTCCGTTCCCGCTGTCTCCATGCGCGAAGCCGATCGGCTGCGGGCGATCGCAAAGCGCGTGCCCGCCGCGCATGCTGGTGCGCAGAACAATTGCGGCGTGATGCTCGCGAGGCGTGGTCTCGCGCACGAAGCCGCTGCGTGCTTCGAACGTGCGCTCGATGTGGACGCGCGAATGTCGCTCGCGGCGCAGAACCTGCAGCAGCTCGTCGCGCGCACGAACGTCGATCCGGAACGCGTGCAGCTCCTCGCGGCACAGCTGCGACAGTCGCCGCACTGTGCGGGAACGGCGCTCGCGCTCGGCAAGTGGCACGCACGGCTTGGACGCCCGGCCGAAGCCGCCATGGTGCTCGGCGAGCTGCTCGATCGTGCGCCGGATGACATCACTGCGCTCCGGGAGATGGCGCTCGTCGACCAGGCGTTGGGGTATCCCGATCGCGCGTCGGCGTGGCTCGATCGCGCGCTCGCGCTGGCGCCGGAGGATCTCGCGCTGCACTCGCTCTCGGGCGAGATCCTCTATCGCCGTGGTCGCACGGAAGCGGCGAAACAGGCGCTCGAGAACGCCTTGCTGATCGACGAGTCGGCAGCCTGGCCGCATCATCTCCTCGCGTTTGTGCTCGGTGACATGGGGCAGCTCGACGCCGCGCAGGCCGCTGCACAGCGCGCACTGCAGCTCGACCCCAACCTCGCCCGTGTCGACATGAACTTGTCACTCGACACGCGTCCGACGCGTCCGGCGGCTCGATCGGCCAGTGCGCCTGATGGACGTGCCCATGTCACGCTCGGCATTGCCTACCGCAACACCGCCTATTTCGAGCAGGCACTCGCAGAATTCGAGACCGCTCTCGCCAGCGGCGAGCCTGCCGCGCAGGTGCATGACGCGATTGCCGAGACGCAAGTGTTGCGCGGTGAATGGGCGCTCGCAGCGTCAGCATGGGCGGCGTCGGCCGAGGCGCAACCTGGCGTGGCGGCACCACATGTCTGTCGCGCCGCGATGCTCGTGCTCGCGGGCGAGCTCGCCGCCGCGAGGGAATCCGTGGGACATTCCCTGCTCGCGGATGTCTTCAACGGCAGCGCGCACCTGGTGCTTGGCATCATTGACGCATTGGAGGGCCGGCCCGTGGAAGCGCTGTCGGCGCTGCAACGCGTTCGAGGGACACAGCGTGTCGAACTCGCGGCACGATTGAACGCCGCGTGGGTCATGCGGCAGCTCGGGCGGCACGCCGAATGTCTCGAGGGGTTCCGCCGCGTCACGGAGGCCGACCCGCACAACGCCCGCGCATGGATCGGCGTTGGCGTGGCATTCACGGAACTCCGGCGGCTGCAGGAGGCATGCAGCGCCTTCGAACGCGCTGTCGTCCTCGCACCGGAGCTCATCGACGCGGCATACCATCACGCGTTCACGCTGTCGCAGCTCGGCCGGTATCAGGATGGCGTCCGCGCCATGAAGCGCGCGATGGCTTTCGACGGCGAGTTCGCGCCGTTCCGCTTTGCCATGGTGCTCGATCCGGAGCTGCCGGATGCGAGTCTGGAAGTGGCCGCGACCGACGGCATCTCTGGCGACGCGATGGCGCTGATGATGCTCAGCGGTACGCGATCGCCGGTGGTGACGTCGGAGCACCGTACCGTGAGCGCACCCACGCCGGCGTCTCCGATGCGCGCAGCGCTGCCGGCGAATTCGACGGCGCGACGTACGCCGCTCGGCGCATGGGTCGCGTTGCGGCGCGGAGGGACGCCAGTGACGCCGGTGGGCATCACGCGGCCAACACCCATCTTCCCGCGTCCACAACTTGCTCGCCCATTCGCCACCGGTTCGCACGCAACACTCGACACGACTCGGCTGGATGCGCCGGCTCGTGAATCGGGCGTCCCCGCTGAGAGTCACGGTCGCGAACAGGCGCTGCGCGCTGCGCTCGCCGAGGAGCCGGATCGCGCGCACTTGCGCGTGGGTCTGGCAGCAATCATCAGGGAAACCGGCCGGTTGCACGAGGCCGAACAGGAACTCCTGCGAGCGCTCGAGAGCGTGCCGACGTTCAATGACGCCGCGCTGGCGCTTGCCGAGCTGCGTGTCGACGTCGGCAGGCCGAGTGACGCAATGCAGGCGCTCGTGCGTCCACTGCGCGCGAATCCGCGCGACCCCGACCTGCTGGTCGCATTGGCCGAGGCGCTCCTTGCCCTCGGCCGTGAGGACGAGGCGATCTCCGCGATTTCTCGCGTTGCGTCAGACGCGCCCGAGCACCCGGGGATTCGAACGCTGCAAGGGTATATCGCGCATCGCGACGGACGCGAGGCGGAGGCGTTGCAACACTGGCGTGTCGCCGCACAGTCCGGGCACGACGGCCGGTGGACAACGCGGGCGAGGCTTGCTCTCGCGGAGTACTCCGCCGGTGACATGACGCCATTGACTGGTGCGCTGAACGCACTGCACATGGTGGCTGGCTGATGGCACTCGAAGGCGCACTGCGCGATCTCGGTTTGGCGGAAGTCATTCAACTGCTCGCGGGCGGACGGCGCACGGGAACCTTGCGCGTATCCGGTGGCGCCGGTGCGCGCGCCTCGATACTGCGGTTCGTTGAGGGAGACATCACCGCCGCGAGGTGGGATGACGAACCCGAGCCGCTCCTCACGGCGCTGACGCACGCTGCGCTGGTGGACGCGGACGACCGCCTGACTGCGGCAACATGGGCGAGCCGGCAGTCACCACCACGCTCTCTCGTGGACGGACTGGTCGAAACCGGCGTCATCAGCGCGCGAACCCGGGATGGTGTCGCGCGCCGGCTCATCGACGACCTCTGCTTCGAGCTGACGACCTTCGCCGAAGGCACTTTCTCATTCACCGACGGTGAGACTGCGACGCCGCTCGATCCGACGACGACCCTGACACTGTCTGGCGAAGAACTGTTTCTCGACGCGGCGCGCCGCCGCGATGAGTGGCCGGCGCTCGAGCAACGTGTCGGCTCGCTCGGCGCCGTCCCGATGCTCTGCGACTCGGACAGCGACGGCGAACTCGCCGTTCCAGCCGACGGCTGGCGGGTCCTGTCGTGCGTCGATGGCTGTCGAACGGTGCGTCAGGTGGCGTCGGCGGCCGGAATGCGAGTGTTCGAAACGGCCCGCTGGGTCTCGCGGTGGTCCGCACTCGGCGCCGTGACGACTGACGCCAGCGTCAATTCCGTCGACGACGGGGATGCCGCGGGTGTCGCCCAGCTCACGGCCCTGGCGAGGCGCGCGCTGGCCGAGTCACGGTTCGAAGCGGCCCTCGCCGCAGCGCGCGCCGCGATCGGCCAATCGCCGCGAAACGCCGCGGCGCACGTCCTGGCGGGGAAGGCTCTGCTCGGGCTCGGTCGGGCCGACGACTGGGCGGAAGAGGTGAAAACCGCGGTGCAGCTCGATCCACGGCTGCCGGAGGCGCAGGAGCAGTTCGGCTACGTCGCCGCGCGCCGCGGCGAGTACACGGCGGCGCTGAGCGCGTGGGAGCACTATCTTGAAGCGTCACCCAACGCGCCGGATGCGGCACGGGTGCGAACTGCTCGCGACGCTGCGGCGCAACTTCAGGAGCTGATTTCTGCACATGCCGGCCGCTGACGACATCCGCAGGTGGAGCAATGAACTCGCAACGGATCCGCACAGCCTCGTGTTCGCGGACCTCGCGGAGGCCCTGCTCCAGCAAGGGGACCTCGAAACCGCCGAGCGTTTGGCGGTACGTGGTCTCGAACGGCACCCAGAGCACGTGCCGGCACTCCGAGTGGTGGCGCGCATCGCAGAGGAACGGGGTGACCTTGTCTCTGCATCTGCGTACTGGGAGCGAGCGCGCTATCCCTATCCGGCACCCGGCCAGAACGGCTCCAACGGGAGCGTAGCGGGAACGAACGGTGCCGGCCTCGATCACGATCTGGGCCCGCGTCACACGGGTGCCGCATTCCCGACTGCGAACTACGCCGCCGTCCCGGCGTTCTCGGCGACACTGGCGACGTCGCCGCCAAGACCGGAAGTCGTCCGCTCGCTTGTGGCGGATGCCGATGGGCTGCTCCTCGCGAGTCCGCAACCATCGGATGACATGGGCGTCCTCGAAGCCATGGCGGCAGCCGTCGCGGGCGTCGGTGACGATGCGGCGCGCGCGATGAAGCACCTGAATCTCGGCGCGTGGCACGCGCTCGTGCTCGAGACTGCGGGCGACACGCTCGCACTGGCGACGGCGCCTGGAGGATCCATGACGGTGCTCAGCGTGGCGCGCCACGTGCCGATCGGACGTGTCCGGGCACTCCTTCGGGTGGCAACGGCGAGAGCCGCTGCCGATGGATTCTGAGAGACCCCTCGATGGCGCATTACGATCGCGTGGTCGGAGAACTGATGCAGACCTCGGGCGTGCACGCGGCGCTCGTCGTGTCGCGCACTGACGGTATCGTGATCGACGGCAACGTGCACATTGGCACGGACGCGGACGCGATAGCTGCATTGGCGGCGCGACTCTACGCGCGCGCCGCGCTCGCCGCGACCGCCGCCGACGATACGGAGCCAGGATTCCTGCACCTCGAGGGGGAGCGCGGCCGAGTGTGTGCCGTTGCGCAGGGAGACCTGCTTCTGATTACAGTTGCGGAGCCGTGGGCCAATCTGGGCCTGCTTCGGCTCAACATGCGTCGCTTGGCGCAAAGTCTGGGCTGAAGAGGCGGACGTCGGCGGCGTGGCCGCGAACGGAGCGGGATCGCAGTAGCAAGCTCAAGTGCCCAATCCGGTAGGCCAGTCGTCGTTGGCTGGACACCGCAGACTCATGAAACTCGATCAACGCCTCCGCTTCGACACCTTCGTCACCGGCTCGTCAAACCGCCTCGCTGTCGCCGCTGCAAAGGCGGTGGCCGATGCACCTGGCGTGCTGTACAACCCGCTGTTCGTGTATGGTGCATCCGGGCTCGGGAAGACGCACCTGATGCACGCGGTCGGGCATGCCGCGCGGGACAAGCAGCCGTCGCTTGGCGTCGAATACGTCGCGCTCGACGACTACATGGAGGAGTTCCATCAGGCGTTGCAGGGTGGGCGGCTCGACACCTTCAAGCGCCGGTACGAGTCCGCCGGCGTGCTGCTGCTCGACGACGTGCAGTTCCTCACGGGGCGCGCCGAAGTCCAGGGTGAACTGCTGCGACTGTTCAACGTGCTGCAGGGTCGCGGAACGCAGATCATCATGACCAGCGATCGACCCCCCGATGAGATCGCGGATGTCACCGACCGGCTGCTCACCCGTCTGACCGGCGGCCTGATTGTCGACGTTGGAATCCCGGATTATGAGACTCGTGTCGCCATCCTGCAGAAATTGCAGGCTGAACGCGCGACGCGATTCCGGAACGGCGTCCTCGAAGAGCTGGCGCGGGTCGACTTCTCGAACATTCGCGAGCTGCAAGGTGGATTGAACCGCCTGCTTGCTCACCAGGGAATGAGCGACGCCGCGATCGGCGTGAGTGATGTGCGTCGTCTGGTCGGATCGCGTGCCGCAACGCCGCCGTCAACCGCCGCGATCTTCGACGCCAACGAGGCGCGAGATGTGCACCCGGGCGACTACGACACGTTCGTTCAGGAGGTATCGACGGCGGTCGTTGAGCAGGTCGAGGAATGGCGTGTGCGCCTTGCCGACGCTGCGTCGCGCTGGCGCAGTGAGGGCATCAGTGTTGCGGTGCTTGATCGCGCGCTGCAACTGCGCGGTTCGCCGGACGTTGACGGACTGCTCTCGACTTTCGGCGCTGCCGTCGAATACCTGCGCGATCTTGAGCGGCAAGGCTCGGCTGCCGATTCGGGCCTGTCGGGGAATGCAATCTTCCGCGATCCGGAGCGCGTCAAGGAGGCACACGCGCTGGTGCAGCAGGCGGTGAGCTCGATTGAGCCGCCGCCACGTCCGGAGCCGGGATTCTCATTCGACGATCTGCTCGAAGGCGGCGCGAATCAGCTTGCCCTCCGCGCGGCGCACGCGGTTGTTTCGTCGCCAGGAACATCATACACGCCGCTCGTGATCATCGGGCCGGTCGGCAGCGGGCGCACGCATCTGTTGCACGCGATCGGGAATGCGTTGGTGGCTGCCGGCGTGCAGACCGTCGCGTGCGTGTCGGCAACTGTATTCGCCGAGCAACTCATTACGGCGCTGCGTGAAGGCGCCGTGGAGAAGTGGCGCGCTCGGTATCGGAACGCCGGCGCGCTCCTGCTCGACGACATCGAGGCGGTTGCCGGCAAGGAGCGTACGCAGGACGAGCTGTTTCACCTGTTCAACGCGTTGCAGAGTGCGGGCCGCCAGGTGGTGCTGACTTCGGGTGTTCCCCCGAATCAGATCGCGACGCTCGAGGATCGCCTGCGCACGCGGTTCGCGCAGGGCCTGGTCGTGGAGCTGGGCGCGCCGGACATGGCGCAGCGCGCCGCATTGATCGCTCGCTTCTTTGCCTCGCACAACGCCACGGTGTCCGATGCGGTCATCAGCCAGCTTGCCGAGCGCCCCGCCCGCGCAATCGGAGAGGTGCTTGGCACGGTACGCCGGTTGCACGCGGCGGCCGCGCTGGCCGGTGCGCCGATCACATCCACGTTCGTGGCGGCTGAACTCGACGGTGCGTCCGTTTCCCGACGCAGCATCAGGCACCTGATGGGAGACCCGGAGAACTTCGTGCATCGCTGGCCTGATCTGACGGCGCGCCTGATCGAGGATGCGAACTGATGGCCATTCGGGGAAGTCTCAAGGAAGCCAGTTTTCCGGATGTGCTCCAACTGCTCGCCCTGGGGCAGAAGACCGGCTGCCTGAGCATCGTTGATGGGACGAAGTTCGGGTCGGTGTTCTTCCAGCAGGGGAAGATCTCGTTTGGCGCGATTGTCAATCGTCGCGACAGGCTGGGCGACTCCCTCGTCAAGCGTGGGCACCTGACGCGTCAGCAGCTCGATGATGCGTTGCGTCAGCAGGTGCAGCAGCCGGGCAAGCGCCTCGGTGAGCTGCTGGTTGAATCCGGCTGCGTTGCGCGCGAGACCGTGGAGAAGGAACTGCGCGTGCTGGTTGAGGAATCCGTCTTTTCGCTGTTCACGTGGACGCAGGGTGTCTGGACGTTCGAGCCCGATGTGCATCCGGACGGTCGCCAGCTGCTCACCGCGATCAATCCGGAGTCGCTGCTCATGGAAGGGGCGCGACGCGTTGACGAGTGGTCACTTGTCGAGCGACGCTTCCCCAGCTTTGACGTGGTGTTTGAGATGGATGCCGCGCGTGCCGCCGTCTCCGAACCGATGGGCGGCGAACTGGCCGAAGTGGCGCACCTTCTCGATGGGCGACGGACGATTCGCGCGATCATCGAACGATCCGGGCTCGGGGAGTTTGCCGTTGGGAAGGCACTCTACGAGCTGTCGTCGCAGGGATTGCTCGTTCCCGTCGCTACGGCTGCTGATGCGCAGGCCGACGACATCGAGCCCGGTGCGAACGGTGTCGACAAGGTGCTCAAGCTGGGCCTCGCACTCGCCAAGGCCGGGATGGTCGAGGACTCGGCGCGAGAGTTCCGGCGCGTGGTTGAAGCGTCGCCCAACGATCCGGTCGCGCGCCATCAGCTCGGTCTGCTCGCGCTCAGGCGCGGTGCATGGGACGACGCCGTGGGATGGCTCGAACCACTGGCGCAGCGTGAGGAAACCACGGCGACCATGTTGCATCATCTGGCGCTGGCATACGAAGGACTTGGGCGCGATCTGGATTCCGCCCGCATGCTCGAGCGAGCGGCGCACGTTGGCGCGCAGGTCCAGCCACATGTGGAGTTGTCGCGTGCGTTGCACGCATTCCGGATCGGCGACTACGCGCGTGCGGACCAGTTGCTGGCCACGTCGCGCACGCGGTTCGAAGGCGACGCGCCACCCGCCGTCTGGTTCCACTATGCGTCCCTCGTTGCAGCCGCACGAGATGACGCCGATCAGGCACAGGCGTTGCTCGAAGAAGGGATCCGTACCCATCCGTCGGTGGGCGTGTTGCACGCGAACTATGCGGGCCTCATGCTCACGCGTGGCGCGCTGACTGCGGCGGCGGCCGCCGTCGAACGCGGCATGCTGCACGCGGCGAACATGGCCCCCTTTCAGAAGACGGTCGGCGACCTCGCATACCGGGTGGCCCGATTCGACGACGCGATCGAGGCCTACCAGCGCGCCGTACGCCTCGAGCCAGCCCTCGGTCCGGATATCTATCTCAAACTCGGGGAGCTGCGGTACCAGCGCGGCGAAGTCCTCGAAGCGCAGCGATGCTGGCAGCGAGTTCTGGAACTGGATCCCGGGAACAGGCAGGCGCAGGTCAGCCTCGACGCAATTCGGCGCGCGTCGTGAGCCGTGCGTTGTCGCTGGCCGACGTCTCGCGCACGATTCTGGCAGAGGCTGGCTCGTCGGAAAACCTCGTCACCCCGTCGACCAGCACGGCGCGCCACACTCGCGTCCCGCACGCCGGGCGCGAGTCTGCAACTGGTTCGTTGATCCCGATATCCTTGTCGTTCGCTGTCGCGCGCCTCCGCGTGGCAGTTGTGCCGATCAGCGGCTGTCCTCTGGAGCGCTCGTGACGATCCTCCCCCTGTCCGCAGATGACATGCTGAGCCCATTGCGCGCGCAGCTTGACGACCTTGCACGGCTGCTTGCGGCGCCCGATGGTGCAACGGGCGACGCTGCCCTGCTGAAACAGCGGATCTTCCTTGCGCACAAGGCCGTTGAGCAGCACGCGGTTCTGCTGAACGAGTTGCAGCACGACGTGCGCAACCTCGTCGAAGGCTGGAAGGCGCGCTTCGGCGGCGGTGCTCCGCCGACGAGTGCACTGAACGCAGCGCTCACCAACGACCTTGCTACTGGAAATGAGTCGGCCCCGCACCTGGTGAGGACAACAACACCGTCGCAACAGGATGAACAGCATGGCGGGGCCGGTGACGCCGGTGATCCCGCGGATTCCTCACACAGTCAGGCGGTGCTTGAAGTGGAATTCCCGTCTGCGCCTTCGTCGCGCATTGACGGGGCAAGACTGACGTCGGTCGCGTCGCCGCGCCTCACGCCTGCGGTGTCGGGCCGGCACACGCCGTCGATCACACTGACACCGTCGCGTCCGCACGCCCCGACGCCGTCGCACGGTCAGCCGCGAGTGATCGATGAGTTGAATGCATCCACATTCGTCGAACGTGGATGGAGCAAGATCGCCTCTGGCGAGTTTGATGAGGCCGAGATCGCGCTCGAGAAGGCGCTGGCGCTCAATCCCGGCGACCCGCAGGCCGAGACGCTCCTCGGCTGGGCGCGCATGTCGCAGGGGAAACTCGATGCCGCCATGGAGCTTTTCGAGCAGGTCCTCGACCGCGCGCCTGACTTTGCCCTTGCGCATATCAACGTCGGCTACGTCCACCTTCGGCGCGGCCAGTACGAGGTTGCGGTGGAGCACCTCGCCCATGCCATCACCCTCGATTCGGATAGAAAGGCGACGTTGTACGCCTACTACTACCTCGGACTCGTGCACCTCGAGCAGGAGCAGATCGACGACGCCATCGCAGCACTCCAGCGATCCATTGAGCTCGGTCCGAATCTGATCGAGGCGCGCTTCGTACTCGGCCGGGTGTACTGGTTCGCCGATCGGGCGGACGAAGCGATTGCGACGTGGCGCAAGGGTGCGGAAGTGAACAAGTTCAATCCATGGAGTTCACGCTGCCTCGAGGTGTTGGCGACGGTCGCCGATGGGGGAGCGCCCTCGCGCGTTGCCTGAGGGCGCTGCGACGTTCGGTACTGCTGGGCGCGGCGCTGCACGCCACCGTGGCGACTGTGCTGAGTGCCGCCCCTCCCGGGGCAGCACGGCTCGATGACGGTCGATTCACGGTGCTCTACTACCCGTCGGATCGCACGCTGGCAGAAGCGATGCTCGCTTCGGCGGTGGAACGTGATTCGTTCCCGTGGCTGCCAAGGGGGACGTCGCGCGTCGTGATCATGATCGCGCCCGACAACGCGACGTTTCGACAGTGGGCTGGACCGTCCGCCGGTGCAGCGACCGCGGCCGTCGCCATCGTGGAGCAGCACCGGGTCGTCATGCGCGGGTCTGGCGCTCCGCCGTCCATCGGCGATCCACGCCAGACGCTGCGGCACGAACTTGCCCATGTCGCGCTCTTTGACTACCTCGGCGTGCATGCCGCGCGGTGGTTTGACGAAGGGTACGCAAGCCTCGCGGCAGGCGAAGAGCGCAACGAGGGGTTTCTCGCCGTGAACGCCGCGCTCCTCTTTAGGCGCATGCCGGGGCTGTCCTCGCTGGACTCACTGCTGACAAGTCCGCGCCCGGCGACCGCGCGCGCCGGGTATACCCTTTCATTGCGCGCAGTCACGGATCTTGCGTCGATCGACGCTGCGCGTGGGCTCGAACCGCTGCTCATTGCCTGGAAGGCGAGGGGCACCTTTGATCTCGCGTTGCGACGCGCCTACGCGCTCACGACCGAAGATTTCGAGCGCGATTGGCGGCGACGAACCCGGTGGACGTTCGCGTTTCTTGCCGTTGCCGGTGATTCGGCGGCGCTGACACTCGGCGTGATGGTACTGCTCGGGCCTTTGCTCCTGCCCGCGTATCTTTCACGCCGGCGGGAGCAGCGAGCTCGACTGGAGGCGATGCGCGTTCGGGAGGAGACTCTGGACCGCGCCATGCGAGGCGCCGAGCTGGACGCGTTGCTCAGTGCCCGGCCCCCCTCTCGGGGTACGGGAGCCGCCGACGCTTGACCCACTCGTGTGTGGTGCGTAGCGTCTCCCGTCTATGGCAATCCAAGAGAGTCAATCACCCCGACGTCCGCTGCTCTGGTGGGGGCTCGCGGCTGCGGCGCTGGTCATCGGGTATGCCGACCTCGCACGTGGCGGCACCACCGTCGCTCCAGTGCTGCTCGTGCTCGGGTACTGCGTCCTCGTTCCGATCGCAATCCTGAAGTAGGTCGGCTGGGTGTTGCGCTCGCCGAGGGAGGCGGGCAAACGTTACGATCCGGTTAAGTGCATCCGTGGCGACAACTTCGTCGTCTGGCGGCGCTTGCCTCCGTTACGCGTCGCGGGCACTTTTCGCGCCGAGGGGCACTACTACTGCGCGTAGACGCGGTGCGGTCGCGTGCGGTGGGGTAGGCAGTCCGTCGGGCGAATAGCTCAGTTGGTTAGAGCACCTGTCTTACACACAGGGGGTCGGGGGTTCGAGCCCCTCTTCGCCCACCTGCATATCTCGGAGCTGAGGCACGACGCAGCAGCTCAATCAGGCATCACCATCGTGGAGGTCGTAAGTGAGCGTTCGGATTCCGCAGGTTGCGCGGCTCGGTCTCATCGCGGTCGCGATGACCACCGCGCTCGACGCGCAGGTGACTCGTGTCCCAGACCGCGACACGCCGCGAATGATGGTCCTGACATTCCGAACGGCCGTCCCCGGCACGGCAGGGGTGCAGGCCGCAGATGCCTTGCGTGGTCGCCTCAGCTCGGCGGTGCCGTACAAGCAGCTGTGGCAGGTTCCGAACACCGAGATCAACGCAGTCCTCGAGGCTTCCGGCTACAAGAAGGATGAGCCGCTCTCGTCGAATGACGCGCGTGAACTTGGTCGACAGCTTCGCGCTGACGAATTCATTCAGGGAACGGTCAGGCGCGAAGGTGAGGCATGGCGGCTTGAAGCCACGCTGCACCTTGTCCGTGATCCATCGCTGGCACAGCCGCTGACGTTCGCGACCGGTCCGAAGGCTGGTGACGCGGCAAGGCTTGTGGCGGCGGAGATTGTCGAGGCACGGAAACAGCTCGTCCCTGAGCGCGCATGCGTCAACGCCGCGCGCGAGAAGGCCTGGGACCGGGCCATGGCCGCCGCGCGCGAGGGCATCGCGCTCTTCCCCCGTGCCGTGATTGCGCGTACGTGCCTGCTCAACGCCATGTTCGAGAACAAGGCCACCGACGAGCAGCAGCTCGCCATGGCTGAGGAGATCCTCGCGATCGATTCACGCAGTCGCCGCGCGCTCTCGATTGCCGGTGACATCTATCGCCGCCGGAATCTCGCCAACCCGCGCGACACGGTGAACGCGAACAAGATGATCCAGGCGTACACGGGCCTGATCGCGTCCGACCCGACCAACACGCGCCTCGTCGAGGACGTGACGAAGGCGATCGCGGGCGCTGGCAACCCTGGCGTCGCACTGCCGATCATCCGCAAGGCCGTCGAGGACAACCCCGGCGACGCCGCGCTGATGCGCACCCAGTTCCTGGTGGAGCTGGCCGCTCGCGAGACTAAGGCTGCCATCCGGACGGGCATCGAACTGGCCGCGCTCGATACGGCAATGGCAGATACCAGCTACTTCTTCCGCATGACCGCCGCGTACCAGGCCGACAGCCAGCCGGCGAAGGCCGCGGAGGAGATCGCCAAGGGTGTCGCGAAGTTCCCCGAGAACGCCAGCCTGCTCGTGGTCTCAGCGCAGGCGCAGCGCGCTGCAGGGCAGACGCAGCAGGCCGTGGCGACGCTGCGTACAGCGCTCAAGCTCGATCCGAACGTCGAGAAGGGTCAGCTCCAGCTCGCACAGCTGTTCAATGACCTGAAGCAGCCAGACAGCGCCTACGCAGCCCTCGTCGTGGCTCGCAAGGGCGCCGACAGTGCCCTCGCAGGTGATGTGGCGCTTTCGCTCGGGAACGCCGCACAGCGTGACCTGAAGCCCGAGACGCCGGACGCCGAGTATGCAAGTACCCTGAACTTCCTCACGCTCGCCGATGCGACGGTCACGACTCCCGAGCGTCGACAGCAGGCGAAGTTCCTCATC
This sequence comes from Gemmatimonadaceae bacterium, assembly GCA_031373905.1. Taxonomy (GTDB): domain Bacteria; phylum Gemmatimonadota; class Gemmatimonadetes; order Gemmatimonadales; family Gemmatimonadaceae; genus JACMLX01. The sequence continues at coordinate 63,353 of JANMNM010000100.1, read as the reverse complement.
GGTGTCGTATCCACGAAGCGCGGTCAGGCATTGCTCAAGGCCGGTGTTGATGGAAAGAACTGCGCATTGGTCCGGCAGGCGAAGGAGCAGTTTGCAACGGCGCAGGTCAACATTCCGGCCGGAGGGCGTTTTGCGCCACAGGCGGCAGGGCAGTACATGACGTTCCTCGGGCAGCTCATTCCGTCCTCCGAGCAGGCCGAAAAGTCGATCTGCAAGTAAGACGCTGCTGTACACGCTGAATCGACACCCGCCGTCTGCACAGACGGCGGGTGTCGTGCTTTTTGCCTGCTCTCTCCGGGGATGAGTTCTGCTAGATTGTGTGTGCAGGTCACTCCTCAGCCCGACGCATGATTGCTCCGCCAGAGACGAACGCTGCGCGTGCTTTCGCCACGTCCTACCACGCCCCCGTGCTGGTGGATGCCGTGATCGAGGCATGTGCGACTGCGGAATCCGTCCTCGATGGCACGCTCGGCGGTGGCGGACACGCTGCGGCATTGCTGGCTGCCGGCAAGCACGTCACCGCGCTCGACCGCGATCCGCAGGCCATTCGCGCCGCGAGCGAAAGGCTGTCTGACGATCTCGCGCGTGGAAGACTGGAAATCATGCGTTGCAACTACGCGGACGTGGACGTGGTACCGGCCCTTGTCGGTCGCCGCTTTGACGCGATCCTGCTCGATCTCGGTGTCAGTTCACGGCAGCTCGACGATGACGCGCGCGGCTTTTCCTTTCGAGTGGGCGCGCCACTCGACATGCGAATGGATGGGAGCGGAGAGAGTGCCGCCGACTGGCTCAATTCAGTCGATGACGCGACGCTCGTGCGAGCCTTTCGTGAGTACGGCGACGAGCCGCGTGCGCATCGGTTGGCACGGATTGTGATCGAACGCCGCGCGCTGCGTCCGTTCCTGGTCAGTGATGATTTCGTGAATGCGATTCGTGCGACACTCGGTGCTCGCTCCGGCCCATCTGATTTCGCGCGCCTGTTCCAGGCGCTGCGCATCGCCGTCAATGATGAACTCGCCGGGCTCGCGCGGGCGCTCCCCGCACTGCGGGACCGGCTCACGCCCGGTGGTATGTTCCTCGTGATGGCATATCATTCCGGCGAGGACCGTCTCGTCAAGCACACGTTTCGGGACTGGAGCAGCACCTGCACGTGTCCGCCGCGCGCGCCGTTCTGCCAGTGCGACGGCGTCGCGGCGGGCACGCTGCTCACGCGCAAGGCCATTGTCGCCGATGCTGGCGAGATTGACCGGAACCCTCGCGCCCGCAGCGCGCATCTTCGCATATGGCAACGCGCCGAGTAGCGCCGCGACGCCGCGGACGCACCACCGTCGCGTTCGCGTTGGTCGGATTTCTCATCGTGGCGGTTGGCGTCATCACGCGACGCTCCGCCGGCATGGCGCTGCAGCGCGACCTGACGGGTATCGAGCGCACTCGCATGCAGCTGAGCGGCGAAGTCATCAAGCTCGAAGCGGATATCACGTCGGCCTCGAGTCGCAATCGGCTCCTGCCCGTCGTCGAGTCGTCGCTCGGCATGCGTGTTCCGGCCGATACGCAGGTGATTGACCTCCCGGTCGCCGAGGTGCCGCGTGTCGCTCCGTGATCGGCTCTCCGCATTGCGCGATCGCTTCACGCTGGTGGAGTGGGGGGTCACGATCTTCGCGGCGGCGATCATCGTGCAGGCCGCGCGCGTGCAACTCCTCAACGGGCAGAAGTGGGCGGAAAGGGCCAACAAGCAGCAGACGCGCCTCGAGCTGTTGCCGGCACCACGCGGTCGCATGCTTGATGTCAACGGGACACGGCTGGTCGAGAGTCGTGAGCTTGTGTCGTTCAGCATCGCGCCTCGCGAAGTCCGCCCGAACGATCGCCAGGTGCTCGGGCGCACGCTGGCGAAGATCCGTGCCCCGAAGCAGTTCGCCCGCCGAGCCGTGGATACAGCCCGTGTATGGGTGAATCTCCCCGGGCGCTACGCGATCGCCGACGCCGGACCGATGATCGGCATGCGCGGCGTATACCCCAGGTTCGAGATGGTCCGGCAGATGGTCAGTCAGTCGCGTGGCGTCCGTGCGGTCGTCGGGGGCCTGGACGGAGATCGTGCCATCAGCGGACTCGAACTGTTCCTCGATTCGCTGCTGCAGGGCGTGACCGGCTCGCGACAGCTCATCAGGACAGGGCGGGGGGATCGCCTCGAGTCTCCGGATGCGCCGATCATTGCGCCCGTCGCCGGGAGCGAGCTGACACTCACGCTGAACTACAACGTTCAGGACATTGCCGAGCAGGCGCTCGAGAGCGCTGTCAATGCGGCTGGGGCCGACGGCGGTGACGTGGTTGTGCTTGACCCGCGCTCCGGCGAGATCATCGCGCTCGCCAGCCGAACGCGGAATGGCGTTGCCTCCAAGCTGACCGCAGTGACCGATCCGTACGAGCCAGGATCAACGCTCAAGCCGTTCATCGTCGCGCAATTGCTCAGCAAGGGACGCACGAGTCCGGATGAGATGATCAACACGCGCAATGGCACGTGGAACTACCTGAACATCCGTACGCTGACGGATGCGCACGTGGCGCCGAGCATGAGCGTGACGGAGGTCCTCGCGCAGTCGAGCAACATCGGCATCGTGACGCTGCGTGACCGCATGGACAATCGCGAGCAGTACGAGCTGCTGCGAAACCTCGGCTTCGGCACCCTGACTGGCGTACCGTATCCCGGCGAGTCGCAGGGACGGCTGCGGCCCCCAGCTCGGTGGGACAAGTTCACGCCGTCGTCACTCGCGATGGGCTATGAACTGAGTGTAACGCCACTGCAACTCGCATTGGCATACGCGGCAATTGCCAATGATGGCGTGCTCATGGAGCCGGCACTCGTGCGCGAGATTCGCGCGCCGGATGGCACACTGCGTTGGCGCCATCACCCACGGATCGTGCGCCGCGTGTTCACGCCAGCTGTTGCGCAGCAAATGCGCGAGGTGTTGAAACACACGATTACGGAGGGCACCGGGCGCAGCGCATCTCTCACCAAGTTCGAAATGGCTGGCAAGTCGGGGACGACCAAGCTTCTCCGCGACGGCAATTACAACTCGGGAGACTATACCGCGAGCTTCGTCGGGCTGTTTCCTGCCGACTCGCCGCAGCTCGTGATTCTCGCCAAGGTGGATCGGCCCCGAGGCGCCCAGGTGTATGGGGGACTTGTCGCCGCCCCGATCATCAAGGCAATCATCGAGGGGGCGTTTGCGTCCACGCAAACGTCGATGAATCGAACGGCACTCGCTGCACAGGTCAAGCGGGCACCTGTGGTCCCCGATTCCGTCGGCGTCGGGGATGCCGTGTCCGCGACTGTGGCAGCGATCGCACCTCGCGCGGCACGACGCGAGCGGACTGAAAGGTCCGATGGCACTGTGCCATACCTGATTGCAGTCGCGCCGGACCGGCAGTCCGCGGCGCCACTGCCAGCGGTGACGCACGTTGTGCCGGACGTTTCGGGGATGTCACTCCGCGACGCGCTGCTCACGCTGCATGAGAAGGGATTCCGCGTGGTGGTCGATTCAGCCGGGTCACCAGGCACAACTCCGGCCGCCGGTGCGTCGCTGGCTGCAGGGACGTTGGTGCGGTTGCACCGGATCCGCTGATGACCGCTCCATGCACGGCCAACGCGATTCGCGAGGCGCTCGAGCGAGCGGGCGTGCTGGTCGGTGTACGCGGCACGATGCCGGAGTCGTTCGGCAGCTTTACCGCAGACAGTCGGCGAGTGGAACCCGGTACACTCTTCGCAGCAGTCGTCGGTGCCAGCGCGGATGGTCACGCGTACCTTCCGCAGGCCGCGGCGCACGGTGCGGTGGCGGCAATCGTGACTGACGCCAACGCCACCGAACTGCCCGCGTTCGTCGTGCATGATTCGCGACAGGCTGTTGCCGTTGCTGCTGCCGCGTGGTTCCGCCACCCCGCGCAGGCCTTGCGCATCATCGCGGTGACCGGCACAAACGGAAAGACCACGTCCGTGAGCATGCTGCGGCACCTGTTCAGCGAACCGGACCAGCCAGCAGCATCCATCGGAACGCTCGGGGTGCTGGTGGGATCCGAAGGTCGCGTGCTCCCCGGCGGCAGTGGGCTCACGACGCCGGGACCGATCGAACTCCAGCAGCTCCTGCGGCAACTCGCGGATGACGGCGTGCGTCTGGTGGCGATGGAGACGAGTTCGCACGCGCTGCATCAGCAGCGCCTGGCCGGCCTTCAGTTCGCTGCCGCGTTGTTCACGAACTTCACACGTGATCATCTCGACTATCACGGCACGATGGAAGGCTACTTCGCCGCCAAGGCGAGCCTCATCGATCTCCTGCTGCCGGGTGCGACGGTGATCGTCAATGCCGACGACCCGGCGTGGACTGCGCTGCCAGCGTCGCCGCACAGGAAGGTACGCTTCTCAGTCGGCACTCACGTCGCCCACGTCTATGCGCGGAAGGTGGAATTCACGACTCGTGGCAGCACATTCACGTTGCATGCGCCGACGACCGAGCCGGTGAAGGTGCGCCTGCCGCTGCTGGGTGATTTCCAGGTGGAGAACGCCGTTGGCGCTGCCGCGACCAGCATTGCGCTTGGCGTCTCGCTCGCGGATGTCGGCGTGCGCCTTTCCTCGATGCCGCAGGTGCCGGGCCGCCTCGAGCGGCTCTCATCGATGCCGGCCGTGCTGCGCGACTACGCACACACACCGGATGCGCTGGCGCGCGCGCTTCAATCCGTGCGACCGTTCGCGCCCGGACGCGTCATTGTCGTCTTTGGTGCCGGTGGCGATCGTGATCGCGGCACGCGACCGGAGATGGGCCGCGTTGCCGCAGCGTTGGCCGATATCTGCATCGTCACCAGCGACAACCCGCGGACCGAGGATCCGGAGAGGATCCTCGATGACATCGTGGCGGGAATGCCTGCGGGGCGCGCGCTCCGTGCGGAGGATCGACGTCAGGCGATCGCTCAGGCGATCGCACTCGCCGGGCCCGATGATCTTGTGCTGCTCGCGGGAAAGGGCCACGAGACATACCAGATCCGTGGCACGACGAGTCACCCGTTCGATGAGGCGGAGATCGTGGCTGCGCTGACGGTGTCCGCGTGACGACCGCGCGTCCGCCGCTGGCGAGTGACGTGCCGTATCACGAGACCGGCCGGTCATTCTGGACGATGGATCGTGTGGCGGAGGCGCTCGCGCAGTGCGCGGTCACGCCGCCCCCGCGTGGTCCACGTGAGTTCACGGCTGTGAGCACGGATACGCGAAACATCGCCGCCGGCACGCTCTTCGTTGCGCTCAAGGGCGAGCGCTTCGATGCGCACGATTTCCTCCTCGACGCGGTGCAGGCCGGCGCGACGGGTCTGGTCGTCTCTGATTCGGCGCGCGCAGTCCGCACCGGTGTGCCGGTCTTCGTGGTTGGTGACACTCGCGCTGCGCTGGGCGCACTCGGTGCGTACCGGCGCCGTGCCTGGGGGCGTCCGGTGATTGCGGTCGGCGGCTCGAACGGCAAGACCAGTACCAAGGCGCTGCTGACGGCGATGCTCGCGGGCGCATACGACGTGCATGCAACGGCGGGGAACCTCAACAACGAGATCGGCGTGCCGTTGACGCTCCTCGCGCTCAGCGATGAGGCCGAACTGGCTGTCATCGAGGCGGGGACAAACAGCCCGGGAGAAATCGAGCGGCTGCGCAGGATCATCGCTCCGGACGTCGTGGTGATTACGTCGATTGGCGAGGAACACCTCGAAGGTTTCGGGGATCTGGCTGGCGTGCTGCGTGAGGAGTTGGCTTTGACGGTTGGCGTGCCGGTCGTCATCACGCCCGCAGCTCACCCGGAGGTTGCCCACGGTGTGACTGGCGCCGGGCAACGAGTCGTGAGTGCCGGACTCGATGCCGGAGACGTGCAGCCGCAAGCGTGGCGGCTCAATCCTGACGGGTCGGGCTTGCTGACGTTTTCTGACGGCGATCTCTACATACCGCTGCGCGGCGTGCACAACCTGCGCAACGCCATGCTCGCGGTCACCGTCGCGCGCGGATTCGGCGTGCCGATCGAACGGATGCAGGATGGCTTGTCTCGCATGGCACAGCCGAGCATGCGCGCGGCGGTGGAGCCGGTTGGGCCGGTGCTGCTGGTCAATGACGCCTACAACGCGAACCCGCCGTCGATGCGCGCCGCGCTCGATCTGCTTGAGGCTGTCGGCAAAGACCGTCCGCTGGTGGCGGTATTGGGCACCATGCGAGAGCTTGGCACAAGCGCGGACGCGCTGCACGATGCCATCGCGCGCGACGCAATCCGGCGCCCGCTGGCGCTGATCATCGGCGTCGGCGATTTTGATGCTGCGTTTGGCCGCGTTGCCCCGGACGACGCGCGTGTCATCCGCGCCGCCGACGCGCCACTCGTGGTGGATGCGCTGCTGCTGCGAGCGCCTCGTAACGCAGCAATTCTCCTCAAGGGTTCGCGCGGTGCGCGGCTCGAACGGATCGTGCCCGCCATCACCGCCTGGGCCACTTCGGCTTCCTGATCACACCAACCCGTTCCCTTGTGCTGTTCCACCTGCTCTCGCCACTCCAGCCATATTGGGAACCGTTCCGGCTGATCTACTACATCAGCTTCCGGGCGGTCGCCGCCGCTGTGACTGCGCTGCTGATGGCGTTCCTGGTCGGGCCGCTCATTCTCGCGCGACTCCGGTCGATGGCGCTCCATCAGGTGGTTCGCGAAGGGACGCCGGATTCCCACCAGGCCAAAGGCACGACGCCGACGATGGGTGGATTGATCATCCTCGCCGCGACCATCGTCCCGACGTTGCTCTGGGCCAAGCTCGACAACCGCTATGTGCTTCTCGCGCTCATCGTCATGACGTGGATGGGCGGAATCGGCTTCCTCGATGATTACCTCAAGCTCCGGCAAAAACGCCTCGGGACGAAGAACGAAGGCCTGGTCGAACGGTACAAGCTTGCGGGCCAGGTGCTCATTGGCGTGGCCCTCGGCATGTACCTCTGGCTCGATCCGATCAGCACATTGCCTGGTGCGTCGACCACGTTGCCGTTCTTCAAGTATGTGCTGATCGTCCCCGCGTCGGTGGGGTTTGCGTGGCTCTACGTGCCGTTCGTGACGTTCATCCTCAGCGGCTCCAGCAACGCGGTGAATTTCACCGACGGTCTCGACGGGCTGGCCGCGGGATTGTGCGCGATCGCGGCGGTCACGTTTGCTGTCTATGCATATGCCATGGGGCGCATTGACGTCAGTGGATACCTGCAGCTCTTCTATCTCAGGGGCGCTGGCGAGCTGACGATATTCTGTGCCGCGATGTTCGGTGCATTGATCGGCTTCCTCTGGTTCAATGCGTATCCGGCGCAGGTGTTCATGGGTGACACGGGATCGCTGGCACTGGGCGGAGCAATCGGTGCCGTCGCCATTCTGCTCAAGAGCGAGTTCCTGCTCGGCATCGTGGGTGCGGTGTTCGTGGCGGAGGTCGTCTCCGTGATTCTCCAGCGCGCGGTCTTCAAGTATCGGCGCAAGAAGTTCGGGCTCGAGCATGCGCAGCAGAACAGGGTGTTCCTGCGCGCGCCGCTGCACCATCACTTCGAAATGAAGGGCTGGCCGGAATCGCAGGTCGTCGTCCGATTCTGGATCATCGGGATCTTGTGCGCCTTCCTCGCCCTGGGCACGCTCAAGGTGCGATGAGCGGCTCAATGTCTGCGGGCGTTGACCGGCCGCGAGGCGAGGTTGCAGTGCTTGGACTGGGCCGGTCCGGGCGTGCAGTCACTCTGCTGCTGCGCCGGGACGGGCACGCGGTGTACGCATCCGACGGTGGCTCATCACCCTCGCTTGCCGACGTGGCGGCCCGATTGCGCGCCATCGGCGCGGATGTGGACGTCGGCTCACATGATCTCGAGCGCATCGGTCGCGCCGCAGTGGTGGTCGCGAGCCCTGGCGTGCCGCCCTCTGCGGCGCCGATCGTGGCGGCGCACGCGCGTGGCATACCGGTCGTGGGCGAGATGGAGATCGCCTTGAAGGCGATGCCCGCGCTCAGGTACATCGCTGTCACGGGGACAAATGGCAAGACGACGACCACAGCGCTCGTCGGCCACATGCTCCGTGCACTTGGCCGCGATGCGGTCGATGCGGGCAATATCGGCACCGCGCTGGCGGAGTTCGCGCTGCAGGAGCCACAGCCTGCCTGGGCCGCACTCGAGTGCTCCAGTTTCCAGCTCCACGATACGCCAGGCATCGCGCCGACGGTCGGCGTCGTGACGAACCTGCGCCCCGATCATCTCGATCGATATGCCTCGCTCGACGAATACTACGCGGACAAGGCGCGACTCTTCGCCAATGCGTCGCCGTCTTCAGTGTGGGTCCTGAACGGTGACGATGACGAGGTGATGTCGCTGCACACGCGCCTCGGGCGGCACGAGAGTCTGCACGGGACGGTGCGCACCTTTCGCATCGGCTCGCGTGCCGATGCCTGGTTCGAACGCAACACGGGGCAGCTCCATCTGCTCGGTTCACCTTTCCTGCACCGCTCGGAAGTGTCGCTCGTGGGTGACCACAACGTCGCGAATGTTCTCGCAGCCGCCCTCGCCGTGGCATCGGCGTCACCCGAACACAACACGCCGGACGCGCGACGGCGCCTCGCGGCAGCGGTGCGAACATTCGAAGCGCTGGCCCATCGCCTTGAACCGGTACCGACCTCCGATGGACGGCTGTGGCTCAATGATTCGAAGGCGACAAACGTCAGCTCGACATTGGTCGCCGTACAGGGGATGACGCGTCCATTCGTTCTCCTCCTTGGAGGACGGCACAAAGGTGAACCGTATACCGCGTTGGCCGAGCCCTTCACCGGGCACGGTACACATATCATTGCGTATGGCGAGGCAGCAGGGGAGATCGCGCGCGATCTCTCCGGCCTTGCGCCCGTTGAACGCGTGAATGGGTCGTTCGAGGACGTGATTGCGCGTGCGCGCGAACTCACGCATCCCGGTGACGCGATCCTGCTCTCCCCAGCCTGTTCGAGCTACGACATGTTTCGAAACTACGAGGAACGTGGTTCTGTCTTCCGCAAGCTCGCCATGGAGCCTGCGCCATGACCGCGGCGGTGAGCGTCGAGGTGGTGCGCGAGCGCTGGCGCATGGGAGTCGAGGCGCGCGCGCTGTTGCTCGTGACCGCCATCCTCCTCGTCTTCGGACTGGCAACGGTGTACAGCGCCACGGTCATCGTGGCACAGCAACAGAACCACACGCCGGCGTACTACCTCGTTCGACAGCTTGCCGGGGCAGGCGTGGGAATTGTGGCGTTCGCCTTCTGCGCAAAGCTCGATGCGGAACACTATCGCCGGTGGGCCTGGCACATCATGCTCGTTGCCTTGATCATGATGGTCGCCGTGCTCGTGCTGCCCGGAAACGTCCACGGCTCGAAGCGATTCCTGTTCAGCCGCGCCGTTCAGCCATCGGAACTCGCCAAGGTCGCGGTGGTCTTCTGGACCGCCATGCTGGCGGCAAAGAAGGGCGAGCAGCTCCGCCGGCTTGGCAAGGGCCTGCTCCCGTTCTTTGCCGTCAATGGAGCGCTTGCCGTGCTGGCGATTCTCGAGCCTGACGTGTCCGTTGCGCTGTTCTACATGGCGTTGATGGGCGCGATGCTGTTCGTCGCCGGAGCGCGCGTCGGTCATTTCCTCCTCATAAGCCTGCTGGTGACGCCGATCCTGTGGGGGAAGATGAATGGCTACGTGAAGTGCCGGATCGCAGACTGGCGCGATGCACCAGCGGCGATCGGGTGCACACCGGACCTCGGTTTGCAGGCGCGGCAGTCGCAGATCGCCATCGGTTCAGGGCGGCTTTTCGGTGTCGGCTTCGGTGAGGGACGCCAGCAGAGCGGCTTCCTGCCGTTCCAGTACACGGACTTCATCGGCTCGAATATCGGAGAGGAATGGGGCTTCGTTGGCCTCTTCACCGTCGTTGCCCTCTTCGCTGGATATGCGTGGCTCGGCTTTCGGATCGCCAGGGACGCTCGCAGTCCGTTCCTTCAGCTCGTCGCCGTTGGGCTGACGCTGATGACCGTCGTGACCGCGTTTGTTCACCTGGCGGTCGTCACCGGGCTCTTCCCGAATACAGGACTGACGCTGCCCCTCATCTCGTATGGTCGGAGCAATTTGCTCGTCTCCCTGGCGATGACCGGCGTCCTCGTCAACATCGGCAGCACCCGTGAACGGGTATACACCGAAGCGTTGCCGGATCCGATTCTTGGGCTTGGCGTGCGCTGAGATGCCGGCACACGGAACGTTTTTCATTGCGGGTGGCGGCACGGGGGGACACCTCTACCCTGGACTGGCGATTGCCGATGCCCTGGTTCGTGCCCGCCCAGGGCTCGACATCATGTTCATAGGCGCTGCCCGGGGAATCGAGCGAAACGTTCTGCGCACCACTCGATGGCGGCACGAACTCCTCGACCTGCATCCGCTGTACAGATCGGCACCGTGGCGGAACTGGAAGACCGTGCGAGGCATGGGAACCGCCATTGCGAGGATCCGGCAGCTGACCGCAGAGCACCCGCCGCTCGGTGTTCTCGGAACCGGGGGCTACGCCGCGGCGGCGCTGTTGGCATACGCCCGAGCCACCGGGATTCCCTATTTCCTTCAGGAGCAGAACGCGGTCGCCGGACTCACGGTGCGGCTGTTCAGCCGCAGTGCGAGAGCGACGTTCCTCGGATTTCCGGAAGCGGCACAAACACTCCCGCTCGCCGCAAGAGGCCGGTCGAGGGTGACGGGGAATCCGATCATGCCACCACCAGCCACTCGCCCGGACCGGGCCGAGGGACGCGCTCGCTGGGGGTTCGATCCGGCGGTGAAACGCGTACTGCTGATCTTCGGCGGCAGTCAGGGTTCTCGCGCGCTCAATGACGCGGTCGCTGCGTGGCTCCCGACTGGCCTGCCTCCGGAATGGGGCGCGATCTGGGTGACGGGGCCAGGCGAGTACGAGCGTTTCGCGTACCACGCATCTCTGCGGGTTCGCGTCATCGGGTACCAGCAGCCGATGGCGCACGCGTACGATTCAGTCGATCTTGCGGTCGCACGAGCGGGCGCGATGTCGACTGCAGAGCTGTGCGCGTGGGAGATCCCGATGGTCCTCGTACCGCTTCCGACGGCCGCGAAAGACCACCAGACCCACAATGCCGAAGCGCTTGCGGCGGCAGGGGCAGCTCGGATGATCCGGCAGTCCGACCTCGAAGGTGGTGCCCTCGTCGCGGCGCTGGTGGAGATCTGCGCTTCACCATCCCTCCTCAGGAGCATGGGAGAGGCGGCCGTCGCGCGTGCACGAGTCGACGCAGCACAAGACATTGCAGTGCAAATACTTACGTTCATGAGCTTCCAGTAGTTCCGAGATCAATAAATGGCTGTGGATCCAGTAACGAGTGCCCGGATGCGCGAGGACGCGCTGTTCATCTTCCGTCAACCGGACCCGAGGCCAGTGCACTTCGTCGGGATTGCCGGAGCCGGAATGAGCGCGCTCGCAGAACTCTTCGTGAGGCGAGGCGTCGCTGTGTCAGGCAGTGACATGAATGCGGCCGGCAACGCTGATCTGGAAGCGCTTGGCGTGACTGTGCATCGAGGCCACGACGCGGCGTGGGTCAGTGGGGCTCGCGCGGTGGTCGCGTCATCCGCAATTCCACTTGATCATGTCGAGCTCGCTGCCGCCGTCGCAGCCGGGATTCCCGTCATCCGGCGCGCCGAAGCGCTTGGTGCGGCGGTCGCAGGGATGGAAATCGTCGGCGTCGCAGGGACACACGGGAAGACCACAACGACGGTCATGACGACCGAGGCCCTCGAGGGAGCAGGCGCCGCGCCCATCGGCATCGTGGGCGGACGCGTCCAGCGCTGGGGTGGGAACCTGAGGTGGGGAAGCGGCGCCACAGCCGTGGTCGAAGCCGATGAGTACGACCGGTCATTTCTCGCGCTCCACCCGACCATCGCCGTCGTGACGAACGTCGAGGCGGACCACCTCGACATCTACGCCGACCTCGCAGACATCGTGCGCACCTTCGAGGCGTATCTCTCCGCTGCCCGTGGTATCGTGATCTGTGCCGACGACCCAGGTGCCTCAGGGCTACGGCTGCCTGATGGTGCCGAAGTCATCCGCTACGGGACGGCGACCACCGACGCTCGCCTGGTCGGCGTGCCGTCTGGCGACTCGATGCGAATCGTTTTCGACGGGGAGGTGCTTGGTTCGCTCACGCTGCGCGTCCCCGGCGAACACAATCGCCGCAATGCGCTCGCTGCGCTGGGTGCCGGACTCCTCCTTGGCTTCGCCTTCGAGCAGCTGAAATCGGGACTCGAGGCATTTGGCGGTGTCGAACGCCGGTTCGAGCGGAAAGGGGAGACACGAGGCATTCTCGTCATCGATGACTACGCCCATCACCCCACGGAACTCCACGCGACGCTCGAGGCCGCAAGATCCGCGTTCCCTGGGCGGAGAATCGTCGCGCTCTTTCAACCGCACCTGTATTCCCGCACGCGTGACTTCGCTGTCGAGTTCGGCGAGGCGCTCGCCGCCGGTGCGGATTTGATCGGGCTCGCCGACATCTATCAGGCGCGCGAGCAGCCGATTCCAGGCGTCTCGTCAGACCTGATCGCCGCCGCCGCTGAGAGTGCCGGACGCGCCCCCGCATGGCGAGGACGCCGCTCCGAGCTGGCTCACGGGATCCTCCATCTCCTGCACTCGGGTGACGTGGTGCTGACCATCGGTGCCGGAGACATCACACTCGTCGGCCCTGAGTTGCTGGCCGCGCTCCGTTCCGGTGCCGCATGAGCGCGGCACTGGGAAGGACCGCCAGTGAGCCCGTCGTCGTCCGGCGCCGTCGCACCGCGATGACGGTCGTGGGAGGAGCGCTGCTCCTTGTCGCGACCTGGTTTGCGGCCCCGCGTCTCCTCGGCCGACTCGACTATTTCCACGTCCAGACGGTTCGCCTCGAAGGCGCTCGACTCATCTCTCCAACGGCCGTTCTGGCTGCGCTCGGCACCGACACGTCAGCGAGCGTCTTCGTCGACCCTGCTCGTTTGGAGGAGAGAGTCGAGGGAATGCCCCTCGTTGCGACGGCGCGAGTACGACGGAAGCTGCCCGGCACTCTCGTGGTCGAGATCGTCGAGCGCACCCCGGTGGCACTCATCGCGACGGCCGACGGGTTTCGCGGCGTGGATTCCGCGGGCACCGTCCTGCCGATCGATCCTGCCGTGTCGGCGTTCGACGCCCCGGTGGTCTCGCCAGCGGCCGGCAAGCCAGACACAGCCGCTGATCGACGGGTGTTCAACCTGCTCGGCATGGTCCGCGCGAGGGACCCGGACCTCTTCGATGCAATTGAAGAAGTCCGGCGCGCGTCGGCGACCGAGTGGCACCTTCGCACGACGCGTCAGCTCGTGCGCGTCACGCCAGAGGTGACGCTGGAGCGGTTGGCGGACATCTTTCCCGTCGAGCAGGATCTCGACCGCAGGCACCTTCGCGCGGTTGAGCTCGACCTGCGCTTCCGAAACCACGTCATCGCCCGACTGCCATGAGCTCTGATCGCCTTGTCGCCGCGCTCGACATCGGCTCCTCGTCCACCACCGCCCTGATTGCGGAGGTCACCGGCGAGCTGCCAAGGCGGCCGATGCTCAGGATCCTTGGTGTCGGAACCGCGCGCACTTCAGGCTTCAAGCGTGGCGTTGTCTCCGACATCGAGGAGACGACACGTTCGATCTCGCAGGCGCTTGGGGATGCTGAACGCATGGCCGGTCAGCGGGTCGAGTCGATCTATGTGGGCATCGCAGGCGAGCACGTGCAGACGATGACGAGCCAGGGCATCGTGGCCGTGAACGGCGACGAGATCACCCGCTCGGACGTCGATCGGGCGAACGAGGTGGCGCGAGCCCAGTCAATCCCGCGCGAGCGGGAGCTGTTGCACGCGATTCCACAGGAGTACACCGTCGACAAGAACCTCGGCGTCAGGGACCCTGTCGGGATGGTCGGCACTCGGCTCGAGACAGAGATGTACCTGGTGACCGTTGGCTCGTCCCCGGCGAACAACATCCGCAAGGCGGTGGAGAAGGCCGGGTACCGCACGAAGGATCTTGTTCTGGCTCCGCTCGCGAGCGCGCTCGCAGCCCTCAGCGAGGATGAGAAGGAGCTCGGCGTCGCTCTCATCGAAATGGGATCGGGAACGACGGACGTCGCGGTCTTCCTCGAAGGAAAGATCCGGCACGTGTCGACGATCAACCTGGGCGGACAGAACGTGACTGCGGACATCGTGCATGGGCTCGGTGTCTCCCCCGTGGACGCGGATCGCCTCAAAGAAGAGTTCGGTTGCGCCTACGAACCGATGATTCAGCCCGGACAGTTCATCACCTTGCCGAGCACTGTCACGCAGGGCGACCGTCAGATCCCGTACGAGCTTCTTGCGCACATCATCCAGCAGCGGACGGACGAGATATTCGATCACGTCCAGCGCGATCTGGAGAGGGCCGGTTTTGCCAAGCAACTCAGCGCCGGCGTGGTCGTGACCGGCGGTGCATCGGTGACCGCGGGAATTGCTGAGCTCGCGTCCGATCTGTTCGGGCAGACGGTGCGTATCGGTCAACCAACGGGGCTGGATGGGCTGGTCGAAGCGGTGAGCTCTCCGAGATTCAGCTGCGTGGTCGGGCTGGCGCAGTTCGCTGCCGGCCGCCTCGCGATCGCGTCCATGCTCCAGCCGCCACAGACGGGGAAGCGCCCGGGCTCGGCAACGCCGGCCGGTGTGAACCAGCTTGTCGGCAAGGTCCGAGAATGGTTCCAGGACTTCTTCTGAGCTGACGCTAGCGGCTGCGGTCGTGCCGCCGGCCGGTTGGATGGAGGGAATGAACGCGGGGGCTCCGGATGCCGGAGCCCCCGCGTTTTTCGGTGCATCAAGGTCTACGGCATTCAGGGCACGCGTTTCCGAACAAGTCTCGCGCAGCCCTTACAGTTGACTCGTGATTGACAGCAAACCAGAAAATTGGCACCTGTGTTTCCGGGCAAGGCCGGAACACACGCGCCAGTCGTTCCGCGACGCAATCGAACTGTCTGCGCCTTCTGTGCTACGCGAGGGAGCGTCCCGTAAGTCGTATCCAGTGCAATCGTTGAGTCCCTGTAATGCAGAAGCCGCTCAGGCGTCGGGCTGATTGGGCGCCGCCGCTTGACGCCACGAGCGCTTGACATAGTGTTGGAGTAGTCATTCGCCGCATTCCTTCGATGTCAACGCTGTCCGGGTGATTCGTGTCTCCGGGCCAGCGCGAATGGTTGTTGTTTTTCTTCCTGGCTGCCTCTCTCTCTCCCGTCCACCCGCGGAGCGTTGCGCCCTATGTCCGCCATGACTTTCGAGTTCGAGGAACGCGCCTCATCCAACGCCGTCATCAAGGTGATTGGTGTTGGTGGCGGCGGCGGCAACGCCGTGAACAGGATGATCGAGGAGCACCTGAGTGGTGTTGAGTTCATCTCTGTCAACACCGATGCCCAGGCGCTGCACAACTCCAAGGCCAACGTCAAGATCCAGATCGGACGCAAGCTGACGAATGGACTTGGTGCCGGAGCTCGCCCGGACGTTGGCCGGCAGTCGATCGAAGAGAATCGTGAAGAAGTGAGCCGGATCGTGGCTGGTGCGGACCTGGTGTTCGTGACCTGCGGAATGGGTGGGGGAACGGGAACGGGCGCGGCTCCTGTAATTGCCGAGCTCGCCAGAGAGGCCGGCGCTCTGACGGTTGGCATCGTGACGAAGCCATTCCTGTTCGAAGGCCGTAAACGCATGCGTCAGGCTGAGCTCGGTATAAGCGAGCTCCGCAAACATGTGGACACCATGATCGTCGTGCCCAATGAACGGCTCCTTGCGGTCGTTGGTCGGGGGATGCCATTCCAGGATGCGCTGAAGAAGGCGGATGAGGTGCTCCTCCAGGCAACGTCCGGCATCTCGGGCATCATCAACACGTCGAGCACCATCAACGTCGATTTCGCCGATGTCAGGACCGTGATGCAGAACGGCGGGTCTGCCCTGATGGGCTCGGGCGTCGGGCGCGGTGAGAACCGTGCGATGGAGGCCGCGCAGCAGGCCATCGCCAGTCCTCTTCTCGATAGCGTCTCGATCTCTGGCGCCCAGTCTGTACTTATCAACATCGTCGGTGGGCCGGACCTGCAGCTTGGCGAGGTGCAGCAGATTGCCGAGCTGGTGCAGGAGTCCGTCGGCGACGAAGCAGAAATCATCTTCGGTGGCGACTCGAGCAATCCGGCGATGGAAGGGGAGATCCGGGTGACCCTGATCGCGACCGGATTCGATCGGGCGCTTGGTCAGTCCACGCCCGATTTCAAGCCCGGTATTGTCCCGGCCGGTGGTAGTGGCACCCGGCCGACACCGAACCAGCTGGTCGTTCCGAAGCCGAGCAGCATCGTCCGCCCGGGGCAGGCCACCCCCTCTCCATCCTCGGGCTCCGCTCAACAGAGTCAGCGGCCGATGACTGGTCCGGCGCGTCCGATGCGACCGGTCAGTCAGGACGATCTCGAAATTCCGACCTTCATGCGGCGTCAGATGGATTGAGTCCGGGGTCGCAACCCGCGATCATGCGCGGATGCCCGACGCACCGGCCGAGGAACGATACCGAGTTCGACGACAGCGCGTGCTCGAACGCCATTCAGGGCGTCGGGCGCGCGCTCTCGTTCTCGTCACCTTCCTGTGCGGTGCGGGGATCGCACTGTGGAGGGCACCTGCGGTGCAACTGCCGCTGCCCCGGGACACCGCTCGGATCAGCCCGCCGGCACCTCCGATCGCTACACGCGACACCATACGGCCCGGCGACGCCGTGGTCGCTGTTCTCGTCCGGGATGGTCTCGCGCCAGACGACGCGCGTGCCGCGCTCAAAGCCTCGGAGATGCGTGGCACGGCACGTCGCGAAATCCCTGTCGCACTCTACGCCGACAGTGCCTCTGCCCCGATTCGCGAAGTCGAGTTCCAGGTTGCGGATGATCGAAGCCTACGGGTCGTCCGCGAGTCGGATCTGGTGTGGGTCTCGACGGAGCGCCGTGAAATCTGGCGCACGGACACGGTCGTCGTTCGCGCCCCGACGACGGGCTCGCTGGTGGAATCGTTGCGGCTCGCCGGACGAGGTACGCTCGCCATTCGATCCCGGCTTGAGGCGGCCTACGCGATTGCGGAAGCGTTCGAGTACAAGCTGGACGTCGGCCGGGATCTCGTGAAGGGTGATTCTGTGCTTGCGGTCATCGAACGGCGGCGGACCGCATTCGGGACTGAGCAGGTGGGACAGCTCGTGGCCGGCGGATTGTTTCATGACGGACAATGGATGCGGGTGATCCGCTTCACAGCGTCGCGCGGGAAACCTGAGTACTACGATCCCGACGGCCATCCCATGCGCACGACCTTTCTCTCAGCACCCGTGGAGTTTCGCCGAATGTCGAGCGGTTTCGGAATGCGCGTCCATCCGTTGCTCGGCACGTTGCGTCGGCATGCCGGAATCGACTTCACCGCACCTCTTGGCACGCCGGTGCGAGCTGTGGGGGATGGCGCAGTCATCTCGGCGGGCTGGGCGGGTGGCTTCGGGAAACTGATCGAGATTCGACACCGTGATGGCATGGTCACGCGCTACGGGCATCTGCGCGCGTTCGCACCCACACTGCGCGAAGGGCAGGTGGTGGAGCAGGGCGATGTTGTCGGCTTCGTCGGCTCCACCGGCCTGTCAACCGGGCCGCATCTGCACTTCGAGACGATCGTCAACGGCGTGTCCAGGGAGCCATCGCGAGCCCTGCGGGCGGCGAGCGGCGTGTCGCTCACCGGATCGGCGCTGGCGTCGTTCGGGGTTGTGCGCGCAACGCTCGCGTCACGCCTCGGAATTGCGTCGGGCGCACGGGGGGCATCGCCAGGCCTGCGCGTCGGACCAACCACCGCTCCAGCCGCCGCTGCGCAGTCGTCCGGAGCGAGCGTGGGCACTCCGAAGTGAACGATTTCATCGGATGGGTGACCGCGATCGTGTCCGGCGTGATCGTTGCGTCGGTGGCGTATCCTCGTGCATCGCTCGCGCGGCTTCGGCCACTGCTGCGGGCATTGCGCGCGCTTGCCGTCGTGCTGCTTGTCGCACTTGCGCTCGATGTTGCGATCGGCGTCGCGCGTCCCCCGGCGCCGCTCGTCGCGCTTGATGCCTCTGCCAGCTGGACGCGCGGCGGCGACACCGCCGTGTGGCGTCTCGCACGGGATTCGGCAACGTCTGCGGCGCAGGCGAGCGGGGATCTCCTCTTGTTCGGGGATTCGGTGCGAGCCTCCTCCGCACCCCTGGCGGCAGGTGACCTCGCGAGTGCAGTTGCGCCGGCCGTACAGCGCGCGGCTGCGGCGGGTCGTCGGCTGGTGGTGATCACGGACGGAGTGCTCGACGACACCGACGCACTCCAACAGGCGCCAGCTGGGTCGCGCGTGGTGGTGTTGCCCACTCGCGGAACGGCGGATCGCGCGGTGCTGGACGTGCTTGCGCCCGCCGAAGCACGTGCTGGCGATACCATGACGGTCCGCGTGCGAATTGCCGCCGACAGGGAGGTGACGCGTGCCGCGTCCGTGACACTGTCGCTTGACGGCAAGGTGCTTGTCGAGTCACCGGTGCCTGCGCTAGGGAATGGTGGGGAGGCACTGGTCGAAAGCCGAGTCGTCGTCCCGAGCGGCGATTCGGTCGCGATCCTGCGTGCATGGCTTCCTGCGGGCGGAGACTCGGAACCTCGGAATGATACCGCCTCCGTAGTTCTCCGACGCGGTGCGCGGCAGCGGATCGTCATCATGTCAACGACGCCAGACGCGGACATTCGTGATATCGCCACAGCACTGCGCCGCAACGTCACGCTCCCAACGGAGGCGTACTTTCAGGTTGCGCCCGGACGGTGGCTTCGTGAAGGCGAGCTCTCTCTGGTGAGCGAATCGGTGGTCCGTGCAGCTGTGCGCGGCGCGACGCTCGCGGTACTGCACGGAGATACGACGGCGATGGGTGCGCCTGGTTCGCTGGGCACGCGAGCGTTGCTTCTTCTCTCACCACCCGAGCGCGACGATGCACCCGAACTGCTGGTTCGGGCGCCATCTGCGTCGCCGCTTCAGCCGGCACTTGCAGGAATCGTGATCGACTCACTGCCGCCGCTGTTGGCTGTGGCTCCGGCGCGTGGCGGAATTGTTGCGCTGAGTGCGGCGCCGGGGCTCACGGTATCGGGAGCGATTCCGATCATGACGGCCATTGAAGGCGACGTGCGACGGGTACTCCTCACGGCCTCCGGGTACAGTCGCTGGCGCGCGCGAGGCGGTGTCAGCGAAGTCGCGTTTCAGGCGCTTGTCGGTGCGGCGACGGACTGGCTGCTTGCTGCGCGCGGTCGCGTGTCGGTTCCGGTCCTCATGGCTCCGTTGACGCGCGCCGGCGCGCCGGTCATATGGCGTCGCGGCTCACAACCGCGCTCGGATGTGATCCTCAGGCGCGATGGCGACAACGCCAGGCGCCGCGATTCACTTCGTTTCGAGGCCGCGGCGACCGCGACGATGCCGCCGCTCACGCAAGGCGTGTGGCGAGGTACGGTGGATGGCGCGCCGGTTGTGATCCCCGTCAGCGCGTCCCGGGAGTGGCTGCCCCGACCGCTGACGACGCGGAGCGGCAATCTCAACGGCGATGCCAAGGCGTCACGTCGCGGTGCGCGCTCGATCGGGTGGCTCTACCTTGCCACCGTGTTGCTTCTGGCGGCGGAATGGTTGCTTCGCCGCCGCGCTGGCCTTCGCTGAGACGTTCCTGTGCGGCCCGCTCATTCCTGTCCCTGACTGCATCGCATGGCACGCCTCTTCCGTCGCGAAGGCGACCTTCCACAGAAGTCATTCTGGCAGAAGGTCAAGTCTGTCGTCACAACGAACTGGCGCGTCGCGATTCGTGGCGGCGTGGATCAGGGCTCGCTCGAGCAGCTCGAACAGGTGCTGCTCGAGTCCGATTTTGGACCCAGTGTGACCCTCCGACTTGTTGCGGCAGTCGAGGATCGCGCGCGGCGTGGAGCAATCCGGACGGACGAGGAGTTCGGTGCGGCGCTGCAGGACGAGATCAGAGCCGCGCTGCAGGCAGGAAGCTCCGATCCGTCGCTCGTTTTCCAGACAACCGGGCCGACCGTGATTCTCATACTCGGGGTGAACGGTGCCGGGAAGACGACGTTCATCGGGAAACTCTCCGACCGACTGCGGCGTGAGGGAAAACGCGTGCTCGTGGCAGCGGGTGACACGTTTCGCGCGGGCGCGATCGAGCAGCTTCGGGTCTGGTCAACGCGGACCGGCGCCGACTTCGTCGGGGCCTCACCTGGGTCGGATCCCGCGGCCGTGGCGTTCAATGCGATTGACGCTGGCGTGACGCGTGGTGTTGATGTGGTGATCGTGGACACCGCCGGGAGGCTTCACACCAGCGACTCGTTGATGGATGAACTGCGAAAGGTCGTGCGCGTGATCGCCAAGCGGCTGCCAGGCGCGCCGCACGAGGCGCTCCTCGTGCTGGATGGCACGATAGGCCAGAACGCCGTGCAGCAGGCACGAACGTTCGCGGCGGCAGTTCCCCTGACGGGACTCGTGGTGACGAAACTCGATGGGACGGCCAAGGGCGGCGTGGTCGTCGCCGTGCACGAGGCGATTGACGTGCCGGTGAAGTTCATCGGAACCGGCGAAGCAGCAGAAGACCTGCAGGTGTTCGATGCGGAGCAGTTTTCGCACGCGCTATTCGAATAATGAGTGAGGATGGCGCGGCGCAGCGACGCGACCGGCGCGGCGGTGGAACCGCGCCACTCGTCACGCTCCTGACGCCGGTCACGTATCTCAAGGGCGTTGGGCCGCGCCGTGCGGAGTTGCTCGCACGACTCGGCATCACCACCGCGGGCGACCTGCTCATGCACGTCCCGCGACGATATGAGGACGCGACGACCGTGCTGCCGGTGGCGCGAGCACAGCCGGGGCAGGACGTCACCGTCCTCGGGCGCGTGATCTCGAAAGGCGTGATTCCCACGCGGCGCGGTCTCCGGATCTTCCAGGCCGTCATTCAGGATTCGAGCGGCCTTCTCGAGGTTGGCTGGCCGGGCCAGCCATTTCTCGATCGCACGATCGCCATCGGCGACATGCTGCTGCTCAGCGGCCCGGTGCGTTTGTTTCGTGGGCGTCAGCTCGCCCCGCGGGAGTTCGTCAACCTCGGTGCGGACGATGCCGGCACCGCCGGCGGCCGCGTGCTCGCCGTCTACGCCGCCACCGAGGGGCTGCCCACCAAATTGCTGCGCCAGCTGGTCGAATCGCAGCTGGATGTCCTGCTGCCACAGGTGCGCGATCCGTTGCCAGCAGAGATCATTGCAGCAGCCGGCGTGCCGCAGCTCGCTGAAGCGCTGCGCCTCGTGCACCGGCCGGCCAGCGTACGCGAAGCAGAACACGGACGTGCGCGCCTGGCATTTGATGAGTTGTTCTGCGTGCAGCTGCTGCACCGGCGTGCGAATCAGCTCGAACGTGTCGCCCGCGAAGGCATCACCTTCGTCAACCGCAAGCAACTCACGACTGCGCTCAAGACGAGACTCCCGTTCACACTGACGGGCGCGCAGGTCCGCGTGCTCCGCGAAATCGTCGCGGACATGACGAGCCCGCACCGGATGCACCGACTGCTGCAGGGTGATGTCGGGAGCGGCAAGACGATCGTCGCGTTGTTCGCCGCACTTGTGGCACTCGAAAACGGCTGGCAGGCCGCCCTGATGGCGCCGACGGAACTGCTCGCTGAGCAACATGTGCGCACATTCGCTGCGCTCCTCGCGCCGTTGGGACTCGCGCCCGCGCTCCTCACCGGTCGCATGGGAGCGGCTGAGCGACGTGCGGTCGCGACGCGACTTGCATCATTCGAGCCGCTGATCGTCGTCGGTACTCACGCACTCGTGCAGGATGCCACGACGTTCGGAAAGCTCGGTCTCGTCATTGTCGACGAGCAGCACCGCTTCGGCGTCGAACAGCGAAAGGCGCTCCAGGCCAAGGGTGCTACGCCGGACGTGCTGTTGATGAGCGCGACGCCCATTCCGCGTTCGCTCGCGCTCACGATCTACGGCGATCTGGACGTCAGCTTACTCGACGAGAAACCGCCTGGCCGCGTGCCGATTGTCACGACGCGGCGGCCCGAGAGCGCACGTGATCGCGTCATGACCTTCATCGCGACGCAACTCGACGCCGGACGGCAGGCCTATGTCGTCTACCCAGTGATTGAGGAGTCTGAGCGCACTGATCTGCGAGCGGCGACGCAGATGGCGGAAGAACTCGCCGCCGGTCCATTCAACTCACGGCGTGTTGGGTTGTTGCACGGGCGACTCAAGGCGGACGAGAAGGATGCAGTCATGCGTGCATTCCTTGCGTGCGAGCTCGACGTGCTCGTCGCGACCACGGTGATCGAGGTCGGCATCGACGTCCCGAACGCGACGGTGATGCTCATCGAGCATCCCGAGCGCTTCGGGCTGTCGCAACTCCATCAGCTGCGCGGGCGCGTGGGTCGTGGCGCGGCAGAGAGTTTCTGTATCCTGCTTGGCGATGTCGGGCCCGACTCGGCGGAGCGGCTCGATGTGTTTGTCGGAACCGACGATGGTTTTGAAATTGCGCGCGCCGACATGCGTCTGCGCGGCATGGGTGACTTGTTCGGCGAGCGGCAAAGCGGGCTGCCGTCGTTCCGCGTCGCCGATCCGCTGCGCGATGAAGCATTGATTCCCCTCGCGCGGGCCGCGGCCGAGAACGTGTTGAAGCGTGACCCGCTTCTGTCAGCACCCGAGCATGCCGCGTTGCGCGAGTTGATCACGGGTCGCTACCGGCGTGCGCTCGAGCTCTTCAGGATCGGTTGATCAGCCCGTGCGGATCATGGACTGCGAAGTCGTCGCCTGAGACGATCGATTTCCGCGCTCAGCTTGCTCATGGAGTCGCGCGCACTCTTCAACTCGTCGAGTCGGTCCGTGGCCAGCTGCGTTGCCTGCACCCTCCGGCGGCCCTCGGCGCGCCGAACGGAATCCACCGCGGCGAGGTTGCGGCGGATCAGCGATGCCTCGGCACGGACGTCGGTGGCGAGCGAGTCCGACAGGAGCGAGTCGAGCTGCGTGAGTGCGGTCGTCGGATCGCCGCCCGCCGCAATGCGAAGGTCAACGCGCATGAGCGCACGCCACCACCGGGCACGATCTCCCTCCGGCGTGCGCGGGTAGTCGCGGGAAAAGCGCACCAGCGCTGATTCAGCCGCCGTGTTGCGATTCTCGGACACCAGGCCCAGCACTGCACCTTGCAGTACGATCCACTTCGCTGCCACCGTCGGCACGGGCAACGCAGGCGGTGGCGCGACCTCCTGAACCACCGGAGCCGTCGTGCGACACGCGGCAACCGAGAGCGAGGCAATGAGTCCGAAGCAGGCAACGCGAGCGCGGATGGGCATCAGGCGGGGTTCGAGGCAGCGGGTGCCGGAGCCGCAGCGGTTGCGACGACTGGCCGACGCGAAGCCGGCGCTCGCTGCGGCAGAAGGATTGTAAAGGTCGTACCAACGCCAACCTCTGACGACACCGTCACCGAACCCGCGTGAGCCTCGATGATGCCCCTGACGATGGCCAGTCCCAACCCCGTTCCCGCGGCGCCTTTCGTGGCTTCCTGATTGCCGGCCTGGAAGAACTTCCTGAACACGTGCGGGAGCTCGGGCGCGGGAATGCCCACGCCGCTGTCACGGACTTCGATCCGAACAACCCCCGGCTCACCGTCGCCGTGCAGCGCCACGGCGCCGCCTCGCGGCGTGAACTTGCAGGCATTCGTGACGAGGTTTCCCACCGCCTCGCTCATCCGGTCGCGATCCCACCAGACCTCAACTGGCATTCCTGCATCGGCTGAGACGCTGAAGCTCACACCGCGCTGGTGAGCCAGCACCCCGAGTGAGTCCTCGAGTTCAGCGAAGAACTCCCGTGTGTCCATGGCCTGAAGCTGCAACGTTGCTCCGCCGGCATCGTACTTCGAGACATCCAGCAGTTGTCTGACGAGCCTGTTGAGGGAGTGACTCTGCCGTTCGAGTGTGTGAACGACATCTCGCTGTTTCTCGTTGAGGGTGCCGTACACGCCGTCGTCCAGCAGGGTCAGGTACCCAAGAATCACGTTCAGCGGGGTCTTGAGCTCGTGCGAGGCCATTGACACGAACTCGGCCTTGAGCCGGTCGAGTTCGCCCAGGCGCTGAGCCATGGCGGCATAGCTCTCGGCGAGCCGACCGAACTCGTCCGTCCGGCTTGCGGCGACGCCCAGCTTGTGGTCGAACTGCCCGGCGGCCACCCGCTCCATACCGTGCTGGAGGTCGGCGACGGGCCGCGCGATGCTGACGATGATCCACGCAGCGACGATCGCGGCAAAGAGCAGCGCCGCGATCAGGGCGAACAGGGAGACCTGCCTCGCCTGGGCCGTTTCGTCCCGGGCCCGCCGGACCAGCGCCGAAGTCTCGATGCGCAGGGTTGCCTCTGCCGTGTCCACGGCATTCAAGAGCAGCGCGAGGCTTGGCCGGACCACCTGCGTCGAGAGGGTGTCGACGCGGTCGAAATCGCGTGCCGTCATGGCCGCGAGGCTGCCTGATGTCTGGCGCTCGACTTCACCCACGGCCGAAACCACGGCTGCGTACGAGGCCCCGTTCCGCAGCGCATTCAGGCTATCGGCGTGGAAATGCAACCTGGAGACCGCGCGTCGCAGGTCCGGGGCGCCGGTGGTGTCGCGAAGCCCGACGATCCTGTCGTCGCCACGCCGGACCTGGTCCACGCCGGCGCGCAGGCTGCCCAGCAGCAGGGACGCGCGAAAATTCTGACTCTGCAAGAGCTCAATGTCGGTAAAGAGCCGCTTCAGCGAGAATCGCGTGACAACCAGCGGCGCCACCAGGATCGCCGTCAGCATCAGCATGCCGACCACGAGTCGGACACGCAGCGGCACACCGCGTCGGTGTGCCACCAGCGGTTGCGTCGGCTTTGGCGTGGTGAAGACAGGAGTCACGAAAGTGGCGTAGGCTTCGGTGCGTCAATGCGTTGACTCGCATTCCGGCGATCGGTACGTTGCCCGACAATCTCGCGAGCGGAGCAGTGCAGAACAATGACAGGTCAGGCGCGATACATCGACACGCTTCCCGCCGCTGCGGGTGCCACCGCCACGGTGCGTGGCTGGGTGCAGCATGTCCGGACGCAAGGCAAGGTTGCCTTCGTCGTCGTCCGCGACGGCACCGGCGTCGTGCAGTGCGTTTTCGTCAGGAGCCAGGTCACGCCTGAGACCTGGGAGAGATTCGGCACCCTCACGCTCGAATCGTCGGTGATGGTCACGGGAGAGGTTCGGCTCGAGGCACGCGCACCAGGGGGCGCGGAGATCGGCGCCACGGAACTCGCGATCCTCGGCGCCAGCCCGATCGACTATCCCATACAGCCCAAGGAACACGGCGTCGATTTCCTGCTGGACAACCGCCATCTGTGGCTCCGCGCCCCGCGCCAGGTGGCGTTGATGCGGGTGCGCCACGAGATCGAGCAGGCCATTCATGATTTCTTCTACGCGCGCGACTTCATCCACTGCGATACACCAATCCTGACGGCCGCCATCGGTGAGCGGTCAGGATTGTTCAGCACGGAGTACTTCGACGAAGGCAACGCGTACCTCGCGCAGACCGGGCAGCTGTATGGCGAGGCGCTGGCGGCGGCCTTGGGCCGGATCTACACCTTCGGTCCGACTTTTCGCGCCGAGAAATCGAAGACGCGTCGCCATCTCACCGAGTTCTGGATGATCGAACCGGAGATGGCATTTTATGACGTGCACGACAGCATGCAGCTTCAGGAGGATCTGCTCATTGCGATCGTGCAACGAGTGCTCGAACGCCGGCGCCCTGAACTTGCCGTGCTCGAGCGCGATGTGAGTCATCTCGAGGCGATCGTCGGTCCGTTCCCACGAATCGCGTACACCGACGCAGTGGCCACGCTGCAGCAGAAGGGGAGCTCAGTCGTCTGGGGCGATGACCTTGGCGCCGAGGACGAGGCGCTGCTGGTCGCCGACTACCGCACGCCGATCTTCATCTGCAACTATCCGAAGGAAGCGAAGGCGTTCTACATGAAGGAGAATCCGGACGATCCACGCACGGTCCTCTGTGCGGATTGTCTTGCGCCGGAGGGATATGGTGAGATCATCGGCGGTTCGCAGCGCGAAGATGACCATGACAAGCTGCTGCAACGGATCCGGGACGAGGGCCTCGATCCTGCCGCATACGATTGGTATCTCGATCTGAGGAAATACGGGACCTTTGTCCACAGCGGATTCGGACTCGGCCTCGAGCGCACGGTCGCGTGGCTCTGCGGCACGTCGCACATTCGCGAGTGCATCGCGTTTCCTCGCCTCATGAATCGCTTGCGCCCATGAGGAACTGAGGGAATCAGGCGCGCCCGCGCGGTGGCGCCTGATCCGCTCGAGCGTTCGCCGCGGGAAATGCGTGAGCCTGCCGCACGCGCGCAGCCTGCCAGAGATGACGACGCTCGTGCGCCAGCAGGAGTGCGAATGCCGTTCCAAGCGCCACGCGAACCGGCCGCACCGACGCCAGTCGTACCTTCACATGCGTCAAGTCCAGGCCAGCAGCGCGTTCGAGCCGGAGTTCCAGCGCGATCTGCGCGGCCCGGTATTCCTGGCGCGCCTGTGCCGGATCGGCCAGCGGCCTCGGTGTCAGCCGGTGCGGTGCGCGCAGCCGGAGGCGCACCGGAGGCTCGACGAACCACACCGTGGCTCGGCTGAGAAGATTGCCCGCGAACGGAAGATCGCTGTACGCCGCGTGGTCATGCCCCTCGGCGATCGCCACGTCGAACGCAGGCAGCGACAGCATTGTTGTCAGCGCAATGTGGCCGGAGATGTCACCGAGTCCCCAAGCAGTCGGCGACGGTCGCCACGCCAGTTGTGCCGGCGTGAGCCCCTCGAGCAACGCCAGCGCGGTTTCGCGATTGACGGCATGCTCGGTGAAGAAGGGTTGCATCGCCGTCAGCGAACGCGGTGGCGGCACGGTGCTCGCAGCGGTCATCCGCCGCCCCGCTTGATATCGTCCCACAGGACGTCGAGCTCAGCCAGCGATGCGGTGCCGACGTCCACGCCGCGCTCCTTCGCGAGGTGCTCGAGCGCCGTGAAACGACGAACGAACTTCAGGTTGGCGCGGTCCAGTGCCACCGCCGCGTGCACGTCTGCCTTCCGGCAGAGGTTCACCACGGCAAAGAGCAGGTCTCCAAGTTCACCCTCGAGGGCGTCTCGTGCGCCGGGCGAATCGGCCGCTGCCGCAGCCAGTTCCGCCGTGACCTCGTCCACCTCTTCGCGCACCTTTGCAAGCGGGCCCGCCACGTCGTCCCAATCGAACCCCACACCGGCGGCTCGGTCCTGCAGGCGATGGGATCGGTGCAGCGCCGGAAGGTCGATCGGGAGACCGTCAGCGAGTGAGTCGCGGGCGCGCGCCTTCTGGCGCTCCCACGGGACGGCCGGCCCCTCACTGTAGAGGTGCGGATGCCGTTTCTTCATCTTCGCGATCAGCGCCGCTGCGACGTCGAACATGTCGAATGCCCCGCGCTCTTCAGCGATCACGCTGTGGAAGAGCACCTGAAGGAGCAGGTCGCCCAGTTCATCCCTGAGCATTGCGTCCGACTGCAGTCGGATGGCGTCATCAACCTCATGCGCCTCCTCGATCAAGTACGGACGCAGGGATTGATGGGTCTGTGCGGCATCCCAATCGCAGCGCGCGCGCAGATCGCGCATCAGCTCGAGGGTATCTTCAAGTCTGGCTTTCGCTTGCATCGTTACGACCGCTCCCGGTAACTTCCTTGGCTGTGACCGCCACCCCAGCCGACGCCCGCGCCATGAGCGCCATGCTCACCGTGGACCTCGCCGCGGTGCGGGAGAATTATCGCCTCCTGGCGCGTCGCGCGTCGGTCCCCCTTCTGCCAATGGTCAAGGCGGACGCGTACGGCCTGGGTGCGGTCGAGGTCGCCATCTCGCTCGATGCGGAGCAGCCGATCGCGTTCGGCGTCGCGAGCGTCGCCGAGGGTCAGGAGCTCCGGGCCGCCGGGATCACGCGACCGATCGTCGTCTTCACCCCCGTGTTTCCAGCCGCCTTCACACTCGCCCACGAGGCGGGCCTCACGCTGTGCCTCTCGGACCCCAATCACGTTGCGCTCTGGACCGCTTTGGGCGGTCGTTGGCAGCTGCCCATCGACACCGGGATGCATCGCGTCGGTGTGGAGTGGCGCAGTGTGGCACGGCTTCGCGACGTACTGCTCGCGGGCGGCACGCCGGACGGGGTCTTCACGCACTTCCACTCGGCGGATACCGACCCGGGCTCCATGGCGGAGCAGGAGTCGTCATTCCTGAGTGTGGTTGCGGCCTTGCCTGAACGGCCCACGCTCGTCCACGCGGAGAACAGCGCCGCGCTGTTGCAGCGAGGCGCGTCGCGGTTCGATTGCGCGCGGCCGGGCATTGCGCTGTACGGCGTCGCTGTCGGCCCCGCCACATGGACGCCGCGCCCTGTGGTCACGTTGGAGGGGCCGGTTGTCGAGCTGAGGCAGATCGAGGCGGGTGACTCCGTGAGCTACGGCGCCACCTGGCGTGCGGCGAGTCCACGACGGATCGCCACGGTATCGGTCGGGTATGCCGACGGATATCCCCGCGGGGCGGGGAACTCAGCCACGGCGATGGTCAACGAGCGGCCGGTGCCGGTGGTTGGTCTCGTCACCATGGATATGACGATGTGCGATGTGACCGATGTGCAATGTGAGATCGGCGACCGTGTCACGCTGATCGGCGCCGATGCCGACGTCAGCGTCGCGCGTGTTGCGGCACACGCGCAGCGTTCGCCGTACGAGATCCTGACGGGCCTCCGTGGACGCTGCGCCCCGCGCTACTCCGGTGCTGCGTCGCACGTGATCGGGATCGCCGCGTGAGCACTCGGGTCGCCGTGATCGTGCTCGATGGCGTCGGGTGTGGTGAGGCGGCCGATGCAGCCGCCTACGGTGACGTCGGAAGCAACACGCTGCGCCATGTGCTTGCGCAGGTTCCCGCACTGCGACTGCCCACGCTCGAACGGCTCGGTCTTGGTCATGTCGGTGAATTGCGCGGCGTGGCGCCACTCACAGACCACGCCGGCGCGGTGACTGTGCTCGAACCACGGAGCGCCGGCAAGGACTCGACCACGGGACACTGGGAAATTGCCGGCGTGATTCTCGATGCGCCATTCCCGACGTTTCCCACGGGCTTTCCCGCGTCGGTCATTGACGCGTTCGCGCTCGCGACAGGACGAAAGGTGATCGGCAACTGCGTCGCGAGCGGAACCGCGATTCTCGATGCCCTGGCGAACGAACATGTCGCGACCGGTGCGTGGATCGTGTATACGTCGGCGGATTCGGTCTTTCAGATCGCCGCGCATGAAGCCGTCGTGCCGCTGAGTGAGCTCTACGCCGCTTGCGAGGTTGCACGCGCGCTGCTGGTTGCGCCCAACAATGTGTCGCGTGTGATCGCGCGTCCGTTCGTGGGTCACACGGGAGCGTGGCATCGAACGATCAACCGTCGTGACTACTCGTTGGCGCCAACCAGCGACACATTGCTTGACGCGCTTCAGGCGGCCGGCGTCGCGCGCACCGGCGTCGGGAAGGTCGATGACCTGTTCGCCGGACGGGCGATCACGTCTGCGCATACGGCGAACAACGCCGAGGGATTGCGCCGTATCGGCGACTGGCTGACCGGCGACGACGGCGGTTTTCTGTTCGCGAATCTGGTGGATTTCGATCAGCAGTTCGGGCATCGCAACGACGTCAGTGGCTTCGCGGGCGCGCTGGCGGAATTCGACGCGGCGTTGCCGGCGCTGCTGGCGGCGTTGCGCGACGACGATCTGCTCTTCATCACGGCCGATCACGGCAATGACCCGACGACCGCGTCGACGGACCACGCCCGCGAACGTGTGCCCCTGATCCTCGCCGGACCACGGGTGCGCGCGACGGTACTGCCGCCGCGGCCAACCTTCGCCGATCTCGGGGCGACGGTGGCCGAAGCGTTTGGTCTCGAGTGGCGAGGATGCGGCACGAGCTTTCTTGCACTGGTGCGCGCCGCATGACGGTGACGACAGGTTCACCCCGGACGAATCTGGAAGACGCCGCGCTGGCCGCGTTGCGCAACGCCTACGCGCCATACTCGAACTTCCGCGTCGGGGCCGCGTTGCTCGCCACGGATGGAACGGTCCACACCGGCTGCAATGTCGAAAACGCCTCGTATCCGGCCGGGATCTGTGCCGAGCGAACCGCGCTGTCTCGCGCGGTGGCCGACGGCAAGCGGTCCTTTTCGGTGATCGTCATCGGCACGGAAGCGGCCGTCCCAACGCCTCCATGCGGGATCTGCCGGCAGGTGCTCCATGAGTTCTCTCCGACGCTCGAAATCATCAGCGTGACAACCGGTGGTGTACGCCAGGCCTGGCGCCTGGACGCACTGCTTCCTGAAGCCTTCGCGGCGAACATGATGTCCGTCTCCTGACGGTCGTCACCCGCCTTTCTCCGCCCCGTTTCCGTGTCTCTTCGCCTAATCCTCCGCTCCGTGCCACTCGCCGCGATCGCCATCGTGGCCGCATGTTCGGAACGCCTCGACACCAGCAGCACCTGCCCGGTGCTCTGCACCAGCAATGCCCTGGTCTTCAAGGACACCACGTTCGACGTCGTCCAATTCGATTCCGCGTACACCGGGTTTACCGGTGTCGGGGAGCGGTGGCCGGCGCCGGGCCTCGCGACACAGGATGTCAACGGCTTCCTGTACGAGACGTACTTTCCGGTCGTGAACAGGACGGACTCGGTTGATATCCGTCAGATTCTTCGATTCGACACGCTGTCCACCGTCGTCTCGCTCACCGACACGACGCCGATCACGGCCGTGACGGCGAGCAAGCTGCTGCTCGTGGTCGATACATCGCGCTCTTCCATCCCACCGGGGACGCATCAGCTCTCGCTCTACGACGTGGATGATGCAACGGCGACCGATGACACCAGCGCTGCCGTGCTCGCGACGAGGTTCACCCCCGGCCGTCTCATCTCGACACGCGTCTTCAAGCGGGAAGAGGTCTATGGCGACACGATTCCCGGTTCGGGCGCGGCCGTGACCATCCGTTCGTTCACCGTCGACATTCCGGATTCCGTGATGCTGCGCTTCATCAAGAGTGCGAAGCGCGTCCGACTGGGGCTGCGCATCACCTCATCCGCGTCGCTGGCGCTGCGCTTCGTGGCACCGAGTGTCCGTGCCCCGGATCTGACGCCGCGGATCTCGTATGACGCGTCACCGGACACGGCCGTCAAGCCGTGGGTCATCCAGACGCAGTACCGGGGAACCGCATCACCGCAGGATCGCTACCGGGCGCAGACGCTCGTACTGCGGGACAGGACCGTGCCGCTCAACGACGGCTCGCTCGAGGCCGGCGGAATGGTGGGTGTGCGCAGTGTGTTGCGCCTGAAGATTCCTCGCTCGTTCCTCGACACCGTCACCATTGTGCGGGCGTCGCTTGACCTGACGCAGCGGCCGCAACGCACAGCGCCAGGCGCCACGGAGGGTGTTCGTGTCCGACTCCGCATAGGCATCGCTGGACCAGCCTTGCTCGGCGATCCGCGACGACTTGCGGAAGTGCTTGATCCGACACTCGAAGGCGTGCAGCTCCCCTCGCTGCGGCTGATGGTCGCCGACAGTGGCGTGAAGGCGTTCGAGGTCGGCGGCGCCTTGGAACGCTGGGTCGCGCAGGACACATCGGTCGCGACCAATTTCATCTTGTACTCCGAGGGAGAGACACTTCAGGAGCAGCGGCCTGCCTTCTTCTCGACACGTGCTGCCAATCGCGCCCTGCGACCGCGCCTTCGCGTGACATATACGACGCGTCGTGAAGGAGCGATTCCATGAGCAATACCGCATGGCGTGCGATGACGCTCATCGGTCTCCTGATGGCAGGCGGCCCGCTTCGCGCGCAGGGAGCGGTGTCGCTCCAGGGCTTCGGGTATCCGCCAGGCCAATTGACCGCCCGTGCAGCCTCCACCGGTGGCGCGCTCAGCGAATTCGATCATGCCGGCCCGACCAATCCGGCGGCATTGCTGAACTGGGGAGTTGCGGGGGCATACGTGCAGTACTCGCCGGAGCGGCGATCGACTCGCGTGGGAGACGACAAGGTCGCGACCACGGTCGCCCGGTTTCCGGTGATCTCGATCGGCCTGCCCGCAGGGCCGCGCTATGCGTTTGGACTCACCAGCTCGACCCTGCTCGAGCGAAACTTCAGCACGACGACGTCGGTGCGACAGCTGGTGCGCTCCGACTCGGTGACGACGACTTCGGCGGTGACCGCCCGCGGCGGCATGAATGAGGTCAGGTTTGGTGGGGCCATGCAAGTCAAGCGCTGGCTCCGTGTGGGCACTGGAATCCACATCGTGACGGGTGAGAATCGCGTCGGCGTCGTGCGGAGCATCGTGCCCGACACGGGCGCCCGGCGCGATACCGTCGCGTTCTCTCCGATCTCCGAACAGAGCACTGCCACGTTCAGTGGTACCGGGCTCTCTCTCGGCATCGAGGTTTCGCCGCGCACGAACCTCAGCTTCGCCGGCTCGGCGCGACTCGGCTTCCGCATGAACGCGGAGCTCAATGATTCCACCCGGCGGCGCGGCGACGTGCCGAACCGCGCCGGCGTTGCCGTCCGGTGGGAAGTTGGCGGGACCAACCTCGCGGCGCGTTACGACTGGCAGGGATGGTCATCGATGGCTGGACTGGGCGCGACGACCGGCGGCGTATTCGACACGAGGGAGTACGGCATCGGAGCCGAACTGCCGGGACCAAAGATCCGCGGTGGTCAGGTGCTCTTCCGCCTCGGCGCGAGGAACCGTGACTTGCCGTTCGGGATCGGCGGGCGGCAGCCGACAGAGTCAATCCTGGGCGGCGGGCTCGGTTTTCCGCTTGCATTTGGCCGGGCACAGCTCGATGTCGGCCTCGATCGCGCGCAGCGGAAGGTGTCCTCGCTGCCGAACGTGAAGGAAACCGGAATGATCCTGTCGTTTGGATTTCGACTGCGGACCTGAGACGTGGCAGTCCGCGTGTTCCTCCAGACCTTCGGCTGCAGGGCGAATCAGTACGACTCCGAAGCAGTGGCCGCGATGGTCAGCGCCGGAGGCGGAGTACTCGTCGACGTGGCGGAGGACGCGGATGTCGCCATCTTCAACAGCTGTGCGGTGACGGCCGCCGCGGAAGCGGACCTCCGACAGCAGGTACGCCGCACCGCGAGGGTGGCTCCATCGGTGCGCACGGTGGTCATGGGCTGTGCTGCGGCGCGATCCGCGACGGTGATTGCGGCCCTTCCCACCGTGAGCGCCGTGGTGCCGGGCGCTGACCTGACGGCAATCGGTGACGCGATCGGGCTCGCGCCGTCGGCAGGGATCACAGCCGGCGCAATGCAGCGCGGGACGCGCGGGCTGCTGCGAATTCAGGATGGCTGCGACGAGCATTGCACATTCTGCGCGACGACGCTGGCACGCGGTGCGAATCGGTCGCGGTCGATCGAAGCACTCGTGAGCGAGGCCGAGCAGCTCTCCTCGCATCATCCGGAGATTGTGCTCACTGGCATTCACATCGGCACATATGGTGCGGACTGCGGGACTTCGCTCGGCGAGCTGTTGGAGTCGCTCGTCCTTCGCGTGCCGGGTGTGCGATTCCGTCTCTCGAGCGTGGAAGCCACGGAAGTCGATGCACGACTGGCCGACTTGCTGACGGGCGCGGCGACGCGCGTCGCACCGTTCCTGCATGCACCATTGCAGTCCGGGAGTGACGCGGTGTTGCGACGCATGGGTCGGCACTGGTACACCGCTCGACAGTACGCTGACGCGATCGAGGCGTTGATCGCGCGCACCGCCGTGTTTGGGTTGGGTGCGGATCTCATCTGCGGCTTCCCGGGCGAGACCGACGCCGACCACGCCGCGACGTGCGCATTGGTCCGGGCGCTTCCGTTCAGCGCGCTGCATGTCTTCCCGTACTCGCCGCGACCGGGCACGCCCGCCGTCCGCCTGTCCGGCACTGTGCCGGATGGCACCCGTCGCGCACGCGCGGCTGCGCTCCGTGCGATCGGTGCGCAGCGGGCCGCGGAACACGTCGTCAGGCGGATTGGCGGAGCGGCCGACGTCATCGTCATCGGCGAGGAGGACGGCACGCGGGCTGGCCTCACGGAGGATTACCTTTCGGTTGATTTTCTCGGCGTACCGCCGGCGCGCGGCGCCCGTATCACGGCGACGCTGCAGGCGGGCCGGGACCCGCGTCGCCCCATTGCGATTCCGATCGCCTGACCATCCGCCAATGCTGCATCGCCCCACGGTTTTCATCGAGACGTACGGCTGCCAGATGAACGTCAGCGATTCCGAGTTGATGCTCGGCAAGTTGACGGCCGCCGGGTACGAGCCGGTGGAGTCGCCTGACGGAGCGGACGTAATCCTGCTCAACACCTGTGCCATCCGCGATCACGCTGAGCAACGCGTCATCGGTCGCCTCGGAGAGCTCAAGCGGCACATGAAGAGCGATACGGTCATGGGCGTCACCGGATGCATGGCGCAGCGGCTTGGGCCGCGGCTGCTGGATCAGGCGAAGCACGTCTCGCTGGTCATAGGCCCGGACGGATATCGTGAGCTCCCATCTCTCGTGGATGGCGCGCGGCAGGGTCGGCGTGTTGCCGCGACGACGTTCGATCTCGAGGAACACTACGAGGACTTCACGCCCCGGCGCTTTGACAAGGTGAAGGCGTGGATCCCCGTGCAGCGCGGATGCGACTACAAATGCACCTATTGCATCGTGCCGACCACCCGTGGCAGTGAGCGGAGCCGGCAACTCCGGGATGTCGTCCGCGAGACGGAGCAGGTCGTCGCCGACGGGATGACGGAGGTCGTGCTGCTCGGCCAGACCGTGAACAGCTATTTCGACGGCGCGCATGATTTTGCCGACCTGCTTCGCGCCGTCGGGCAAGTAGCCGGGTTGCGGAGACTGCGCTACACGAGCCCGCACCCGAACGACTTCTCGGATCGCGTGATCGCGGCGATGGCGGAGACTGCAACGGTCTGTGAGCATGTGCATCTCCCGATGCAGAGCGGGTCGACGCGCACGTTGCGCCGCATGCTGCGGCGGTACACCCGTGAGGGATTCTTCGAGTGCGTTGCGCGACTGCGCGCCGCGATTCCATCAATTGCGATCACGACGGACATCATCGTCGGATTCCCCGGCGAGACCGATGACGACTTCGAGGAGACGCTCAGCGCGTGTCGTGAGATCGGGTTTCTCGACGCGTTCACGTTCAAGTTCTCCGCGCGGGAAGGCACACCTGCGTCCCGCATGCCCGCTGATGAAACGGTGCCGGACGACGTCGCCAGCGATCGACTGCAGCGTCTGGTTGACACGGTCCGTTCCAGGAGCCGTGACCTGAACCTCGCCATGCTCGGTACGCGGCACGAGATCCTGATCGAGAAGGCCGCGCGTCGTGGCGAACTCCTGCAGGGGCGCGCACGCGACTTCCGCACGATCCTGGTCCCGGGTGATCCCTCACTGATCGGGTCGTACATGCACGTCGAGATCACCGGCACCACCGGTCACACGTTCACCGGGGCGCCCGTCGCGTCGCGGGTCGCGCTGCCAATGGTGGGCTAGGCAGGACTCGTTGCACGGATAGGGTGAGCGCGCGACAAAATGAGTCGCGGGGGCGCGTTGGTGAGTGATACGCATCCGGGATGCCTGCCGCATCCTGGGTTCTGCTTGCCGCACTCGTCGGCAGTGCAGGTGGTGCGTCGGCGTCCACGGCGCTGCACCTCTGTGCGATCATCGCCACGCTCTCGATTGCCCGGGCCCTGCGGTCTGGAGGATTGGCCATCCCGATGGCGGCAGTTGCAATCGCGGGGGCGGGGGCGGCGCGCGCGACCGCGGACCGGTGGCGCGATGGCCAGTGCACCGCGGCGATCGTCCGCGACACGGGGGTGCACTTCGTCACTGACCTCGATCTCGCCGCGGGTGATGCCGGGCCAGCCACTCTCCGCCCGGGGAGTGGTGCGTGCGAGATGCCCGGTCTCGTTCGAGCCAGGAGTGCACTGCAAGGCGGCGTCTGGTACCACACCGCGGATGATGCGGAGCCGGCCGGGAGGCGACTGCAACTCGCCGTGCGAAATGCCGATGCGTTGCCGCACCACGATCGGCGTGCGGCATTGAGGGCGGCGGGAATCCGGCGTGTCGACAGCGTGTTTGGCGTGGACGCGCCGATGGCGCGCGCGCTCCTCCTCGCAGACATGCATCTCATCGCACCGGAGATGCGCCAACGGTGGTCGCGCGCGGGCCTCGTTCACCTTCTCTCGGTTTCAGGGGTTCACGTCGCCATCGTGGCCGGCGCGCTGCTGCTGCTGTTGAACTCACTGCGGGTTCCTGCGCGCCCGGCGACGCTGGCAGCCCTCACGCTGACCACCGTGTATGTCGTAATCCTGGGGTTGCCTCCGCCAGCGGTTCGTGCCGCGGTGATGTTTGGAAGTCTCCATGTCGCGAGGCTGCGGCAGCGACCGGCGTCCACCTGGTCGGTCCTGACGGTCGGTGCGTTGCTCCCGGTGATCGTCGATTCCCGGGCGCCGCTCGACCTTGGCTGGCAGCTGAGCGTCCTTGGCGTGATCGCGCTCGCCGCCAGCGGACGTCTCGCTGGCCGGCACGCATGGTTCGCAGGCGGACGGACGGCCACGCTTCGCCGGGAGTTCGCCGCGAGCATCACGGCGAGCATTGCGTCCGCCCCGCTCATTGCCTGGCATTTCGGTACCGTCAGCCTCATCGCGCCGTTCGCCAACCTCCTCGCAGCGCCAATCGTGACTGCGCTGCAGCCAACGCTGTTTCTGGCACTCGCAGCATCGCCTTCGCCCCGGCTCGCACGCTTCATTGCCGGAACGGTGCATCCGCTGCTCGCCGCGCTGGACTGGATCGCCGGCTACTCCGCAGGAATACACTGGGCGGCAATCGATCTGTCACCGACGCTCGCGCAGTGCCTCATTGGCGGCGCCGGCGTACTGGCGCTGCTTGTCGCCATGTGCCGTGACGAGGTGACGCGCCCGCTGCAGTGTGCGGCGGCGTGCGCAGGGCTGCTCCTCGCGACGCCGATGCTGGGCGCACCCGGATCCGGACGGATGGAGTTGCATCTCCTCGATGTAGGGCAGGGAGATGCCGTGGCCGTGCGGACGCCACATGGATCCTGGATCGTCGTCGATGCAGGCGGTGGTCCCCCCGGCATCGATCGCGGCCGCCGGACCGTTCTTCCGTACCTGAGGCGGCTCGGCGGAACCGTCGAGGCGTTTGTCCTGTCGCACCCTCACCTGGATCACGTGGGTGGTGCGCCTGCGCTGATCGGCGTGACCCGGCCGGCAAACTTCTTCGACGGCGCCTTTGCGGGTGGAACTGGCGCCTATCGTGCCGCGCTCGAAAGTGCGGGGGTACACCATGTGCAGTGGGCACGCGTGCATCCAGGGGATACTGCCCTCATCGATGGCGTTACGTTGCGCTTCCTCGCCCCCGACTCAGCCTGGGCCTCTCGGCTGACCGACGCAAACCTCGCCAGTGCCGTCGTACGGGTGGAGTTCGGGGCCACGAGCGCGCTGCTCGTCGGT
Source organism: Gemmatimonadaceae bacterium (assembly GCA_031373905.1). Taxonomy (GTDB): domain Bacteria; phylum Gemmatimonadota; class Gemmatimonadetes; order Gemmatimonadales; family Gemmatimonadaceae; genus JACMLX01. Next base: position 25,684 of record JANMNM010000100.1, on the reverse strand, counting down.
GACGCGGAGCTCGAAGAGGAGAATTGGCTGTTGTGCCACACCCCGGCCACCTGGCTCAGGGCCGACATCCTCAAGGTCGGTCATCACGGCAGCCGGACGAGTTCGAGCGCCGCATTCCTCGATGCCGTCGGGGCGCGTCTGGCGCTGATCTCGGTCGGACGGGGTAACTCGTACGGTCATCCGTCGTCAAGCGTGGTACAGGAGTTTGCCCGACGTGAGATCCCGGTCTTGCGCACCGATGTCGAGGGAACGACTGTCGTGGTCACCGACGGATCTGAAATAACGGTCACCACTGCTGCCAGCCGCTGGAGTCTGCCATCCGCGCCGTCCAAACCGCCACTCGAACCGTCCTGCGCTCGCTGATCGGAGCCCCGGAGACTTTGCCGCCGGCGCTTGCCGAACGTTGGCCGGAGCTGGCGTCGATCCGTTGGCGCCGGGGCGGTCTGCCGCCCCGCGTCGGGGGGTGGTGTCTGGGCCAGACATCGGTGGCGGGCATCACGCTCTGGAATACGGTGTTTCTCGCTCCGGGCGTTGCATGGGACCCGCTGTTACTCTTGCACGAGCACCGTCACGCCGAGCAGTTTGCAGGCTCTGCATTGTTTCCGCTGCTGTACATCTGGGAGTCGTTGAGGCGCGGCTATCTGCGGAATCGCTTCGAGGCGGACGCCGATGCCTGGGCCGCCTCACGCGTCGATCGTCTTCTGTCATCCAACCCTTCTCAGGGCGCGTGAACGTGGTCAACCACACCCCCGTTTCTGTCGTTACGATCGAACGTTTCATCATCGAGCAGGAGCGCCTCTATCCGGAGGCCAGCGGCGAACTCTCGGGGATCCTCTACGACATCGCGCTGGCGGCGAAGATGATTTCCAACAAGGTCCGCATGGCGGGCCTGGTGGACATCATCGGTGCCACGGAAAACGAGAACGTGCAGGGCGAGACGCAGCAGAAGCTCGACGTGTTGTCGAATGACATCATGATCAAGGCGATGGACCACGGCGGTCGGTTGTGCGCCATGGCATCGGAAGAGGAGCCGGACATCATTCCGATCCCCGACAAGTTCCGCACGGGGAAGTACTGCCTGATGTTCGATCCACTCGATGGGTCCTCGAACATCGATGTGAACGTTCCGGTTGGCACGATCTTCTCGGTCGTTCGCAAGATCACGAACGGCCGTGCGGGCGAGCTTGAAGACTTCCTGCAGCCAGGCCGCCGACAGGTCGCGGCCGGATACATCATCTACGGCTCGAGCACGATGATGGTCTACACGACGGGGCAGGGTGTGCACGGCTTCACCCTTGATCCATCGATCGGAGAGTTCCTGCTCTCACATCCGAACATCCGCACGCCGCACCGCGGGAAGTTCCTCTCCGTCAATGATTCGTATGAGCAGTACTGGGACGAGGACGTGAAGGCGCTGATGCGCCGGTATCGCGGCCTGGACGGCATTCAGGATGCGCACAATGTTCGCTACGTCGGCTCGCTGGTTGCCGACTTCCATCGCAACCTGCTGGCAGGCGGTGTGTTCGTGTATCCCGCGAACACGATGTCGCCGCGCGGCAAGCTGCGATTGCTCTACGAAGCAAATCCGCTGGCATTCATCTGCGAGCAGGCTGGCGGAGCAGGGTCGGATGGCCGGATCAGGATCCTCGACGTGATGCCCACGGAACTGCATCAGCGGACGCCGCTCTACCTGGGCAGCAAGGGCGACGTCGAGACGGCCATTCAGATGCTCGCCCCCGCGGGCGCGACGGCGTGAGTCCTGCGCCGTCGCGGCCGCCGTCGGCGGCGGCGAAGTCGTCCCCGTCCGGTATTGAAGTCAAGCGTGTGTACCATGCCGCCGATTCGGCGGCGTACCCGCCGGGCGAACCCGGGCAGTTCCCATTCACGCGTGGCGTGCAGCCCGACATGTACAGGGGCCGACTCTGGACGATGCGGCAGTATGCAGGCTTTGGCACCGCCGCCGAGTCGAACGCGCGATACCGGATGCTGCTCGAGGCGGGCCAGACAGGCCTCTCCGTCGCCTTCGATCTTCCGACCCAGATGGGCATCGACTCCGACGCGCCGCGCGCACTCGGTGAGGTCGGGCGCGTCGGTGTCGCGATCGACACGGTCGAGGACATGCACACACTGCTCGACGGCATTCCGCTCGACCGCGTCTCCACGTCGATGACCATCAACTCGACGGCCAGCACACTGCTCGCGATGTACATCGTGGTGGCGGAGGAGCGCGGCATTGCCCGGGGCGCGCTCAGCGGCACGATCCAGAACGACATCCTCAAGGAATACATCGCGCGCGGCACGTATGTGTACCCGCCCATTCCCTCGCTCGGGCTCGTCGCAGAGACGTTTCGCTATTGCGCAGCAGAGGTTCCGAGCTGGAATCCGATCTCCATCAGCGGCTACCATATTCGTGAAGCCGGCGCGACGGCGGTGCAGGAGCTGGCCTTCACCTTCGCGAACACGGTCGAGTATGTGCAGCGCGCCATCGCCGCGGGATTGGCGATCGACGCGTTCGCGCCGCGGCTGTCATTCTTCTTCGCGTGCCACAGCGACCTTTTCGAGGAGGTCGCGAAATTCCGTGCTGCGAGGCGGTTGTATGCACGAATGATGCGCGAGCGATTTGGTGCGAGCGATGCGAGCTGTCGGTTGCGTTTCCATACCCAGACCGGTGGCGTCACCCTGACCGCCCAGCAGCCGCTCAACAATGTCGTCCGCGTCACCGTGCAGGCACTTGCCGCCGCCCTCGGCGGGACACAGTCGTTGCACACGAATGGGTACGATGAGGCGCTCGCGCTGCCCACTGCAGAAGCCGCAACCCTGGCGCTGCGCACCCAGCAGATCGTCGCACATGAAAGCGGCGTTGCGCAAACCGTGGACCCGCTCGCGGGGAGCTACTATGTGGAGTCGCTGACGGCGGAGCTCGAAGCGAAGGCGCTCGCGCTGATGGCCGAGGTTGAAGCGCTGGGTGGCAGTGCGGCAGCGATCGAACGTGGATTCTTTCAGGACGAGATTGCGCGCTCGGCCTATGAGTATCAGCTGCGCGTCGAAGCCGGCGACACCGTTGTCGTCGGTGTGAACCGTTTCGGCGACGGCCAGCCGCCGCCCGTGATCAAGTCACCCGACTTTTCGGCGCTCGAGCATGAGCAGGTGGCGCGGCTGACACAAGTGCGCGCAGCCCGCGACGCGCGACGCGTCGAGACGGCGCTGGCGGCTGTTCGCACCGCAGCGCCCGCCTACGCGAACGGAACGCCAGCCCAGCCGCTCATGCCGCTGATCATTGACGCAGTGCGCGCGCGCGCGACCGTTGGCGAGATCTCCGATACGCTGGCGACGGTGTGGGGAGAGTACCGACCGGCCTGACGTACCTTGCGCTCGATGTGCTTCACCAGGCGGGATACAAGTGGCACCCATCGACGCCGCGCCGGTCGAAATACTGCTGATGGTACGCCTCGCCGCGCCAGAACGTCGCGGCTGGCAGGATTTCGGTGGCGACAGGTTTCCGCAGCATGCCGCTTGCATCGATCGCAGCTTTTGTCTCGGTCGCGATTCTCATCTGCTCTGCATCGTGGGTGAAGACCACGCTGCGATACTGACGTCCGACGTCGGGTCCCTGCCTGTTGACCTGGGTTGGATCATGCAGATGCCAGAACACATCGATGAGCTGCCCGTAGCTGATCAGCGCCGGATCAAAGGTGACCTGCACGACCTCGGCATGCTCCGTCGTGTCCGTGCAGACGAGCTCGTACCCCGGGTTGTCGACGGTGCCCCCCATGTACCCGACGGCGGTGCCCATTACGCCGGGTTGCCGGGACAGGATCTGTTCCACACCCCAGAAGCAGCCGGCGCCGAAGGTCGCGAGGTGGAGTCCAGGAGCGGGAGTGGCACCCGGGGCAGTGGAGATGGAGTCGCGTGGTGTGGTCATCGGAGAGCTGAAGGTTGACTCGGTGAACTGCGGTGTGGGCGGCGCGGGACGCACGGGGATGCCTTCCCCTCGTCGAGCGCGAGCCGCTCGCGGTCAGGGTGCGCCATTCGCCCGAAGTATGTACACACAAGTGTGCCTCGGGTGTCCCGACCGGCGGATCGATGACCGTTGAATGACTGGTCCCGCCCGGCTATCTTAAACGGTTATTGCCTCTTCCAAGTGCCGGAGTCATGCCCACTTACGAGTTCCGTCTTCCCGACGGCACCATCATCGAACGTTCGTTCAAGATCTCAGAAGTCCCACAGGAGATTCCGAATCCGAATGGTGACGGTGTCGCCGTGCGCATCATCTCAGGTGGCGCCGGCTTGCTGTTCAAGGGATCTGGCTTCTACCTGACCGACTACGGTCGGAATGCGCATCGGACACAGGGCGACGCACCGAAGCCAGCGTCCGAGTCGGGAGGATCCGCGGACACGCCGAAGCCGAAATCCGAACCACCAAGCACGGGCTCCAGTGCCGAGACCAAGGCCGCGCCGGCCCCGAAGGCTGAGCCGAAGGCAGCTGGCAACGGGCCGGCGTCGCCGTGAGTGCGCCGGACAGGTTGCGCGCCGAAATCGGCCGCGCTGCCCAGACACTTGGTGCGGCGCCTGAGTTCGTGGCCGTCGTCGAACGTCCGCGAGACCCGTCCTTCGGCGAGTGGGCAACCAACGCGGCGATGATGCTCGCGAAGCCGCTCGGCATCGTGCCCCGCGAGGTTGCGTCACGATTGATCGCTGCAATGGACCTCACGGCCGTTGGCATCAGTGCGGCCGAGATTGCTGGTCCTGGCTTCATCAACTTCCGCGTCGACACCGACGCGCTGACGCGCGTACTGCCGGAGATTCTCCAGAGTGGTGCGACGTACGGTCGCAGCACCGCCGGAGGCGGTGTGCCTGCGGTCGTCGAATTCGTCTCCGCCAATCCCACGGGACCGCTGCACGTCGGACACGGGCGGCAAGCCGCGCTCGGCGATGCGATCTGCCGGCTCCTGGAGTGGATGGGGTGGCGCGTCAGTCGCGAGTTCTACTACAACGACGGCGGTGGCCAGATCAACACGCTGCAGCGCAGTGTGCAGCTCCGCGCGGGCGAAATCGCAGGCGAGACCGTTGAATTCCCCGCGGACGGTTATCACGGCGTGTACATCCGCGAGATCGCCGCAGCCTATCGTGCGGCCAACCCCGCCGATACGACATCCGCCGACGCGAATGCCATCCGGCTGTTCGCCGTTGCCGCCCTTCGTGCCGAGCAGGATCTGGACCTGAAGGCCTTTGGCGTCGAATTTGACACGTATTATCTCGAAAGCTCACTGTACACGGACGGACGGGTGGAGTCGACCGTCGCGGCGCTGATCGCAAGTGGATTCACGTATGAGCGGGATGGCGCACTCTGGCTGCGCACCACCGCCTTCGGCGACGATCAGGACCGCGTGATGCGGCGCTCGGCGGAGAAGGGTGGCGAGTACACCTACTTCGTGCCGGATGTCGCGTACCACGTGACGAAGTGGGATCGCGGGTTCAGGCGCGCCATCAACGTGCAGGGGTCGGATCATCACTCCACGGTCACGCGCGTGCGAGCCGGTCTCCAGGCCCTTGGCATCGGAATCCCGGTCGGCTACCCGGAATACGTGCTCCACCAGCTGGTGACCGTCATGCGCGGCGGTGTCGAGGTCAAGATCTCGAAGCGTGCAGGCAGCTACGTCACCGTGCGAGATCTGATCGAGGAAGTGGGTCGCGACGCGGTCCGGTACTTCTTCGTGATGAGGAAGGGCGACTCGCAGCTTGTCTTCGACATCGATCTTGCCCGATCGCAGTCGGAAGAGAATCCGGTCTACTACATACAAATGGCGCATGCCCGGCTCTGCGGCATCTTTCGCGTCGGAGACGTGGATCCTGCGTCCGTCACTGGTGACGGGCTCGATCTCTCGGTGCTCGTCGAGGCCGAGGAGCGAGAGCTGATCAAGGCCCTGGCCGACTTCCCAGATATGCTTGCCGGCGCCGCCACGGCGCTCGAGCCGCATCGCATGGCAAACTGGCTCGAACGGACGGCCGGACTCGTGCACACGTGGTATCACAAGCATCACGTGCTGAACGAACCGCCGGCCATCATGCACGCCCGGCTGGTCCTCGCGAACGCCACGCGCGTGGTGCTCGCCAATGCTCTCACTGTACTCGGTCTCTCTGCGCCAGAGCGGATGTAGCGCTCCGCTGAACACCCTCCATTCCCACGACTCACACCCATGTCTGTCCTCGTTGTCGGCTCCGTGGCACTCGACTCTGTCGAGACGCCGTTCGGCAAGGCTGAAGAAGTGCTCGGCGGCTCCGCGAACATGTTCGCGTCCGCAGCGTGCCACTTTGCACCCGTGCGCATGGTCGGCGTGGTTGGTACGGACTACCCGATGGACAAGCTCGAGCCGCTCAAGGCACGCGGTGTCGACATGAGCGGCGTGGAAGTCGCCGAGGGCGAGAGCTTCCGCTGGCGTGCGCGGTACCGCCACGACCTGAATTCCGCCGAGACGCTCGAAACGCGACTCGGGGTCTTTTCGCACTTCCGGCCAAAGATCCCCGCAGCGTTCGTCGACTCGCCGTTCGTCTTTCTCGGCAACATCGATCCGCGCCTCCAGCTTGATGTCCTCCGGCAGGTGACGCGACCGCGGCTCGTGGCCTGTGACACGATGAATTTCTGGATTGAGAGTCGCCGCCCCGATCTGCTCGAGTTGCTTGGCCATGTCGACTTGATCACGATCAATGACGCCGAGGCGCGGCAACTCACGGAGGAGGCCAATCTCGTGAAGGCCGCGCGCTGGATCATGGCACGCGGCCCGAAGCACGTCGTGATCAAGAAGGGCGAGCACGGCGCGTTCCTGTTCTCCGGAACCTCGGTCTTCTTCGCGCCCGCCTATCCCCTCGAATTCGTCTTCGACCCGACAGGGGCCGGGGACTCGTTCGCGGGCGGGTTCATCGGTTGGCTGGCGTCGACGGGAGACCTCAGTGAAGAGAACCTGCGCAAGGCGGTCGTGTATGGCTCAGCCATGGGCTCGTTCGCCGTCGAGAAGTTCTCCAACGAGCGCACGATCGAACTCACCCGCCCTGAGATCGAGGCGCGCGTTCGCGAGTTTCATCGCCTCGTCGCGTTCGAGGCGCCGATGTCGGCGTGAACACGAGACTTGACTACCGGAGCGCAGGTGTCGATCTCGACAAGGCCGACGATGCGAAAGGGCGCATCAAGGCGCTCGTCGACTCGACGCTGACCCCTGGGGCGCGCGGAAGCTTCGGCGGTTTCGGCGGGATGTTCCGCGTTCCCGCGGGATACCGGGCGCCGGTGCTCGTCTCGAGCGCGGATGGCGTCGGAACGAAGCTCAAGGTCGCGATCGAGGCCGGCGTTCATGACACGATTGGCCGCGATCTGGTCAATCACTGTGTCAACGACATTCTCGTCATGGGCGCGCTTCCACTGTACTTCCTCGATTACGTGGCATTCGGCAAGCTCGAGCCCAGTGTCGTCGAGGGAATTGTCGCCGGCGTCGCGCACGGCTGCCGGGAAAACGGATGTGCGCTGCTGGGCGGTGAAACCGCTGAGATGCCAGGGGTGTATACGCCTCCGGATTACGATCTTGCGGGCTTCATCACGGGAATCATGGAGGAGGATGCGGTGCTCGGCGCTGGACGGGTGACGGACGGCGACGTCCTCGTCGCCTTGCCCAGCGCTGGTCTCCACACCAACGGGTACTCGCTCGCGCGCAAGATCGTCGCGGAGGTCATGGCCCTTGGCGTGAACGACGCGTTCCCCGGCGAGGGCGGCGATTCGGTCGGCCAGGTGCTGCTGCGGCCCCATGTGACCTACCTGCCGGCGTTGCAGCCTGTGCTCCACCGCGTTCATGGAATGGCCCACATCACCGGCGGCGGGTTGCCGGGCAATGTGAACCGCATGCTGCCCCCGGGCCTCGATGCCGTGATCGACACGAGTTCATGGGAGATCCCGAATCTCTTCCAGCAGTTGCAGAGGTCGGCAGATGTTGGTCGCTCTGAGATGTTTCGAACGTTCAACATGGGAGTCGGGATGGTGATCTCCTGCGCCCCAGATGCCGTTACTGAGGTGCAGGCATCCGCTGCGGCCGCAGGCCTGGCCCAGTGGATCATCGGTGCCGTCCGACCTGGGACAGGCGTCGTGCAACTCACCCCCTCTGCCTGATCATCATGACTGGACGTTCCCTGACCCTCGCTGCGCTCGTCGCCTGTGCCGTTTCCTCACCGCTGTCCGCTCAGACGCAGCAGTGCAGCACGCAGGCCGTCCCGCTCCGTGACGCGTGTCAGATGGGCACTGACATCTTCGAGATGCTCATCCCGCAGGTGCAGGGCGCACTCGCAGGTGGTGGTCCCATCCTCGGCTCTGCACGCGCGGTCCGTGGTGTCTCGATCGGGATTCGTGTGAACGCTGTTGACGGTCGCGTGCCAGACCTCGGAGCCGTGACGCTGTCAACGACAGGCATTGTTCGGCGCAGCGTTCCGACAACGCGAACGCCGGTGCCGGCTCCGGCGCTCGACGTCGGGCTCTCCCTGTTCCCGGGCATATCAGTCGGACTGCAGCGAATCCTCTCGATCGACGGCCTCGTCAACGTGGCGTACGTCCCAAGTCGTGATTTCGGCGATTTCCGCGTCAAGGCGGAAAACGGGTCGCTCAAGCTCGGTTATGGCGCGAAGATCGGGATTCTCCAGGACCGTACGCTGATGCCAGCGGTTGCCGTGAGCTACTTCCGTCGACAGCTGCCGACATCCACGTTCAGCACGAGCTTCAGCTCCTCCATCGCCGGTGTCACGACCAGCGACAGCCTGACGCTTGCGCAGATGAGTGTTCGCAACGATGCCATTCGGATCGCGCTCTCGAAGAAGCTGGGATTCATCGAGATCGGCGGCGGTGTTGGGCAAGACCGGTATCGCACGTTTGCGCAGCTCCTCGCGCGCGTTTCATCCGGAGTCGGTGCCGCCACGAACGGGGCCGCCGTCCTCACGCAGGAGATCACGCGGAATGCGGCGTATGGGTCATTTGCGCTCAACATCCTCAAGCTGCGTCTCGGCGCGGAAGCGGGCGCCACGTTCGGTGGTGACAGCCTGGCGACATACAACTCTTTCACCGATGGCAAGCTGAATGAGCGACGCCTCTTCGGTTCGGTTGGACTGCGCGTCGGGTTCTGATGCCGTGAAGATGGCCCGCCGGTGACAGGACTGAGCACCGATCGCCGCTTCATGCGGCGCGCGCTGGCCCTGGCGCTCCGCGGCCGCGGCACGACGGCGCCGAACCCGACGGTCGGCGCCGTTATCGTTCGGAATGGAGCGGTGGTAGGCGAGGGGTGGACACAGCCGGCCGGCGGCGCTCACGCCGAGATCGTGGCGCTTCGGGCTGCAGGCGGGGCTGCCGCTGGGGCCACGGTCTACGTCACCCTCGAACCGTGCGCCGGAACAGGCAGGACTCCGCCCTGTGTCGATGCGCTGATCGCGCACGGTGTGCGCCGCGTTGTTTTTGCTGCAACTGACCCCAATCCCGCCATGATGGGAGGGGCGCATCGTCTCAGTGGCGCGGGTGTCGAGGTTCTGGGCGGCGTCGAGCTGCAGTCGGCGCTCGACCAGAACCCAGGATTCTTCCATCGGTTTTCCGATGCTCGACCATTTGTGACGCTGAAGTTGGCCCGGTCGCTCGATGGTGGCATCGCCGCAGGCGGGCGAGCCGGGGGGTGGCTGACCGGTGCGGCGGCTCGGCGCGAAGTGCATCGGCAGCGCGCGGAGCATGACGCGGTCGGGGTCGGCATTGGCACCGTCATCGCGGACGATCCGGCACTCACCGTCCGGGGTGTCGAACCAGCTCGGGCGACTCCACCCGTTCGGGTGGTCTTCGATCGCACGGCGCGCATTCCACTGGCCAGCACCCTCGTCCTGTCAGCTCGGGAAGTTCCCGTCGTGGTGCTCGCATGCGCTGCGACCCCTGAGCGCGTCGAGGCGCTTCACGACGCGGATGTGACCCTCGCGCTGGCGCCCGATCTGGTCGGGCACTTGCAGGCGCTCCGGAATCTCGGGGTGAACTCGCTGTATTGCGAAGGCGGTGCCACCCTTGCCGATGCCCTCCTTGCCGAGGGCCTGGTGGACCGGCTGGTTATCTTCACGGCTCCGGTCTTGCTGGGCGCCGATGCCGTGCGCCCGCTCCAGGCCGGTCTTCCCATGCTTCTCGAGCAGGCCGCGCGGCACCGCCTGGTCTCGCATCGACGCATGGGAGACGATCTCATGGCCATCTACGATCTCACCAGCCGTGTTCACAGGACTCGTTGACGACATTGGCGTCATCGAGCAGGTCAGTGTGACGGAGGCCGGACGCGAGTTCCGCGTTCGTTGCCGTTACAACGACCTGCTGGATGGCGAAAGCATCGCGCTCGACGGCGCCTGCCTGACTGTGCGCGAGCACGGTGACGGCTGGTTCTCGGTCGCCGCTGTTGTAACGACACTCGAACGGACCGGCATCGGCGAGTGGGCGGAGGGGCGTCGCGTCAACCTCGAGCGATCGCTTCGCCTGACCGACCGGTTGGGGGGCCACTTCGTGCAGGGTCATGTTGACGCCGTCGGCATGGTGCATTCGATCGAGAGGCGCGATGACGCGTGGCTCGTTTCCGTGCGCGTCACGGCTGAGGTGCTTGCCCTCCTCGTCCCCCACGGCAGTGTCACCGTCGATGGCATCAGCCTGACCGTGAATGACCTGCCGGGCGACGGCATCCTCGGACTCTCGATCATCGAGTATACCTGGCGTCATACCACGCTTGCTGACCGGGTGCGCGGTGATCATGTGCATGTCGAATGCGATGTGATCGGCAAGTACGTGCAGCAACTGCTCTCGCCGTATCTCACGCCCGCGCTGTCGCACACATCACCCATCTCTCCACAGATCCTCGGAACAGCCACCGGCATGCTCCGCAGCATCGGGCACTGAGGTCAGCAACATGCCATTCGCCACCATATCGCAGGCCATCTCGGACCTCCGGCTCGGCAAGGTCATCGTCGTGGCTGACGATGAAGATCGCGAGAACGAAGGTGATCTCATCTGCGCCGCCGAACTGGTCACGCCAGAGGTGATCAACTTCATGCTCAAGGCCAAGGGCATGATCTGCCTTGCGATGACGCCGGAACGCGTGCAGCAGCTGGAACTCGGGCCACAGGGGCGGGAGAACACGGATGCGTTTCGCACGGCGTTCACCGTCAGCATCGATGCCGACGAGCGCTTTGGCGTGACGACCGGAATCAGTGCACGCGATCGAGCCACGACCATCCGCGTCGCGGTGGATCCACGGACCCAACCGTCGGATCTGCGACGACCTGGCCACATCCATCCGCTCCGTGCGCGTGAAGGTGGCGTGCTCAAGCGAGTCGGACACACGGAAGCCGCGGTTGACCTCGCGAGGATGGCGGGACTGACACCGGCGGGCGTCATCTGCGAGATCCTGAACGAGGACGGCACGACATCGAAGCGCGACCAGCTGGCGGCGTTCGCCGAGACACATGGGCTGAGCTTCATCACGGTCGCGCAGCTGGTCGCGCACCGCCTGCAGACGGAACGCCTCGTGCATCGTGTTGCCAGCGCTCGGCTGCCGACCGCGTTCGGCGAGTTCCGCATCGTGGGCTTCCGGAACGATCTCGACACGGCGGAGCATGTCGCGCTCGTCTACGGCGATATTGCCGACGGCGACGACGTGCTGGTACGGATGCACTCGAAGTGCCTCACGGGCGACACGTTTCACTCGTTGCGCTGCGACTGCGGCTGGCAGCTCGAAACGGCGATGGAGATGCTGGCGCACGAGGGCCGCGGCGTGATCGTCTATCTGGACCAGGAAGGGCGCGGAATTGGCCTGCTGAACAAGCTCCGCGCGTATGAGCTCCAGGACGGTGGCGCTGACACGGTCGAGGCGAACGAGCGTCTGGGGTTCGGCCCCGACCTGCGAAATTACGGCGTGGGAGCGCAAATCCTGCTTGATCTGGGGATCCGATCGATCCGCGTGATCACGAACAATCCCAAGAAGATTGTCGGCCTCGAGGGGTATGGACTCCGCGTGGCAGGGCAGGTCAGCCTCGAAGCGCCGCTCAACACTGAGAACTCCGAGTATCTGAAGGTCAAGCGGGCCAAACTCGGCCACCTGCCATTTACAGCCACACCGAATGCCTGAGTTCCTGGGATCACCTGAGGGCACCGGGCGCCGCGTTGCGGTGGTCGTCAGCCGGTTCAACGAAACAGTCACGCAGGCACTCGGCGAGGCCGCGGTTGGCACGTTGGTCGAGTGCGGCGTGGACTTCGCCGACATCGATGTCGTCGTTGTGCCGGGAGCGTGGGAATTGCCGCTCGCGCTGCGCGTGCTGTTGGGCACCGCGCGATACGATGCCTGCGTCGTGGTCGGCGCCGTCATTCGTGGCGACACGCCGCACTTCGATTTCGTCGCTGGCGAGGTGTCGCGCGCAATCATGAATCTCGGGACAGAGTTCGAAGTGCCGATCGGCTTCGGCCTGCTGACCACCGACTCCCTGCAGCAGGCCGAAGCGCGGGCGGGCGGCGAACATGGCAACAAGGGCCGCGACGCAGCGCTGGCCGCGCTCGAGATGGCCGATCTGTTCGCGCGCCTCGACCTGCTCGCACCCGAGGAGCATGATGGCGAAACCCAGGCTTGAAACGCGTGCGCGGTCGCGCGCGTTGCAGGCGGTGTACGCGTGGGATGTCCGCGGCCGGGTGTCGCCGCTGTCCTCCGTCGCCCGGACTGTCTGGGATGACATCGGCATTGCGCGCGATGAGCGGCAGTTCGCCTCGGTGCTGGTTGCCGCAGTCGAGCGTGATCTCGCGGAGATCGACCGCGATCTCGAATCCATCACCACGAACTGGCGCCTCGACCGACTGGGCGCGATCGAGCGATGCGTGTTGAGGCTCGGCGCTGCTGAACTGCGGCAGGTCGATACGCCGGCCCGTGTGGTGCTGCAGGAGTCCGTCAGGCTTGCGGAGCGATTTGGATCGGAACAGAGTGCAAAGTTCGTGAACGGCGTGCTCGATGCACTGGCGCGACGACTGGCCAAGATCTGACCGGTGCGCCTCCTCGTCATCAACTGGCTTGACCGCGAGAACCCGCAGTCAGGCGGCGCTGAGACCCATCTGCATGAGATCTACGGTCGACTCGCGCAGCGCGGTCACGACGTCACGCTGCTGTGCAGCGGCTGGGAGGGCTGCGCCGCGGAAGTGACGCTCGACGGGATGCGCGTCCATCGGGTGGGAAGGCGATGGGACTTTGCGCTGCACGTCGTCTCGAAGTATCGCGAGCTCCGCCGCGCCGGCGCGTTCGACATCGTCGTCGAGGACATCAACAAGCTGCCGCTCCTGACCCCGCTGTGGGTTCGAGAGCCGGTCGACGTGGTGGTGCCGCACCTCTTCGGCTGGACGGCCTTCCGGGAGGCGGGGTGGGCCGTGGCCGGGACCGTGGTCGCGGCGGAGCGGGCAATCCCCATGGTGTACCGGCGATGTGATTTCACGGCGATCAGTGAGAGCACGCGGAGCGATCTCCTCGCCCGGGGCGTCCGGGTCGAGCGAACCCGGGTCATCTACTGCGGGATCGACAGCGACACCTTCTCGCCCGATCCCTCGGCCCGGTCCGAGGTCCCCCTCATCGTGTACGTCGGCCGTCTGAGGCGGTACAAGGGGGTCGAGCTCATGCTCCGGGCCCTGTCGCGGATGCGGGATCGTCGTGCCCAACTCGAGGTTGCCGGCACCGGGGACGATCGTTCCCGACTGGAGGCGTTGGCGGCCTCGCTTGACCTCAGCCATCGCGTGCGGTTTCTTGGATTCGTGAGTGAGGCAGACAAGACCGCCTTGCTCCGACGAGCGTGGATCGTGAGCCTCACCTCTCCGAAGGAGGGGTGGGGAATCACGAACCTGGAGGCGGCGGCGTGCGGGACGCCAGTGGTGGCGTCCGACTCCCCGGGCCTGCGCGAATCAGTGCTGGATGGGCGTACCGGATTCCTCGTGCCGCATGGCGACGTCAGCTCACTCGCCGCGGCCTACGACCGAATCATCGCCGACCCGACACTGGTCACCCGACTCGGGATAGCCGGACGAGCATTCGCTGAGTCCTTCACCTGGGAGTCCGCGGCCGATCACACCGAGTCGCACCTGCTCCAACGGGTGCGCGAAGGAGGACACACGGGTGGAGATCATTTTTCACGCACACAACGCGACAATCTCTGAACCTCTCCGGGGACGCGCAGAGCGCGCGGTCCTGAAGTTCGGGCGTCGACTTCAGCGTGCTGTCGACGCTGTCGTTCGATTCGAGGACGATGGTCCGACCCGACGGGTCGAAATCGTGCTCCACGCGCCCAAGCACCGGAATCTCGTTGCCGAAGGACGCTCCCGGTCCTATGCGACGGCGCTCACCGACGCGCTGAGTCGCCTGCAGGCGCAAATTCCGAAGAAGAACCCGATGCGCACTCGTGCGCGAGGTGCAACACTGGTGTCGCGGAGCGCGTGACGACGACGCTCTCGGTCGGCCGCCTGTACGAGCGGCTGAAGGAAATCCTTGAATTGGAGCCGATCGGCGAGGGAGGCAGCCTCGACCGGCCAGTGACGAGCCCGGAGGTATCCAGCCCCGGGCTCGTTCTGGCTGGGTACCTCGAGCGGTTCGTCCGCGATCGATGCCAGATCCTTGGCGAAACAGAGATCACATACCTTGGCTCGCTCGAGCCGGAACGACGGAAGGACGTGCTGCGGAGCTTTTTCCGACTGCCGTTCCCGTGCTGTTTTGTCACGAAGGGACTCACCCTCTCCGACGAATTGCTCCGCGAAGCGGCCAGCGCCGGCATGCCGATGTTTCGTTCGCCGCTCAAGACCAACGAGTTCTATCGCCGCATCAAGCCCGCGCTGGAGGAGGAGTTTGCCCCACGGACCACGCTCCATGGGTCGCTCGCCGACGTGTACGGCGTGGGGCTGCTGCTGGTCGGACAGAGCGGGATTGGCAAGTCGGAGTGCCTGCTCGACCTCGTCGAGCGTGGGCACCGGATGGTCGCGGATGACATGGTCATCGTCGTCAAGCGCGGGAACGACATCCTGATCGGCAAGGGGCACGAACTGCAGCGGCACCACATGGAGATCCGCGGTGTCGGTCTGGTCGATATCCCGGCGCTGTTCGGCATTCGCGCGGTCAGGCAGCAGAAACGGATCGAGGTGGCTGTGGAGCTCGAACTCTGGCGCGGTGATGCGCATCTCGATCGCACAGGCCTCGACATCGAGACGACCGACATCCTTGGCGTGCCGATTCCACGGATTCGCGTCCCGTTGAATCCCGGAAAGAACATCACGGTGATTCTCGAAGTACTCGCCATGAACCACCTGCTTCGCTACGCCGGCGTCAATCCGGCCGAGCAATTCAACGAACGCCTGATTGCGCGAATGCGGAACGCCTCCGACGTGCGGAGCACTGCTCGCGAGGTGGAAGTCCGCCGCTATCTGCAGGAAGACAATGAGTGAGACCGGGCGTGAGAGCGAACCTGCGCCGGCCGCACTCGTGATCGGCCATCAGGATTTTGCGGCTGGAATCGTGTCGGCCGTCGCCGCCATCACCGGACGCACAGATCTCTTCCGCACGCTGAGCAACCGTGGGCTGGATACGCGCGCAACGGAAGCGCTGGTACGCGACGCAATCGCGGCTGGCGTGCGAATCATCTTCACTGACCTGCCGGCGGGGTCCACCACCATGGCCGCGCGACGAGCCCAGCGAGACCACCCTGACGTGACTGTCGTCACCGGTGTGAGCCTGCCCGTGCTCCTCGATTTCGCCTTCGCGCTGCCAGGCGTGGAGCAGGCGGTTGAGTCGGCGGTGGAGAAGGGACGTGCAGCGATGATGATCTCGCGAGGAGTGCTTCGTGCCGATTGAACTGTTTCGGATCGACGACCGGCTGATTCATGGACAGGTCGTCGTCGGATGGGGGCAGCCGCTCGAGCTCCGTTTCCTCGTGCTGGTGGACGACGAGGTTGCGGTAAGCGAGTGGGAGCAGGAGCTGTATCGGATGGGCGTGCCACCCGAGATGCGTGTCGAGTTTGTCACGGTGGCCGATGCAGTGGCGCGGCACGCGCAGTTCGCCGCGGAGGCTCAAGCCGGCATGCTCCTCACAGGAGACATCGAGACGATGGCGCGGCTGTGTGCGGCGATTCCCTCGCTCACGCGAGTGAATCTCGGCGGGGTCCACCATCGCGCTGGTCGGACACAGAAACTGCGCTATGTGTTCCTGTCTGTGGCTGAGGAGGCAATGCTGCGTGGCATGGCCACCGCTGGCGTCGAGATCACGGCGCAGGACCTGCCGGCGGCGCGCGTCGTCCCACTCGAGAACCTGCTCAACGGTCAAAGCGTCACGTGATCGTTGATCTGCTCGTGATCGGCGTCATCGGCGCGATTTGCGGCCTCGACATGGTCAGCTTTCCGCAGGCGCAGATCTCGAGACCGATCGTGGCTGCAACCGTCGGGGGCGCCTTCATGGGCAACGCGGGCATCGGACTGCTCTGCGGCGTGCTGCTCGAGCTGTTTGCGCATGAGACGCTCCCGTTTGGTGCGTCGCGCTATCCGGAGTGGGGATCGTCTTCAGCGGTGGCGGGAGCAACGGCCGCGGTTGGCGCAGCGGCGGGCAACATGGAAATGGCATTGCTCTTTGCGGTCCCGTTCGGATTGCTCACGGCCGGCGTCGGCGGATGGTCGATGGTGCAGTTGCGTCACCTCAACGCGAGACTTGCTCGTCGCAGGCTCGATGCGCTGGCGCGAGGATCTGCAAGAACCGTCGCAGGGTTGCAGGTGGCCGGTGGAACAGCCGACCTGGCTCGCGCCGGACTGATCGCCGTGGCTGCCGCGTCGCTCGCCTTGCCGACGGTGCGGTGGATTGCCGTGCAGCCGGCGCCACTCGCGCCATACACAATGCCTGTCCTTGCGGCGCTCGGCGCTGGCGTGGCAGGTGGCGCGGCGTGGAAGATGTTTCACGCGACCGCAGGCACGCGATGGTTCGGGTTGGCCGGCCTGGCGCTTGGTGTCGTCCTCGCACTC
This sequence comes from Gemmatimonadaceae bacterium, assembly GCA_031373905.1. Classification (GTDB taxonomy): domain Bacteria; phylum Gemmatimonadota; class Gemmatimonadetes; order Gemmatimonadales; family Gemmatimonadaceae; genus JACMLX01. The sequence continues at coordinate 8,639 of JANMNM010000100.1, read as the reverse complement.
TGGATGGCCGGATGAGTGACGGACGCGCATCCATCACGCCGGGCGCCTCGGGGGTGATTCCCGCGCCAACGCTGCCATTCAGGAATCGCGCGGCAATCATCAGCCGACTGTTTGCGGTACAGGCGTCATGGAACTACGAAATCCTGATCGGAAACGGCATCGGTTTCTGCGTCGAGCCGGCATTGCGCCTGCTGCCTGGCGGGGTTGGTGGCGAAGCATACCGCGCGGCGCTGGCGCGGCAGAGCCAGTACTTCAATGCGCATCCGTACCTCACCAGCTTCGCGGTTGGGGCGCTCGCGCGAGCCGAACTCGAGGGACAACCTCCGGCCCGCATCGAGCGCTTCCGAACGGCCTTGTGTGGCCCGCTGGGGAGCGTGGGAGACCGCCTCGTCTGGGTTGGCCTGCTGCCGGTCTGTTCCTTTGCGGCGCTTGCATGCTTTGGCCTCGGTGCCTCGCCACTGCTCTGTGTGCTGGTGTTCCTGCTGTTGTACAATGCGGGTCATGTCGCGCTTCGATTGTGGGGACTGCAGATGGGTTGGGAGCGCGGGCTCAGCGTCGCGGGAGCGCTGGGGCACCCAATCCTGCGGGACGGCCCCGTCTGGCTCGCCCGAGCCGGTGCGCTGCTCTCCGGCGCTGCAGTTCCGCTGACGGTTGCACGTCTGGTGCATGGCGGCGGTATGGCGCGATCCGGAATCACGTTGCTCGTCGCCTTCGCCGGTGCTGCCGCGCTGGCGCTCTTTCACGGTCGCGTCGAAGGGTGGCGCCTCGCACTGATCGCCGGCTTCGCGGCGCTTCTCCTCTTCCTTTTCCGTCATGCCTGAGCGCACAGTCGAAATCCTCAACCGCAATGGCCTGCATGCCCGGCCGGCAGCTGAAGTCGTCAAGACTGCAGCGCGGTTTCAGGCGTCGATCACGATCATCCGGGACGACGTCGAGGTGAACGGCAAGAGCATCATGGGCGTGATGATGCTGGCCGCCGAGTGCGGGTCGGCGATCACGATCCGGGCCGACGGGCCGGATGCCGATGCGGCGCTCGAGGCGCTGGCGGCCCTCGTGGCCGGTCGCTTCGGGGAGCACTGACATGGAACGGATGCTGCGCGGCTTGCCCGCGTCGCCCGGCATCGTCGCGGGCCCGGTGCATCTGCTGCGGTGGGAAGTACCGGACGTTCCCGCGCGCACCGTGGCCGAGGCGGACGTACCGCGTGAATTGGCCCGGTTTCATGATGCAGTCATGCGGGCCAAGGATCGACTGCGGCATGTTCGCGATCGCGCGGCGCACCACGCGGGCGCAGAGGAATCGATGATCTTCGAGGTGCAGATCTCGATGCTCGATGACCGATCGCTGAACAGTGAAGTCGAGGGCTTCATTCGTGAGCGCCGCGCGGCAGAGCATGCGTTCGATCTCGTCATGCTCGAGTGGCGTCGACGATTCGGCCGCGCGTCAGCGCCAATGCTCCGGGAGCGCGTCGGTGACCTCACCGACCTGCACATCCGGGTACTCGGCATTCTCCTCGCGCTTCCGGACAGCGATCCAGTGGATCTGCCCAAGGGCAGCAACGCGATTCTCGTGACGCACGATCTGACGCCGTCGTTGACGGTGCAGCTCGATCGCGAAGCGATCGCCGCACTCGCCACGGATGAGGGGACGAGCACGAGCCATGTAGCGATTCTGGCGCGTTCGCTCGGGCTGCCGGCCGTCGTCGGGCTTCGCGACGCCACGACTCGACTTCGCAACACCGATCGGGTCGTTCTCGACGGCACCACCGGCGTGCTCGTTGTGAATCCGACCGATGAGGAGATCGCGCAGGCCCGTCTGCGGGCGGAACAGGCGGCGGTGTTCGAGGAGACGCTTCGCTTGCAGGCGAACGTTGCGGCGCAGTTGCGCGGTGGCGAGCGCGTCTTCCTGCGCGCCAATGTGGATCTTCCCGAAGAATCGGACCTCGCAGCCCAAAGCGGCGCTGACGGCGTCGGATTGATGCGCACGGAGTTCGTCGTGCTCGGCCGCGCGGCGATGCCTGATGAGGACGAGCAGTATCGCGCGTATCGCCGTGTCGTCGAGGCGTTTCCGGGAAAGCCGGTGGTGATCCGCACCTTTGACATTGGTGGCGACAAGCTGCCGGTCGGGGGCTTTCCGGCGGAGGCGAATCCGTTCCTCGGCTGGCGGGCGATCCGGATGTGCCTTGACCAACCGGATCTGTTTCTGGTGCAGCTTCGGGCATTGCTTCGGGCGGCGGCCCATGGCGACGTGCGGATCCTGCTGCCCCTCGTTGTGAGCGTCGACGAGGTGCGACGGACCCGCGCGCTGATCGCGGAGGCTGCGGCGACGCTCAATGAGCGCGGTGTGGTATTTCGGGATCGCGTGCAGGTGGGCGTGATGATCGAGACGCCAGCGGCCGCGGTCGCGGCGGACACGTTCGTGAACGACGCCGACTTTTTCAGCATCGGCACGAACGATCTCGTCCAGTACACCCTGGCGGTGGACCGGGGGAACGTGAACCTGGCAAATCGATTCACGCCACTCCATCCCGCCGTGCTCCGTCTGATCCGACAAACGGTTGACGCGGGGCGCCGAAAGGGGCTGGAGGTGGCGGTCTGTGGGGAGATGGGATCACATCCGCTCACGGCATTTGTGCTCGTTGGGCTGGGTATTCGTCATCTCAGCGTGGCGCCCCGGGCAGTTCCGTACATGAAGCGGATGCTCGGGAGTGTCACCGCGGAATCGGCGCGTGAGGCGGCCGAAGCCGCGCTGGGGAGCTCGACAGCAGCGGAGGCCGAACGGATCGTCCGACGGCTGCTGCTCGCGGCGGCCCATGACCTGTCCCCGGCGGAGCTTGGGTTGCTCAGCTCGGAAACCGGGGATATTTTGGGATACGCAGTCTGACATATCTAGATTTCTTTATATCAATCTGGTCCTCGCTCACTCTATACCCCCACCGCAGTGGCTGAACGCAATCTCTTTACCTCCGAATCCGTCACCGAAGGGCATCCGGACAAGGTCGCGGACGCGATTTCTGACGCCGTGCTCGACGCCATTCTCGCGAAAGACGAGATGGCCCGAGTCGCCTGCGAAACCCTCGTGACGACCGGACTGGCAGTTGTCGCCGGCGAGATCACGACGTCTGCCTGGGTTGACATTCCGTCCCTCGTCCGGCGGACGATCAACCAGATCGGTTACGACGATCCGGAGTTCGGTATCGACGGCCGGACCTGCGCTGTCATGAGCACGATCGACAAGCAGTCGCCAGACATCTCGCAGGGCGTTGATACGGGCGGTGCCGGCGACCAGGGCATGATGTTCGGGTACGCGACGGACGAGACGGACGAGTTGATGCCGATGCCGATCACGCTTGCGCACCGGATCACGGCGCGACTGGCTGAGCTTCGCAAGTCAAAGGCGATCAAGTGGCTCCGCCCCGACGCCAAAAGTCAGGTCACGATTGCCTACGACGAGCAGGGACGCCCCGTCGGTGTCGACACCGTCGTCGTCTCCACACAGCACTCGCCGGATGTCACGCAGCGCACGATCCGGGACACCGTGATCGAGCAGGTGATCATGCCTGTGCTGCCCGAGAACCTGGTCCAGAAGAAGATCAAGTTTCACATCAATCCGACCGGAAACTTCGTCATCGGTGGACCGCAGGGCGATTGCGGACTCACCGGACGGAAGATCATCGTCGACACGTACGGTGGCATGGGTCGTCACGGCGGGGGTGCGTTCAGCGGCAAGGATCCATCGAAGGTGGATCGCAGCGCGTGCTATGCGGCGCGCTGGGTGGCCAAGAACATCGTCAAGGCAGGTCTGGCACGGCGGTGCGAAGTCCAGGTTGCGTATGCCATCGGCGTCGTCGAGCCAGTGTCGATCCGCGTCGAGACGTTTGGCACCGGCATCGTCGCCGACACCGAGATCACGCGCGCGGTGCGAGAAGTATTCGACCTGACGCCGAAGGGCATCATCACGGTGCTGGATCTGCGCCGGCCGATCTACAGCGCAACGACTGCGTACGGCCACTTCGGCCGTATTCCCGGGCAGGAGCGACATGTGGACATCACCACTGGAAAGCCCTCGAGACTGTACAATACGTTTACGTGGGAGCGGACGAATCGCGCCAAGGAACTGAAGGCCGCGGTCCGCTGACCTTCTGCGCGAGGCGGCACTCGCCATCGGGCGGTGCCGCCTCGTGCTGCTACCCTGAGTCTCTGGAGAGGTTGTCCGTGGTTGAGATGCGCGTTGCGCGACTCGGTGTGGACAGCACCGCCAACACGTTCGTGCTCGTCCTGCGTGAAGTCCACGGTTCGCGCTCGCTGCCGATCTGGATCGGGCAGCCCGAGGCGGAGGCGATTGTGATGGAGCTCCAGTCGGTCAGCCGCGAACGGCCGCTGACCCATGATCTGATCAAGCAGATCGTGCTGGGACTGGGTGCGACCGTGCGGCGTGTTGTCATCAGCCGAGTGGAGCGTGGTACCTATTTTGCCGAGTTGCAACTCCAGCGCGGCGACGAGCTGATATCCGTTGATGCGCGTCCGAGCGACTCCATCGCCATTGCTTTGCGCACGGGTGCCGCCATCTTTGCCGCGGACGAGCTGTTGATCACGCTCGAGGATGACGACCAGCCCTCGGCGCCACCGCCGACCCGCGACGGGGAAGGATCGACAGGCCCCGACATGAGCCCGGATGAACTCAAGGCGTACCTCCAGCGACTGCGGCCCGAGGATCTGGGCAAGTTCATGCCCTGAATCGGGGACCGGCCGCGCACGGCGACGCTGCCTGCTCGCCGTGGCCGTCGCATTGCTGCCGGCGGTCGCGGGAGCACAGCAGAAGGCGTCGACATCCGCTGTTCCCTCTGCGAGCGACACGGGACGCTCGCCGGCGTCGGCATCTGCCGTGCAGACGGTGGCCGGACGCGTCGTCCGGCCTGGCGCCGACGCCTTTGTGCCAGTGGCCGGCACGTGGGTGACGCTGCACAGGGTTGGACGTGATCGCGCGGGTCCACTGGATTCCGTCCGCACCGGAGTCGATGGTGCGTACCAGTTCAGCTATTCGCGCTCCGGAGCCGCAGACGCGATCTACTTCGTGTCGGCGAGCTACGCGGGAATTGCCTACTTCTCGTCCGGGCTCGCACAGGCGGACGTGACGGGGCCCGACGCGGAGATCCAGGTCTTCGACACCACCTCGACCGGTATCCCGCTCACCGTTCGCGGACGACACATCATCCTCTCTGCGACAACAGGCGGTACTCGGCGCGGCATGATCGAGGTGTTCGAGATCACCAACGATTCCAGCCGAACGCTCATCGGAGCAACCGAAAAGGCACCAACATTCCGCGTCCGGATTCCGCAGGGCGCACAGGATTTCAAAGTGGCACAGGGTGACGTGCCGGCAGACGCAGTCAGCTACACCGAGGGCGAGGTGCAGGTGCAGATGCCATTTGCCCCAGGCCTGAAGCGACTCTCGTTTTCGTACTCGGTGGAGTCGGCAGCCTTTCCGTTGAAGCTGCCGGTGCAGTTCGCGACTGGTGTGCTTGAAGTGCTGGCGGAGGATCCGCAGGCGATGGTCACGGCGCCGCGCGTTGCTGAGACGGCGCCGGCATCCGTCGACGGTCGAAACTTCAGGCGCTTTCTTGGCAACGACGTGCCGGCGTCCGGAGTGCTCGAGCTCGAGTTACCGGGCAGTATCCAGGCACAGAAGACGCGCCTCGTCCTGTCGCTGGTGGCCGCGATCGCGCTGGCGATGCTGGTATCGCTTGCGCGTGCGTTCGGGCGCAGGGCGGTCCCCCGCAGTCCGGGAATGGCATCGGCGGTTGCGGCTGATCGCGCCGCCGAACGACTCGCGCGGCAGATTGCCGATCTTGACGCCAGGTTCGAGCGCGCACGCGAGCCCTCGACGGCGGAGCGTGACGCGTACGACGCGGAACGGGCACGGCTCAAGGATGCGCTCACCGATGCGCTGATTACGCGCGACGCGGCCCGTTGATGCCCGCCCTGCCGCCGCAGACCTGACCGTGCCACCGGTGCGCCGGCGCCCGGCGGTACTCTGGGTGGTGACCGGACTAGCCCTCAGCGTGCTGGCACTGGCGAGCCTCGGCCTTGGTGCGGTCTCGATCGCTCCGGAGGCTGTGCTCAGCGCGTTGCTCGGTCACGGTGACGAGCTGCCGATGACCATTGTCCGCGACCTCCGTCTGCCACGCGTTGCGCTCGCAATGCTCGTGGGATGCGCGCTCGGGAGCAGCGGGGCAGCGCTGCAGGGCACGCTGCGTAACGCGCTGGCGGAACCATACCTGCTTGGAGTCTCCGGTGGTGCGGCGGTCGGCGCGGTGGTCGCGATTTCACTCGGCGTCTCCGGCGTCGCGGTCGTGCCCGTCGCAGCGTTCGGTGGCGCCATCTGTGCTGTGTCGCTCGTGCTTGGACTTGCGCGTGCGGTGGGCGGTATGCGTGATCCGCGCACATTGCTGATGGCCGGTGTCATCATCGGCGCGTTCGCAAACGCGATCATCCTCATTGTGCTGGCCGACCAGTCGCCGGAAAAGGTGCGTGGCGCGCTGTGGTGGATGGCGGGCGGCGTGAACGATGCGTCGTGGCCACGTGTTGCATGGCTGCTCGCGTACGTCCTTCCCGGCATGGGGATGCTCGTCGCGCGAGGCCGTGTGCTGGACGTGCTCGCGCTGGGTGACGACTCGGCGGCAGCGCTCGGAACCGACGTCGGGCGCGCGACGCGCGACATCTTCCTGATCAGCGCCTTGCTCGCCGCAGCCAGCGTGGCCGCCGCAGGCCTGGTCGGATTCGTCGGGCTGGTTGTCCCGAACATCGCGAGAGCATTCGGCATTGCGCGGCATCGGTCGCTCATCGTGACGTCGGCGCTCGGCGGTGCGACGCTCGTCCTGTTTGCAGATCTGCTCGCGCGCACCATGCGCGCGCCGCTCGAGCTGCCGCTCGGCGCCATCACCGCGCTGATCGGCGTCCCGGTCTTCCTGTCGCGACTCCGGCGGATGCGATGAGCCGGGGTATTACGCTGCGATTTGACGCGGTGTCACTCGCATATGCGCGAGGCGGACCCCCGGTCGTGTCCGACGTGTCGATCGCGGCGCCGCCGGCAGCGATGACGGCCGTCGTTGGACCGAATGGAAGCGGAAAGAGCTCGCTCGTGCGCGGTGTGCTCGGACTGATGCCGCAGCACAGCGGCCGAATCCTCGCCGGCGAGGTCGATCTCCTCGGCGCGACACCGCGAGCGATGAGCCGTCTTGTGGCCGTCATGCCGCAGCGTGAGTCGCTCGCGTTTCCTATGCTCGTGCGTGACTATGTCGCGTTGGGGCGATCTCCGTTCCTACGGCTGTGGGAGGCCACGACGGATCATGACGAGGAACTGATCCGCGATGCCATGGAGCGTGCGGAGGTGCAGGGGTTCGCGGACCGTCGCACGGATGAACTCTCGGGCGGCGAGTGGCAGCGCGTACGACTGGCGCGCGCGATGGCGCAGGACACACCGATCCTCCTGCTCGACGAGCCGACGACCTTCCTCGACATCGCGCACGAGATGTCCACGTTCGAGACACTCGCACGCGAGGCGCGAAATGGCCGCACCGTCATTCTCGTCAGTCACACGCTGACACTCGTTGCCCGCTTTGCGGACCAGATGGTGCTGATGCACGCCGGCTCGGTCGCGGCCACCGGCACGCCGCGGGATGTCATGCAGGCGTCGATCCTCGAGAGCGTGTACGGCTGGCCGCTGGTCGTTTCACATGACCCGGCGGTCGGCGCGCCAACACTCGTGCCACTTCGGCGCCCGACCAGGGCTGGGCCCCGTGGCGACGCCGCGCGGTAGATTCAGGCGTGCCTTCCATCGTCACCACCGCGATTGTGCTTCACGTGCAGAATTACAGCGAGTCGTCACGCATCCTTCGGCTGGCGACTCGTGACGATGGTGTCCAGTCGGTGATGGCTCGCGGCGCCCGCGCATCACAGCGTCGATTTGGCTCCGCGGTGGATCTCTTTGCCGAGGGCGAGGTGCAATACGAGAGCCGATCCGGCCGCGACCTCCACACGCTTGCGCGATTTGACGTGCTGCGATCCCGGTCGGTGCTTGGAGGCTCGCTGGAACGCTTCGAGGGCGCGTCCGGACTCGCGGAAGTCATGCTCCGTGTTGCCGGGCACGACGATACGCCGGCGGACGCCTTCACCGCGCTTCAGCAAGGCCTCGATTCGATCGCCGTCGGGAGTGATCCGACGACCGCAACGGTGCGGTCGATCTGGCGGCTGCTCGGGGCGCTCGGGTTCACGCCAGCACTCGACGCATGCATCCACTGCGATCGCGATCTGAGTTGGGCGGATGAGGTTGCCTTCAGCGCCGAAGCCGGCGGCGTTCTCTGCGACAGCTGCGGGGAGCGCCTTCCCGTGCGCCGATTGCCCGCGAGTGCGCGCTCGCAGCTGCGGGAATGGCTGGCGACAGCCGAGGGGGGAGAGACTGCGGATGAGCCTGCTCAAACTCTGCTCGATCCGCTCACCGTGCGTGCGCATCGACGCCTGCTCCGAATGTTCGTCCACGCACATCTGACCGACGGGCGCCCGCTGCGGGCCTTCGATGCCTGGGCCAACGCGTAGGCCGTTCGCAAACGCCGCGGCCGTGACGACCGTATGCAAGTGAGAGT
>JANMNM010000099.1:0-2330 GCA_031373905.1 Gemmatimonadaceae bacterium | reverse complement strand
CAAGGGCATATGTGATGAGCGATCTCGCCCCGGAGTCGGAGCGCCGCGTGGTCGTACGACGCGTGCGGAAGGAGTACTGGAACGAACCGACGATGACCTTGTGGGAGCGCGCCTACCTGCCGGAGATCCTGCGCGGTCTGTTCATCACGACAGGCATCTTCCTCCGCAACATGGCAAAGTGGATCACGGGCCGGCGCGGTGCAGTCACCACGTACTACCCTGAGGAACGGCGCCTCGACTTCGCGCCGCGAAACCGCGGCAAGCACATCCTCACCCAGCGTCCGGACGGATCGCCGCAGTGCATTGCCTGCAACATGTGTGCGACCGTCTGCCCGGCGAAGGTGATCGAGATCGAGGCCGGGTTCGATGAGAACGACCCGGCGCATCCGAAGTCGCCGATCCGGTTCGAGATCGACTACTCGCGCTGCGTGTTCTGCGGGCTGTGCATCGAGGCCTGTCCGGAGGATGCGATCCGGATGGAGCCTGACATCCCCGGCCTTGTCTCAGGGAACCGGTACGAGATGTGGCTCGGCATGGAAGAGATGCTGACGTGGAATCCGCGCTCCGATGTCGCGAAGCCGTACCCACCCAAGCCAGCCGCGCGTGAGCCGCTGCCACAGCTCCGCGCCGACGCGGCACCCGGAGGGCAGTCGCCATCGACACACTGATCCTGATCGCGTTTGCCGTTGTGGCGGTCATCGCGGCAGCGTCGATGCTCGTCATTCGCGAACCCATGCGCGTGGCGATTGCGCTCATCACGACGATGATCATGCTGGGCGGGATCTATGGACTGCTCGGCGTTCACTTCGTTGCTGCGTTTCAGGTGCTGATCTACGTCGGCGCGGTGATGGTCTTCATGGTCTATGTGATCATGCTCCTCGAGGTGCGGGAGCCGCTGGGTGCCAGGCGATATTCCGCCGTGCTGCTGCCGGGGCTGGGCGTGTTTGCGCTGCTCATCACGGCGCTTGGTGTGGCCGGTCGTCGTGGCACGGCAGAGGCTCGTCCTGCGTTACCGACAGACGTCTTCACGCTGACCTCGTTCTCGACGGAGTTTCTCACCCGGTACTGGCTGGAGTTCGAGCTCACCTCGGTCTTCCTCGTTGCCGCCATCGTGGCCGCGCTTGCGGTGATCAAGGTGAGCCGGAGAGCGCATGGATAAGGTGCAGTTCCTCCTCTGGGTGTCGATGGCCCTGTTCGGGCTTGGCTTGCTTGGCGTCGTGGTGCGGCGGAACGCGCTCGTGATGCTGATGTGCATGGAGCTCATGCTGAACGGCGTCAACCTCAGCCTGGTGGCGTTCTCTCACCAGCGCGGTGATGTGGCGGGGGCGATTCTCGTGCTGCTGGTGTTCGTGGTCGCGACCGCGGAGATCGCATTGGCGATTCCAATCGTGCTCCTGCTGGTCCGGCACAAGCGCTCGATGGATATCGGCGACTACTCGGATCTCAAGGGCTGACGAGCCATGTCACATACCTTGGCCCTGATCGCCGTGCTGCCGCTGATGGGCTTCCTGCTCAATGGTGTCCTTGGCACGGCACTTGGCGGCAAGCCAGTCAGTGAGCGCGTCGTGCGCGCGATCGGCTGCGGGTTCCCGCTGGCGGCGTTCTTCCTCACGATCCGTGCATTTCTCGAGCTGCGCGGTGGAAACTATGCGCCGCTGGTCGAACCGTTCTACCAATGGGCGTCGGTCGGCACGACCGTCTTCGATGTCGAGTTCTATTTCGACAGGCTGACCGCCGTGATGGCCCTCGTGGTCACCGGCGTCGGTACCGTGATCCACGTGTACTCGACCGGATACATGCACGGCGACAAGAGCTTCGGGCGCTTCTTCGCATACCTGAATCTCTTCCTCTTTTTCATGCTGCTGCTGGTGCTCGGTCGCTCGCTCCTGGTGCTGTTCGTCGGGTGGGAAGGTGTCGGGCTGGCGTCGTACCTGCTGATCGGGTTCTGGTTTGACGATCTCGCGAACGCCAAAGCCGGACGGAAGGCATTCATCACGAACCGCATCGGCGACGCCGGGTTTCTGCTGGGCATGTTCCGGCTCCATCAGGCGTTCGGCACGTTCGACATGGATACGATCAACGCCGGTTTCTCGAGCGGTATGGCCGGTGTGCCCGGGGTGTCGGCAACGCTGATCGGCCTCGCGCTGTTCGTCGGTGCCACGGGCAAGTCGGCGCAGATCCCGCTCTACGTCTGGTTGCCAGACGCGATGGCAGGTCCGACGCCGGTGTCGGCGCTCATTCACGCTGCGACGATGGTCACCGCCGGCGTCTATCTGGTGGCGCGCATGTCGGGCGTCTACATGGCATCGCCTGAAGCCTCACAGGTGATC
>JANMNM010000031.1:0-1594 GCA_031373905.1 Gemmatimonadaceae bacterium | reverse complement strand
GACACATTCACGCTGGCAGGGATGCAGGTGCAGGCCGGCCGCGCACTCACCGATCGCGACCGATGGGATGCACCGCTGGTTGCGGTCGTGAACACCTCGTTCGCGAATGCGATGTTCCCGGGCGGCGACGCCGTGGGACGGCGCGTGCAGCTCCCCCTGCTCGACAACCGATGGTTCGAAGTGGTTGGTGTCGTCTCGGATGCAACCGTGCGGGGACTTGGCAGCAGCGTGCAATCACCACTCGCCGTCTACGTCAGCGTCCTGCAGCACCCGGTGGCCCAGCTCGAGGTGGCGACGCGGCGACGACACATCGCAACCGGAGCGCTGCAACGCCTTGGCATTGCCACTGGAGCCGCATCATCCATCGCCACGCGACTTGCGTCCGAGACGGGCGTCCTGCGCTGGTTCACGAACGTGCTGCTGGCGATGGGGTGCATCACCGCACTGATCGCGATTGGTGGGCTGATCGCGATGCTTCGACTGTGGCTTGATTCACAGCAGCGCGAACTGGGGATCCGTCGCGCAGTGGGCGCGCGGCGGCGGCAGATTCATGCCCTGGTGCTCGGCCGCGCTGCACTCGTGGCCGTGGGTGGCTCGTTGTTTGGCGCGTGGATGGGTCAGATCGGTTGGGACGTCCTCCCACGGATCGTCCCGGCGGCGCCCACCTTCGACGGTGCCGTCGTACTGCAGACCTGCGTGCTTCTCTCTGCATTCACGCTGGCTGTCGCCTATGTGATGGCCGCACGATTCACCCGCGCGCCGGTCGGCACCCTGCTGATCGACGAGGGATGAACGTGCGCGCTCAGCGTTTGCCGACCACCTGAATCGCGCCGGCCGAGTTGCCGGTTCCGAAGAGCGTCGTGGCATCACTGGCGGAGAGGTACTTGATCTCCTTGATCTGCGAGAGGGTGATGTCCTCGAGTGCCCTGATGCCCCCCATCTTCTGGCTGTCGAGATAGACGGCGATCTCGGTCGCTCCGACGTCCATCGTGCTGGTGCCACCACTGGAGCTCGATGCGGTGCCGCCACGCACGCGGAGCATCGCCGGTCTGAGACGCTGCACGATGCCGTACGCCGTCGGAATCGTTCCGCCAAGAAAGGCGATCTCTTCCTCGGTGATGAGATTCGCGCGGCCCTTGGGTGGCTTCTTCGCGGCGGCAGCCGTGGCGGCCGAGTCTTGTGCCGCGAGGTGCGCTGGTGCCACGGCGGACATGACACCGGTGGTGAATACGCAGGTCGCAAGCATTCGGTGAAGGTGGTGCATCATGTACTCCGTGATGAAAATGTCTGACGTGCGGTGCTGCGTGAAGCGGTACTGCGTGAAGCGTTGCCGCTAACGTGTCTCATGACGCAATTGCGATGCGGCAGCCGAATTCCCGGCTGCTCACATCCTCTTCCCGAGCACCTGGATTGCGCCAGCCTGGTGCCCGGTGCCGAACAGTGTCGTGGCGTCGTTTGCGTTCAGGTAGCGGATCTCCCGAACCTGCGACGTCATGATCTCGCGCAGCGCGTCGATGCCACCCATGGGCTGGTTGTCGAGATAGACCATGATCCGCGCCGAGGACACGTTCGTGCTGCTTCTGCCGTCCGAGCT
>JANMNM010000302.1:0-20917 GCA_031373905.1 Gemmatimonadaceae bacterium | reverse complement strand
GCATCGAGGAACCAGAACGCCTCGCTCGCGAGCACACTGGCGATCTCGGCGCCGAATCCTGCGGTCAGGTTGTCCTCGTGCACGATGAGGCAGCGATGGGTCTTGCGCACTGATTCCAGCACTGCGTCACGATCCCATGGCGCAATCGTGCGAAGATCGATCAGCTCGATGCGGTCACCGAACGCCGCCGCCGCGGTGGTGCAGCGATGGACCATCGCGCCCCAGGTGACGACGGTCATCTCGTCTCCCTGTCGCACGACGTTCGCGCGCCCGAACGGGAGCACGTAGTCATCGCCCGGATAGCGCGCACTGCCATCGCCGGTCATGAGCAGCGAGCGGTGTTCGAAGAAGATGGTCGGGTTGGGACTGCGCATCGCGGCGCGCAGCAGTCCAACCGCATCGGCGGCGTTTGATGGCATTGCGACCTGCCAGCCGTACGCATGCGCAAACCGCACTTCGTCGCTCAGGCTGTGCCACGGGTCGCCGACGTCCTTCCCGAAGCCACCGGGCATGCGCACCACGATCGGCGCCGCGAAGCGATTCGCGGTTCGCCAGCGCATCGTGCCGCAGTTGTTGAGCTGTTCGGTTGCCGGGTCAGCGTACTTCCGGAACTGAATCTCTGCGACCGGCATCAGGCCGCTGATCGCCATTGCGACCGCACGGCCGATGATTGCTTCCTCGGAGAGGCTCGTGTCGAAGACGCGCTCAGTGCCAAACTGCTTCTGCAATCCTTCCGTCACGAGGTGGACGCCGCCCTTGCGCCCGACATCCTCACCAAACACCACCACGCGTGGATTGACTGTCAGTTCATGACGCAGCGTGCGGCGGATGGCTTCGGCGAAGCGGAGCATCTCGCCGTCAGCGGCAGCGGTGTCGTTCCCGCCGAGGGCTGCGCGCTGTGCCTGCGGCAGTCCACCGAGGGCTTCGGTGGCGCCCGGCGCCTCGGAGGCGAACAGGTGTTCAGCGACGCGCGAGGCATCAGGGGCCGGGCGTGCGCGCGCGGCGTCGAGCGCAACGGTGACATCGCGTGCCACGGCAGCCTCGAGCTGATACCACTCGTCGGCCGACATGACGGACGGAACGAGATAGCGATACAGCTTCGGCAAAGGATCTCGCGCCACGTCGGCGGCGATGTCGGCCTCACTGCGATATCCCTTCTGGTTGTCGGGCCCGGAATGGCTCGAGAGTCGCGGCACCGTGAGACGGACAAGCGCGGGACCGGCGCCGCTGCGCACGTGTGTGACCGCTTCCTGCAGTAGTCCGGAAGCCTCGTGCGGGGCGGTGCCATCGCCGTTGCGGATGAACAGATTCCCGAACGCCGCAAGGTTGCGGGCGATGTCGGCACCGGGGGTCTGCATCTCTCCTCCGACCGAGATGCCGAGGTTGTTGTCCTCGATGTAGAACAGCATGGGCAGCCCGAGCGTCGTCGCCATGGTCAGCGCCGCCCAGAAGCCATTGGTGGCGACTGATGCATCGCCCCCGAGGGCCACACTCATGCATCCGTCGTAGCTCGCATCGTGCAGTTGATCGCGATGATAGGTGATGGCCTGCGCCCAGCCGGCGGCCGGTGTGTATTGCGAGCCGACGTCGCCCGACATCGGCAGGACCACCGGCCCATCGCGATTGGGGAGGTTGCAGACGACACCGATATCGCGTCCGTCGCTGAATCCGCCGGCGCGACCGAGCGGGCTTCCCAGCGCATCGTCGAGCGGCAGCCCCAGCGTCAGCAGGAACGGTCGCGACCGATAGTATGCTCCCGCGCCGTCGCGCCTCCCGTTGATCAGGGAGCCGAGGATGGTCTGTGCCATGTCATGGCCGCGCGCGGAGAACTGGTAGAGCACGACGTGCTCCCGGGGGATCGTCGCCCGGTGCCGGTTGGTGGCCTCTTCCACCTCATCGAGGGCGCGCGAGGCCAGGGTCAGATAGGCGATCCGCCGCCAGTCGAAGCCGGCACGAGGTGCATCGGCCGCGCCACTCACATGCGCGACCGAGAGCGGTGCATCAACAGGGAAGATCGACATGCCCAAATCTCATCGGAGGTCGAGGCTGATGGAACTGTCGCTGTGACTGCAGCGCCGCCAGTGTCCGCGCGCCTGCGGGACCGGCTAATTTCACGTCATGAGCGAGCCGACCCTTCTGGAAGACCTGCGCGATGGCGTCCTGACTCTCACGCTGAATCGCCCCGACGTCCTCAACAGCTTCAACCGCGAGATGGCGACGGCGCTGCAAGGGGCGTTGCGGCGCGCGGCAAGCGACGCGGCGGTTCGGGCCGTGCTCCTGACCGGTGCGGGGCGGGGGTTCTGCGCCGGCCAGGATCTGGCGGAGGCATTGCCGGTGGGTGGCGGCCCGATGCCGGATATCGGGGAAATGGTCGCGAGCAGCTACAATCCGATCATTCGTGGGATCCGGCATCTGGAGAAGCCGGTGATCTGTGCCGTCAATGGCGTCGCTGCCGGCGCGGGGGCGAATCTCGCGTTCGCATGTGACCTGACGATTGTGGCCGACGAGGCGACGTTCGTGGAGAGCTTCGCGAAACTCGGTCTCATTCCCGACACCAGCGGTACGTTCTTCGTGCCGCGATTGGTTGGTGTGCAGCGGGCCACAGGCATGTTCTTCCTCGCGGAGAAGCTCACGGCCCAGCGGGCCAGGGAGTGGGGGCTGATCTGGGACACCGCTCCGCTTGCTGAGCTCATGGAGAAGGCCACCACACTCGCGCGTGGACTGGCGTCGCAGGCAACACGGGGCTTTGGCCTGACCAAGCGGGCCCTCAATGCGTCGTTTTCAAACTCGCTGGACGCGCAGCTCGATGTGGAGGAGGCGGCAATGCGTGAGGCTGGACGAACCGCGGACTACGAAGAAGGCGTGCGCGCCTTCCTCGAGAAGCGGAAGCCAGTCTATCGCGGCGAATGATGCCGGGGTCGGAGGAACCAGGCGCGGTGACGCCAGTGCGTGTGGGTGTGATCGGTGCTGGAGCGATGGGCGCCGGAATCGCACTGGTGGCTGCGGCGCATGGGCACGAGGTGCTCCTTGCCGACGCGTTCCCCGGCGCGCTGGAGCGTGCGCGCGAGGCGCATCAGGCGACGATGGCGCGCGATGTCTCGAAGAGTCGCCGGACGATGCAGCAGGCGGCCACCGTGCTCTCGCGCATCACGTATCTCGACACCTCCGCCGACGGGATGGTGCCGCTGGCCGCCTGTGGCTTCGTGATCGAAGCCATCGTCGAGCAACTCGCCGCCAAGCAGGCGCTGTTCCGGTCGCTCGAGGCGGTCGTGGCGAGCAATGCGATCCTGGCGACGAATACGTCGTCACTGTCCATCGCTGCGCTGGCCGGCGCCTGTCGGCACCCGGCTCGCGTGGTTGGCGTGCACTTCTTCAATCCGGCACCCGTCATGCCGCTGGTCGAGATCATACCAGCAATCCCGACGTTGCCGGAGATCGCTGTCGCGGCGGCTACGCTGGTGCGCGGATGGGGCAAGACCACCGTGCAGGCGAAGGACACGCCCGGCTTCATCGTGAATCGCATCGCGCGCCCGTTCTACGGCGAGTCGCTGCGGATGCTCGAGGAGAGTGTGGCTGACGTCGCAACGATCGACTGGGCGCTGACGACGCTCGGCGGATTCCGCATGGGGCCGTTCGCGCTGATGGACCTGATCGGCAACGACGTGAATTTCGCCGTCTCGTGTTCCGTGTATGAAGGCACGTTTCACGATCCGCGCTACCGGCCATCCGTCACACAGCAACGGTACGTCGAATCGGGATGGCTTGGCCAGAAATCGAAACGTGGCTACTACGACTACACGGACGGTGTGACACCGCCGGCTGCCGTACAGGACCCGCTGCTGGGGCAGCGGATCCTCGACCGTGTGCTGGCCATGCTGGTGAACGAAGCCGTGTCCGCCGCGGAGCTGCAGCTCGCGTCCGCCATGGACATCGAGACGGCGATGACGCGCGGCGTGAACTATCCCCGTGGCCTGCTCGCCTGGGGTGACCAGATCGGAGCGAACGCGATCCTCGCTGAGATCGAGCGTCTGCAGTTTGACTTTTCCGACCCACGCTACCGTCCCGCGCGACGACTGCGCCGCGTGGCGCAGCAGGGAGGATCACTGCTCGATGGCTGACAGGAAGGATGCGACGGCCCGTGCGGTCGTTGATCGCCTCATGCTCCAGGACGCATTTTCCCAGTGGCTCGGCATCCGGATTGTCGAGGCACGCGTCGGATATGCGGAAGTCCGTATGACGGTGCGTGACGACATGGTGAACGGCTTCGGCACGTCGCATGGCGGCATCGTCTTTTCCCTTGCCGACACGGCATTCGCGTTCGCCATCAACGCCGTCGGAACGCTCAGTGTGGCGGTCGATTGCACGGTGAGCTTTCCGGTGGCGGTCCGGCCGGGTGACGTCCTCACCGCCACCGGGATCGAGGAGAGCGTGAGCAACAAGCTGGCGTTCTGTGCGGTGACCGTTCGCAATCAGTTTGGTGTCGTCGTGGGCCATTTCCGAGGCACCGGCTACCGAACCGCGCGGGCGCATGACGTGCCCGTTGCACCATGACACGACACGTGGCCACTCCATGAGCAGAGAAGCATTCATCATCGACGGGCAGCGGACGCCGATCGGCAGCCTGGGTGGCGCGTTGAGCGCGGTCCGGGCCGACGATCTGGCAGCACACGCCATCGCGTCGTTGCTGGCGAGACATCCCGAGGTCGATCCCGCGCGCATCTCTGACGTGATCCTTGGCTGTGCGAACCAGGCGGGGGAGGACAACCGCAACGTTGCACGGATGGCACTGCTGCTGGCCGGAGTGCCGCACACGGTGCCTGGCGAGACGATCAACCGCCTGTGTGCCTCGGGGTTGAGCGCCGTGGCCGGTGCCGCGCGCGCAATCCGGAGCGGTGAAGGGGATTTCTTCATTGCCGGGGGCGTGGAGAGCATGACACGCGCCCCCTTCGTGCTGTCGAAAGGCGCCACGCCGTTCGCGCGGGATGTGCAGCTCTTCGACACAAGCCTCGGCTGGCGCTTCGTCAACCCGGCGATGAAGGCGAAATACGGCACGGACTCGATGGGCGAGACGGCGGAGAATGTGGCGGCGGCACACGGTGTGTCGCGCGCGGATCAGGATGCGTTCGCGCTGCGCTCGCAGCAGCGTGCCAGCGCCGCTCGTGCGGCGGGTCGGTTCGCGGTCGAAATCAGCCCGGTGTCGATTCCGCAGAAGAAGGGCGATCCCGTGCTCGTCGTGCAGGACGAGTTCATCAGGCCCGAAACGAGCATGGAGACACTCGCGCGGCTGAAACCCGCCTTCCGTGCCGATGGATCGGTGACCGCTGGCAATGCCTCGGGATTGAATGACGGCGCGGCGGTGCTGCTGATCGCGTCGTCGAGCGCGCTGCGGGCCATGGGGCTCGCGCCGCTGACACGGATCGTGGCGAGCGGCGCTGCCGGCGTCGAACCGCGGCTCATGGGCATCGGGCCCGTGCCTGCGACACGCTTGGTGCTCGCGCGCGCCGGCCTCACGATCGACCAGATGGATGTGATCGAGCTCAATGAAGCCTTTGCGGCACAGGGACTGGCGTGCCTTCGCGAGCTGGGGATTCCCGATGATGATCCGCGTGTGAATCCCAATGGTGGCGCCATCGCACTCGGGCACCCACTCGGCATGAGTGGCGCGCGACTCGCACTCACCGCGTCCCGCGAACTCGACGCACGGAAGGGGCGGTATGCGCTCTGCACGATGTGCATCGGCGTGGGGCAGGGGTTTGCGATGATTCTCGAACGCGTCTGACGACGGTGCTGCGATGATCTACGAGTTCGATGGTTTCATCCCGGTTGTTCACGAATCGGCGTTTGTGCATCCGCAGGCATCTGTCACGGGCAACGTGCAGATCGGGCGTGACGTCTACATCGGCCCGGGTGCCGCGATTCGTGGCGACTGGGGCGGAATCGAAATCGGTGATGGATGCAACGTGCAGGAGTCATGCACGATTCACATGTTTCCCGGTGTCGTCGTGGTTCTGGAACCGGGGGCACACATCGGGCATGGCGCCGTCGTGCACGGCGCGCGGATCGGTGCCGACGCCTTGATCGGGATGAATGCCGTGATCATGGACAACGCGGAGATCGGCAGCGGATGTGTGATCGGTGCCCTGAGCTTCGTGCCGACTGGTATGGTGATACCGCCGCGGAAGGTCGTGGTCGGGAATCCGGCGAGGATCGTCAAGGATGTGACCGACGAAATGCTCGCCTGGAAGAAGTCCGGGACGCAACTCTATCAGGAGCTGCCGGCGGCGATGCGCGCGACGTGGAACGCGGTCGAGCCGCTGCGCGAACGTCCCGCCGATCGGCCCACGCAGTCATCCGTACTGAAAAACTGGCAGGAGACGCGCGCGAGCGGTTCCTGATTCATTTCCGAGGATATCGAATGCTGACATTGATGAATTACGCCCAGGGCGAGTGGGTGAAGGGTACGGGAAAGACGGCAGATCTCGTGCATGCGGTGACGGGAGAGAAGCTCGGCGAAGCCGGCAGCGGTGGGCTCGACTTCAAGGCGATGATGCACTACGCCCGCACGGTTGGCGGGCCGGCGTTGCGTGCGCTGACTTTTCATCAGCGGGCGGCGATGCTGAAGGCGCTCGGGAAGCACCTCATGGAACGGAAGGACGCGTTCTACGTGCTGTCGAGCGCCACCGGTGCGACGAAAGCCGACAGCTGGGTGGATATCGACGGCGGCATCGGGACGTTTTTCGCGTATTCCAGCCGCGGGCGTCGCGAATTTCCCAACGAGACGTTCCACGTCGAGGGGCCGATCGAGCCGCTGTCGAAAGGCGGGACGTTCGTCGGCCGTCACATCTGCGTGCCGCTCGAAGGCGTGGCCCTGCACATCAATGCCTTCAATTTTCCCGTGTGGGGCATGATGGAGAAGCTGGCACCGGCGCTGCTCGCCGGCGTGCCGTGCATCGTGAAGCCGGCGACGGCCACCAGCTTCCTGACGGAAGCGGTCTTTCGCTCGATCGTCGAAGCCGGCGTGCTGCCGGCCGGTGCGGTGCAACTCATCTGCGGCAGCGCCGGCGACATGCTGTCGCACGTCACCGAGCAGGACGCGATCGCGTTCACGGGATCTGCAGCGACTGGCCAGATGCTGAAGGAGAGCCGGGCGGTCGTGGCGAACTCCGTGCGCTTCAACATGGAAGCCGATTCACTCAACTGTTCGATTCTGGGCCCGGACGCCGCACCAGGGACCGAGGAGTTCGACCTCTTCATCAAGGAGGTCACGCGCGAGATGACGACAAAGGCGGGTCAGAAGTGCACCGCGATTCGTCGCACGATCGTCCCGGCCGGAATGGAAGAGGCAGTCGTCAAGGCGCTCAGCAGTCGATTGGGCACGACACGCATCGGTGATCCCACGCTCGATGGTGTGCGCATGGGCCCACTCGCGAGTCGCGGACAGGTCCGCGATGTCGGCGCAGCGGCGGCTCAGATCCGGGGTGCGACGGAACTGGTCTACGGCGGCGGCGATTTCGAGGTCGTGGGGGCGGACCGGGAGAAGGGTGCGTTCTTCGGCCCGATGCTGATGGTGTGCAACGATCCGTTCAGCCACCACGAGCCGCACGACATCGAAGCGTTCGGACCGGTGAACACCGTCATGCCGTACAAGTCGCTGGACGAAGCCATCGCGCTGGCGAAGCTTGGGCGTGGCTCGCTCTGCGGGTCGCTCGTCACGGCCGATCCGTCGGTGGCGCGGACTGTGATCCTTGGTACGGCGGCGTACCATGGGCGCATGCTCGTGCTGGACCGCAACAGCGCGAAGGAAAGCACCGGACATGGATCGCCGCTGCCGAACCTCGTGCACGGCGGACCGGGGCGCGCGGGCGGCGGTGAGGAGATGGGCGGTGCACGCGGTGTGTTGCACTACATGCAGCGAACCGCGATACAGGGCAGTCCGAGCGTCCTCACCGCCATTACCCGCGAGTGGACGGCGGGCGCGGCGCAGACCACGGATACGGTTCATCCCTTCCGCAAGACATTCGACCAATTGCACGTTGGCGACACGCTCGTCACGGGGACGCGCACGATCACGCTGGATGACATCGTCGCGTTCGCCAACCTGAGCGGAGACAAGTTCTATGCGCACATGAATGACGAGGATGCGCGGACGAACGGCGTGTTCGAGGGTCGCGTCGCACACGGGTACTTCATCGTCTCGGCAGCGGCGGGGCTGTTCGTTGATCCGGCGCTGGGTCCGGTGCTTGCGAACTACGGCATGGAGAAGCTGCGATTCACCAAACCGGTGTACCCGGGTGACACGATCCATGTCCGATTGACGGTGAAGCAGAAGACGGCCAAGGACACGCCGGAAGGCGGCATCCCGCAAGGTGTGGTGGAATGGGACGTCGAGGTGCGGAACCAGAACGACGAAGCCGTCGCCGTGTACTCCATCCTCACGCTGGTGCGCCGCACGGAAACGGCGGCGGCCGCCTGATGCAGGCAACTGCGATAGGCGGGACCGGTCTGTTCGCGCACGTTCCGGCCTTCGCTGGCGATCCTATCCTGACGCTGAACCAGGCCTTTCAGCGGGATCCGCGCGCGAACCGAGTGAACCTGTCGATCGGGATCTACTTCGACGACGCGGGCCGGATTCCGATCCTGCACTCGGTAGCCAAGGCCGAAGAGTTGGTGGTGGCGCGGAATCAGCCGCGATCCTATCTCCCGATCGAAGGGGCCGCGAACTTCCGTGCGGCGGTTCAATCATTGCTTTTCGGTGCCGACCATGCGGCACTGCGCGCGGGGCGCGTCGCCACGATCCAGTCCGTCGGCTCGAGTGGCGGCCTGACACTGGGCGCGAGCCTGCTACGACGCTTCTTCCCTGACAGCGAGATCTGGGTCAGCGATCCGACCTGGGATAATCACCGTGTCATGTTCGATGCGGCGGGGCTCAGGCTTCGCACATACCCGTACTTCGATTCGATGACCGGGGGCGTCGCCTTCGAGCCGATGCTCCACGCGCTCCGTTCCGCGCCGGCGCGCACCGCCGTCCTGCTGCACGTGTGCTGTCACAACCCGACTGGAGCCGATCTCTCAGCCTCGCAGTGGGATTCCCTCATCGCAGTGTTGCGCGAGCGTGAGCTGATCCCCTACCTGGATCTCGCGTATCAGGGATTTGCCGATGGCGTCGAGACGGACGCCTACCCTGTTCGCGCGCTGGCCGATGCCGGCGTGTCGTTCTTCGTGGCGAACTCGTTCTCGAAGAGCATGAGCCTCTATGGGGAGCGCTGCGGCGCGTTGAGTGTCGTCTGTCGCGATGCGGATGAAGCCGAGAGGGTGCTCGGTCAGCTCAAGTTCGCCGCGCACCGCGCGTACTCGAACCCGCCGATCCACGGCTGCCAGATTGCAGCCACGGTCCTCACCGATCCTGGATTGTGTACGGAATGGATGCAGGAGCTGAATGCGATGCGCGAGCGCATGCTCGGCGTCCGTGCCACGTTGCACGCGGCGCTGAGTGTCAGTGCGCCGAATCACGACTTCGGGTACCTGCTGCGGCAGCGTGGGATGTTCAGCTATACGGGACTGTCCGCGCCACAGGTCGCGCAGCTGAGGGAGGAGCACGCGCTCTACATGCTCGACTCCGGACGCATCTGTGTCGCCGGCCTCAATTCGTCGAACATCGCGAGGGCGGCCGACGCCATTGCTGCGGTGCTGTGATCAGCGCTATCGGACAGAGAGACGTGGGTCTGCGCGAAGAATGATCGTCTTGCGCGCAGCCACCATGGCATTCAGGTCGTTGTTGAACGAGGCCGCGCGCATCCGCATCTGATAACGATGCCAGTCGCCGAGCGACCGGATGCCGAAGATGCGCACGAAGTCCCACCCGTCCGAAACCAGCATCCGGCCAGACTCGGACCACTCGTACGAACGCGACGCGGTCTCGAACGGTCGCACGGTGGACCGGAGGACGGTGACGAAATCCGCCTGTTTCCCCGGCGTGGTGCGCACATACTCGAAGACCGTCAGTGGCGTTGCGTCTGCCGCGCTGTCACTGAGCACGGGTATCATTTCAACGAACTGGTCGTGGTGCGACTGCGTCATGGCCGCGAGCGTGCCGTAGAGCGCAAATGCCGACGCTCCACCGGAACGCGGCCGGCGCAGCGCTGTGTTGGCCGAGTCCATGCCCGCCATGCCAGTGTAGGTGCTGATCACGACCAGGTCGAGCGGCTCAGGACTCTCGGCCTCACGGTACGCCCGAAACCGACGGAGCGGCTGCACGTCGGCGTAGATCGGCTTCAACTGACGTTCGTAGATCGTCAGGGCGTCGTCGGATCGGCCAGGCTGGAACAGGAATGTGACGATCTGACGGACTTCCGGCTGACGCGCGGGCGATTGCGCACCAAGCACCGCTGATGTCTGGCACGACAGCGGTGACATTCCAACCCAGCTTGTCGTGATGAGGATGCACAGCAGTGATCGCATTGGCAGTGCGCGGGTGAGCGTGATCGTGATGTGCAGGTGCCGCAGTCGTCTGACTGAAGGAATGTACGCTGCCGGTGCCCGGTATCGCGGGGCCCGGCCGATCAGAACTCCCAGCTGATTCCAGCCGTTGGCAGGCGACCGAGAAAGTCGTCGCGCCCGCGGGTCACGCTCAGCAGCGTGGGGCTGGTGAGTCTCGATTCGTAGGTGTACCCGCTCTGGTTCGCGTGGTCGAGGAGATTGAATACGTCCATCCACAGGTTGATTCGTCCGCGCGCCGTTCGCCAGGTCCGCGTTGCGCGCACATCGAGGCGCTGGTACGCGGCCAGGCGTTCACGCAGGTAGGGCGATGATGGAAGCCGACGTGCGGCATACCGACCCGGTGCCAGCGTGTCGATCGCGAATCGCGGCGACGTGATTGGCCAGCCGGCTCGCGTCGTCCACGCCAGTGCCACGGTCCAGCCGCCGGTTCCGCGGTACGCAATGTCCGCCGTGGCAGCGTACGGCTCGTCGAAGGGCCGCGGTGTCGACTGGCCCGCGATGATCGCGGTGGCTCTGGATGCGACGAAGGCACCGCCACCACGCCAGTGCCCACCGCGGTCATACTGCGCCAGCAACTCAATGCCGCGCACCGCAGCGCTCGAGGGTGCGATGCGCACACGATCCTCTGCGCCTTCCGGCAACGGCGAGGTCGTGGAGCCGTCGATATTGAAGTACCGAGCGCGTGGCCTCGCGATCAGTCGCTGGTACGCCTCGATCCGACCCGTCCATCCGCGCCCCAGATCCTGTTCCAGTCCAAGCACCCGATGCTCGGCGCGCTCCGCTCGAGCAAACGCGGTGTCACCGTCGATGATCGACAGGTCCTGCAATGCGTGCGCCTGATGGAAGTATCCCCATGCCCCGCGCAGTGTGGTGCCGGTGAACGGCGTCCACGCCGCATTCACCCGAGGGCCAATCGTTGTCTGCTTCGTCCACGTGTGCCTGTCGGCCCGCGCGCCGGCATCGAGCGTGAGCGCGGCGATCGGTCGCAGGCGCAGCGTGCCGTACACGGACGTCCGTGCTCCACCCGGCTGAAGTTTCGCGAGGATCCGTGCCGAGTCGAGGGCGACGACCGAGGTCCCGACGACCGCGCGCTCGACCTGCGTCCGGGCGTAGGCGTAGTCGGTGGTCTCATCGCGCAGCTCGCCGCCGAAGAGCAGGCTCACGGCATCGGTGGCGTCCACTGCCCAGTCCTGCTTCAACGATACGGTTCCGAGCGTGCGTCGATCTGCAATGCGCACGCGCTCGTACCGAACGCCTCGCAGACGGTCGATGTCCACCACACTCCGATCCCACCGCAGTCGGGACACCGACGCCAGCGTCGTGGCGTTGACACGCGGACCGAAGCTCGAGCGCAGGGTGGCCCAGAGGTATCTGTTTCCGTACTTGCTCGTGAGGAATGAACCGTTGTCCTCGAGCAGGCTCAGGTTGTCGTTCGCGAGCAGGCCGTGCACGGTTGCCGTGTGATTCCGCAAGAGACGGTATTGCGCCTTGCCAAAGACGTCGAAATACCGCGGATCGGGCGGATCTTCCTCGTCCACCAGGCGCAGAATCAGGTCGAGATAGCCGCGCCGGGCGGATACGAGCCAGCTGCCCCGTCCTGATGCGAAGGTGCCCTCGTTGCGAGCACGCAGATTCGAGATCGAGACGCCGACGGCCGTCTGGCGTCGCGCGGCAGATGGTGTCGCCGTCTGCATCTCGACGAGGCCCGCCATCCGATTCCCGGCCGCGGCGGAAAACCCACCCGTCGTCACGGCCACACGCCCGATGACCTCGCCGTCGAGAATCGACAGGGCGCCGTCGAAGTCCTTCAGGTGAAACGGTTCGACGAGCTCCAGGCCGTCAAGCGTGAAGAGCTGCTCATCCACGCCACCGTTGCGGATACGCGTCTTCGCCGAGAAGTCCGAGCCGGAAAGCCCGGGCAGCCGGTTGAGCGAGCGGAAGACGTCTTCGGCCAGCTGTGGCGCGGTCAGCAGCGCTTCGCGCGAGAGCGACAGTCGCGAGCTCGATGCCGGGTCAAGGAGCGTGAACGAACCCGGTGTGATGGTGACCTGGGACAGCGCCTGCGCCGCCGCATCGAGCTGAATGTCGACCGATGCAGCTGAGCCGGGCGTGACCACCACGTCATCCGCTACCGCCGGCGAATAGCCGATGTTCGTGACGCGCAGCGTGTAGCGACCGGGGGTGATCGCCGCGAAGCGAAAATGCCCGGAATCATTGGAGAACGCCGTCCTCTGGGCGCCGTTGAGCGTGACTCGCGCCCCCCCGACGAGGCGCATTCCGCGGCCGCGCACGGTTCCGCTCAGCGACGACTGGTCGCGCGCCGACGGTGCCGGTGCCTGGCTCGTCTGCGCGGCGGCGAGCGCGGAGAAAGACGAGATCGCGGCGAGTCCCAGCAGTGCGGCGGAGAGCAAGCGACTGAGCGTCATGAAGGGGCAGAGCGTGTGGAACACCGGACGATCCGGAAACTGAACTGCGCTGGCGACCGCGCGCCGGTGGGCGCTCCACGGGCGGGAGACTTGGCGGTAGTTTGCACTATCGACGTCTGGCAGCCAACGGATGGTTGCCCGGAATCGCTTGAACTTCACGGAGCAGCATCGATCCGTCGTGTCGCCCACAGCCACGGACAACGGTCACCACATGATTGCATATCGCGCCATTGCCGCCGTCATCGGCGGAGTGATTGCCGGGTCGCTGCCCGGCCAGTCACCGGACCGACAGACCGACGCCGACGCCTACACCCGGTACGAGCTCCTCGCGCCAGGTTCCGGGAAGTTTCGAATCATATACGACGTGACCGCGACGACGGCGGGCGCTGCGTACTACTTCAACCCGATCCGCCGCGGCAGCATCGCCACCGACGAGAGCGCGATCGATCGCGCCACTGGGAAGCCACTGCAGTTCGATGAAGTGGGCGCGGAGGTCGCGCGTGCGGGTGGTGTGCGTGGCGACAGCCTGCAGCGCTACATCCGCGTCCGCCTCTCGCGCCGGGTGCCCCCGGACGGCGGCGAACAGCGGATCCTCATTCTCAAGACCTACGAAGACCCCGCCAGCTACTTCACCCGTGGAGACACGCTGGTCTTCACGCGTCCCCTTGGCATCAAGCGCAACGCGGTCGTGTTGCCCGTCTGCTACGAGCTGGTGTCGTCAGGTTTCCCGGCTCAGGTCCTCCAGGAAGCCGACGGACGTGTTGGCATCAGCTTCTGGAACAGCACGCCGAGCGAGGCGGCCGTGACCGTACGCGCCGTACCCGCGCGCCAGCTGCGGGCGACGACTTCAAGTGTTGCGGCCCGCCTCAGCGAGCGTGCGCATCAGGATCGCGAAATCGTCTACTTCCTTCAGCAGCCCGGGACCCACGCGTTCGACCTCTATCATGACTACACTGAGTCGCGCCCGGGAACGAGCACCTACCTGAACATCGTGCGCGCAGGAAGCACGGTCACGAATCCGAGGGCGATGAATCTCGATACCGGGGAACAACTGGCCCACGAGACGCTGAAGGGCGATGCGATCACGCGTGCCGGTCTCGCGGTGCCGGATGTCACTCCGCAGACGGAGGTCGTGGTATTCCGCTTCCCCGCAGTGACCGCAGGGACGTCGGTCCGCCTTCGCATGTTCGAGACGTATACCGATCCCGTGCGCTACACGGTCGTGAATGATGAACTGGTCTGGGACCGCAGCTTCGGCCGTCCGGCCAACGCCGTCGTGCTGCCCGCTGGCTGGGTACTGACGAACAGCGCGGTCCCCGCCACCGTGAGCACATTGCCTGATGGTCGCGTGCGGCTCGATTTCATCAATCCACGCCTCGACGAAATCGGCGTGCTGATCACCGCCCGGCGACGGCAGGAATGAACGTCAGGCGAAGAACCGGATGAAGAACTGGCAGAAGAGCGCCCCGGCGAGCGTCATCGAGAAGCCCCATAGCAGCAGCTGACGAAACAGCCGCTTTGCATCAGCGCTGCCAGCTGGCAGCGCGGCGATGCAAAGTGCGCCAATGGTGGACAGCGGCGAGACGTCCACCAGCGCCGCGCCGACGTTGATGCTCATCGCCACCTGCATCAGGTCACCACCGCCCAGCTTCTGGATGAGTCCGGGCACGGCTGGAAGAAATGCCGGGTACACAACGCCGGACGTCGAGCTGTAGGTCGAGATCATCCCGGTGATGCCAGCGATCGCACCGTTCACCGTTCCGGGTGTCGCGATCTGCGCGAGCAGGGTCGTGAACAGGTCCATGCCTCCGGTCTTCTCCAGCACGCCGATCAGGACACTCACACCGCAGACCATGAGAATCACGGTCCACGGCACCTCCTTCAGTACCGCGGCATCGTCACCCAGTCCCGCCAGGATCATGATGCTGGCCGCGAGGAACGCAGCCAGGCCCGGGTTGAGTTTCAGCAGCACAACAGCACCGACCCAGACTGCGACGATCCCGATCGTGGCCCAGTGCCGGGACGTCAGCGGCACGCGTGTCGTGTGACTGGAAACCGAGGGTGCGCGCATCAGGGCTGGGCCACCGAACAGGATCCACGCACCGAGCGCAGCGAGTGCGTGGGCTGTGAAGTTCGCTGACCAGACACTCCACTGGTGCCCTTCGAGTCCGATCTTCGCCATCGCGCTGTGCACGATCAGGCCGACGGCACTGATCGGCGAGAGATTCCCCGCGTTCGCGCCATTGCCGATCATCAGGGCCGTGAGGAATACCGGCATCCGTGCGGTCACCGCGATGCCCATCGCGATCGGTGCCAGCAGCGCGGTTGCGGAGATGGCACCGGGGCCGGCGGTCGAGAGCGCGCACGCCATCATGAAGAAGAGCAGTGGCAACGCCGCCGCGCGGCCCTGGAGCAGGCCAACCGCGGACTGCGCGATGGCGTGCATGGTGCCATTGGATTGTGCCACACCAAACAGCACACTGACGCCGACCAGCGTCAGGAACAACGTGCTCGGGAACGTGGCCATCACCGCTTCCACCTTCCAGTGTGCGGCGTAGATCGCGATCGGCCATGCCAACGCGACGGCAAGCACGCCCACGTTGATCCGTGATGTCAGGCTCCCTGCGATGACAAGGAGCAGCGCAGCCAGCGAAAGCATCGCGGGAGTCATGTCATGATACCGGCGGGAGGAGGTGCTTCTGCACCTTGCCCAGCGCTGTCCGCGGGAGCGCCGCGACCCTGACGAAGGCCCGCGGGATCTTGAAGCTCGCGAGCTGCGAGCGCAGGTGGGCCTCGAGTGCTGTCGTGTCGAGGGCATCGCTGCAGACCAGGTACGCCACCGGCACTTCGCCGCGCGACGCATCAGGCACGCCAACAACGGTCGCCTCGGCTATCCCCGGCTGCTCGAGGAGCAGTTCCTCGATCTCCCGAGGGTAGATGTTGAACCCGCCGGAAATGATCAGCTCACTGCGCCGTCCTTCGAGCGTGATGTATCCGTCGGGCGCTCGCGATCCGATGTCACCCGTCCGGAACCAGCCATCGATGAAGCTCTTCTCCGTGGCGTCGGCGCGGTTCCAGTAGCCGGCACAGACGTTCGGGCCACGCACCCACAATTCACCGCTCTCGCCGTCCGCCACCTCGACGCTATCGTCGCTCATGATGCGCACGGATGTCAGGGGCAACGGCAGCCCGACCGTGCCCGCACGACGCTCGCCGAGATAGGGATTGCTCACGTTCATCAGCGTTTCCGTCATGCCGTACCGTTCGAGAATCACGTGCCCGAACCGTTCGCGAAAGGCAGCCAGCACGTGTGCCGGAAGTGGTGCCGATCCGCACACGAACAGTCGGGCACCAGCGCCGATCGCGCTCGCGGTGACGGCGTCGATCTCGAGCAGGCGGACGTACATGGTCGGCACGCCGAAGAACACCGTCGGTTGGTAGTCGGCGAACCACGCCGCCGCCCGTCGCGCGTCGAAGCGGGGCACCAACCGCATGTGGCAGCCGGAGAGCAACCAGCAATGCACCGAGTTTCCCAGTCCGTGCACATGGAACAGCGGAAGTGCCGTGAGCATGCGATCATTGGCATGCATCGCCCAGCTCGCGTTGAGCACCACCGCGTTGGCCGCAAAATTCCCGTGCGTCAGTATTGCTCCCTTCGACGCGCCGGTCGTGCCCGAGGTGTAGACGAGCGCAAGCGGAGTGTCTGCCTCGCAGACCTGCAAGGGAACCAGATCGGAACGCGTGGTGCCGCCGCTGAACTCTGCCGCCTGCGCCGCGAGATCGTCCACGTTCCAGGCGGTCACACCCTCGGCGAGGTCGGCAAATCGATCGGTCGTGGTGATCACCGCCCGCGGCGAGGAATCGCCGACGATGTGCGCGATCTCGCGCGACTGATACAGCACGTTGACCGGCACGGCGATGACGCCGAGTTTGACACATGCGAGCCACACATCGATGATCTCGACGCGGTTTCCGAGCAGGAACGCCAGTCGGTGACCACGCCGGATGCCGCGCTCGTGCAGCACATGCGCGAGGCGGTTGCTGCGCACTTCCAGATCACCGAACGTGAAGGAAGCGACTTCGCCGTCAGGCGACTCGACATCCAATGCGGGTCGCGTCGCCGCAGCGATGAGGGCGTGGTCGAGGAGGGGAAGGAGCGACACGGCGTTCGGCGAGGGTGGGAAACCAGAGCACGATACCCACTGGGCGCCGCAATGTGAACTCACGCCACGGGCATGACGCATTGCCGGATCGCGACCCATGTCGCAGCTTGTGGCGACGCGAATCCGCCGACTGCCTGTCTACCTCGTAGCGCAACGCGTCGCTGGTCCATCGGAGAGTCCCGAATGGTTCGTCAGACGATGGCGCAGGTGCTCGCCCTGTTCCTCGCCCTGTTCCTGCCTGGCTGTGCCTCGATCGCACCCCTGCCCGGCACGACATCAGGCGTGTCGCGACTGCCCGTCACCTTCTCCTGCTCGAAGGTCCTGTCGCTTCGCGTGAAGCTCGAGGCCACCAGTGCCAGCGTGACCATTGACGGCGATGGTCCATATGTCCTGCCGCAGACCACAGGGCGTGCCGATCTGACCGTCTACTCTGATGGCCAGCGGACGTTGCAGCTCTCGCGGAACGAAGTGCAATTCGGACAGGGGCGTGGCCAGTTGCAGCTCTGCACGCGCGGCTGATTCGGCGAGACTGTCCTCAGGCCTTCGGTGTGAAGCGTGCGAGCATTTCATCTTCCGCTGGTGGCTGCAGCACGTTGGCCCTCGCGAATTGCGCGCCCTGCGGATACCGGGTCGTCCGTACGCGCGCGGCGGCAGCGGCGAGATCGTACGATGTGTGGCGAAGCGTGATGTCAGGGCCGATCCAAAGCCAGTAGGCACCCGGTGCGCCGAACGGCATGCCGACACTGCCGGCATTGATAATGCGATGTGAGCCGACCCTGCGGTCAAACTGCATGTGTGTGTGGCCGCACACGACGACCGGCTCCGCGGTGGTCACGAAGTGCGCGGCCACTTCTCGCGCCGGTGTACGCCGCGTGATGATCGTCACATCGCTGTCCGGTGTGGCGTGGCAGAACAACACGCCTCCCACATCATCAACCTCGAGTCGGATCGTTGCCGGCCAGGAGGAGATCACGGCGGCCAGCTCATCGGTCACCTCGGAGGCGCACCAACGCAGTGCGTGCTGGAATGCGGCCGGGATCAATGGCGAGGTGTTTCCTCCGCGCGCGGCAAGCGTCTCGCGATCGCCATTGCCCATGATGTACATCACGGGAATCGCCAGCGAGGACAGCAAGGTCAGCGCCTCAACGCACATCGGTCCCGGGAACACATCTCCGCCCACGAGCACGACGTCTGCACCCTCGCGCTGCACGTCCCCCAGCACGGCCTCGAGCGCCGGGAGGTTGCCGTGGATGTCATAGAGCGCCGCCACGTGCCGATAGTGCGTCATATCTGGCCCGGAAACACCGTCCCGTCGGCAAACTGGTTCCACGCGCGCACATCTGCGTGCTGATACTCACGCCAGTGAGTGATACCTCCTGCCCCAACGCGAACCAGCGCCACTCCATGATAGCAATGCGTACCCTCGTAGGTGTACTCCAATGCACCGGTCTGCTGCGCCTCGTCGAAGAGCACGAGATGCCACGTGACAAACTGATCCTTGTCGTCATCTGCCTCGAAGAACTCGAGCAGTGCCGCGCGTCCGCTGAGCATGTAGCGCATAGGATCGCCGTACTGCACGTCAGCGCTGAACTCGCTCGCGACGGAGGCGTAGTTCTTCTCCCGCCAGCCGGTCGCGAGACGATCCAGCACCGTCTGGAATTCCGCGGCAGTCATTCCCGGCAGTGTTCGTGATAATCGCAGGTCAGTAGCGCCAGCTTCGAAGATCCGCGCCGGCGGGTGCCGTGCTGAGCATTCGCTCCACCGCCCACGGCAAGACCATCTGCGGATACCGAAGCCGCGAGTAGGCGTTCGATCGTGTGTGATCACCATTCCAGCAGTGCTCGTCGCGGTCGCCGTAGTCCACGACGGCGTCCGCTGCGGGCGAGGCGGTCTTCAGGAATCGCTCGACTTCGTACACCGCATTGTTGAGGTAGTAGTTGTCCATGTCGCCGACGAAGATCCGCAGCTTTCCCTTCAGCTTCGGCCCCAGCGTCGCCCAGTCACGCCGCAGGATGAACGACAGGTCGAAGTGATCACGCCAGTACATGGCAACTTTCGGGTCGATGGTGCCGGTCTCCTTGTTCCAGAGACGTGCCGGATACCCATCGGGTCCAACGGGTGAGTACGTCGACTCCCACACATCCCACTGATCACCGGAACGGCCGCGAGATCCGAGCGCGAGCTCGTAGTGGTTCATCTCCATCAATGTCGCGTCAACGTGCCCAAGATAGTTGCGGTGTCCCGGGCGCGGCGTGCGCTTGAACTGGCTCGTGAACCAGTATGCGTTGGTGTCCGAGTAGATGTCGACGACCGTGTTGTGCCGGAAGTCGATCGGGTCGGGGCAGGCGACCCATGCGCCATTGTACTCGTCCGGATAGAACATCTGCACGGCCATCGATTCCCAGCCGCCCGTCGAGCCGCCGAAGAGGAATCGCGCCCAGCCCTGTCCAAGCCCACGGAACCGACGTTCGATTTCCGGGATCAGCTCGTACTGGATCGCGTCACCGTACGGTCCGGTATTGGCGGAGTTGACGGCGTATGAGTCGTCGTAATAGGGCGTCGGGTGCTGAATCTCGATCATCAGTGCGCGCGGGAAGCCCTTGCCAGTCCATGTCTGAAAGAAGTCCCACGCGAGCTGTTGCTGAATGCGGTTGTATCCGGCGAGCTGGAACCGTGTGCTGAAGTCGGGTTTGAGCGTTGGATCGGGCGGCGTCTCACGCCACCCGCTGAGCGACATGGGGAAGTGACCATGATAGACGGCCAGCGGGTATCGCGACTGCGGATGATCATCGAAGCCCCATGGCAACAGCACCCACGCCGCGAGATACATGTCACGCCCCCAGAACTTCGAGAGCCGCTCGCTGCGAATCCGCACGTATTTGACATACTTCGTTTCCTGCGTTGCGGGATCGGGCAGTGCGGCGATCTCGTTGTCGAGCGAGAGAGTGATGGCCGTTGAGCGCGCGGGATCCCATGCGATTGATCGCGGCGTACTGTAGAGGTTTCCGGGCTTCGACGCCCACTGCTGACCTTCGCCCCGGTCGTGGGGCAGCTTCAGCACGCGACCGTCGGCAAGGCGAAATGCCTCGTATCGATGGAGCAACGCCTGGACGCGATACGTGCCTGCAGGGACATCCTTCAGCGAGCGGATCGGAAAGCCGAACGCATCTCCCGGTACGGTGCGCGCTGAGCCAGGCGCCCATGCCTCGACGTCGCTTCCGAACACCAGCTGGGTACCGGCACCAAATCCGACCTGAAAGCGCGGCTCGGCCGTCGAGTCGCGCGACAGCAGCAGCAGCAATCGGCCATCCTGCGGCACCGTTGCGCGCGTGGACGGGAGTGCGACCGTGATGCGCGGCTGAGCCCGAAGCGCGAGAGGGAGTGCGACCAGCGCGGTGATCAGAAGGCGGCGACACGACACAGGCAGCTCCGACACACGGGGAGACGGCAGGCAATCGGCGAACGTCTCAAGCGTGTCTGTCGTCACTCCGCATGTCAATCGGGTGGTCGGAGTCCCCTCAGCGGCGTGCGGCTGCCGAAGTCCGTGTCACGATCCAGTCCGCGACTTCACCGAGTACCCCCGGATCGACGAGGTTGGTGCGCAGCGTCGCGTAGCCAGCCGGGTTGCCGCCGGGCTGACGGATGAAGAGATGGTTGAGCTCCGGGAAGACCCGCTTCGTGACGTCGCGGTTGCGTGCAGCCTTGAACGCCGTCTCCAGCAGATCCGCTTCGCGAGCGATGACCTGCTGATCATCCGCGCCCTGGAGAATCAGCACAGGTGTTTTCACGACCCTCGCTGTCGCGAGCGGGTCGTGCGCGACGAAGTAGCCC
>JANMNM010000300.1:0-7416 GCA_031373905.1 Gemmatimonadaceae bacterium | reverse complement strand
CCGAGCGTGACTTCATTGAGGATCGATCCGAGCCAGCTCGGATTCGGGTCGCCGATCACGGCGTTGAGCGAGTCGTTGCACGTGCCGCCGCTGATCGCGCGACGCGCCGCCAGCGTTGCGCCCATGTCCGCCGTCTGGTTGCTGCGGCGGTAGCGGCCGAGTGAATCGACGAGGAGTGCACCGGTCGAGCAGTTCCGCGCCGCATACGAGCCGTAGAAGACGCCCACCGGTTCACCGGCCCGGATCCGGTTTGGATAGCCGGCGGCGGACTGGAAGTCGAGGATGTCCAGGCTTTCAACCAGGTTCCGGTTGCGGGTGTAGGTGACCGTGGACTCCCAGCGCAGGTTCCTGCTGTCAACGTTGACCGTACGCAGCAGCAACTCGATGCCCTTGTTGGACATCGTGCCGATGGGCGAGAACTGCTGGGAGAAACCGGTGCTCGTTGGCAACGGACGGAAGAACAGCAGATCCGAGACGAGACGGTCGTAGTACGTTGCCTCGACTCCGACGCGACCGCCCAGCGCCCCGATTTCCGTGCCGACTTCCCACTCGCGCGCACGCTCGTTCTTCAGCGTTTCGTTGCCGAACGTGACGTCGTTGACGAATCCAGGACGTCCGCCGAAGGCGGTGTTGGCAAACAGCACGTACTGCGAGTATGCGTTGGTTGATCCAGGCTGACTGCCGGCCCAGCCCAGTGCACTTCGAACGCGCAGGCTGTTGAGCAGGCCTGGGCGATTTTCGGTCACGACCCAGGACGCCGACAGCTTCGGGAACGCCTGCCAGCGTTCCGCTGGCGCAAACGTGGATGATGCGTCATATCGCACGGCCGCAGTGAGGAACAGCTTGTTCCACGCCGCCAGCTCCTGCTGACCGAAGAAGCCAAGGGTGCGCAGCTCAGTGAGCAGCTGCGTGCCGAACTTCACCGAGCCGGCATTCACCAGTTCACCGACCGGCGCGAGCCCATTGGCGCCCGCCTGCGTGATCCCAATCGTTTGCTGCGTGTAGTTCAGGCCGGCCGTGGACTTGAGCTCGAACGTCGAGCCTGGGTTCCACGAGTAGCCTGCCACGAGATCCTGGTTGAGCACGCGGGTGTTCTGCGTCACGGACTGCGACTGACCTGTGGACAGGGGTCCCGTGCCCAGTACCGCGCCACGCGGAATGAACTGCGTCTGCTCGAACGACGCGTTGTCGAGGCCAGCGGTGTAGTCGACCAGCAGCTTCGGCATTGGTGTCCAGGTCAGCTTGGCGGACCCGATGAACCGGTTGATCGACTGCGGGTTGCGGATGCGGGCAATCGCCAAAAGCGGGTTGGTGCCCAATGCCGGCGGCAGCGGGTAGACGCCGTTCTGCGGGCGGAAATCCGTCTGCGTCGGCGCGAAGAAGAGCGAGCCCATGATGCCGTAGTCGTTCTGTTCGCCGAACGCCTGCAGCTGGTTGCGCGTGTTGATGAAGTTCGTGCTGACGTTTGCGATCAACGTCGACGAAAGCTGCTGCTGCAGGTTGAGTCGAGCGCCCTGGCGTCGCGACTCCGTCGACCGGATGATGCCCTGATCTTCCGTGTTGTTGACGCTGATGAAGTAGCGCGTCGCGTCGTTGCCGCCTTCGACGGTGAGGTTCTGCTCGTACGTCGGCGACCGGCGGAAAATGTCGTCCTGCAGGTTGAACCGCGCGATCGGGTTTCCGTTCACGTCGTTCGGATACAGGTTGAACGGTTGCTGTTCGCGCAGCTCGTTCGACGCGAGGCGTGAGGTGAACGTCACGCGCGGCTTGCCGATCAGGCCACGCTTGGTGAAGATCTGCACGACGCCGTTGTTCGCGCGCGATCCGTACAGCGCGGCGGCTGCTGCGCCGCGGATGATCTCGATCCGGTCGATGTCGGCCGGGTTGATGTCCGCGAGGCGGTTCTGCGGGTTGGCACGCGTCCCAAGGTCCGCGAGCTGCCCCGATCCGTTGTCGACGATGACGCCGTCGATGATGTAGAGCGGATCCGATCCGGAGATGAAGCTGTTCGTCCCACGCAGGCGGACCGAGACGCCGCCGCCGCCGGGGCCGCCGGAATTCTGTGTGATCTGTGCGCCTGCGATCTTGCCTTGCAGCGCCTGGTCAACCGTCACCGACTGTGCCTTGGCGATGACCGTCGAGTCCACGGTGGCGATGCTGGTCCCGACGCGACGTTTCTCGGTCGGGGATGCGGTGCCGGTGACGACGACCTCGGAGAGGTTGATCGCGCTGACGGAGAGCGCCGCGTCCACCGTCTGTGTGCTGCCCGCGATCACCTGCACGGTCCTGCTGACCGGCTGGAAGCCGATGCGCCGGATCTGCACGACTCGCGCGCCCGCTGGCACGCCGGAGAGGACATACTCACCCGAGGCCTGCGAGATGGCCCCGACGCGTGTTCCGACCACCTGGATCTGCGCGTCGGACAGACCGCGCCCGGATGAGACCTCGGTCACCCGGCCACGAACGGTGCCCGTGGCAGCCTGCGCGTGCAGCATCACCGGCGCGGTTACCAGCAGCGCACCCGTACAGGCAGCGCGTCGAACAAGAGAAGAGAGCATACATGTCCTCCGAAACGGGCAAAACACACCGACGCTCGGCTCGGGTGGCGAGGATCGCCGCCCAAGGGGTCAGGCGGGTCAAGGTTATCGCCCCACGGCAACCCGGGCAATCGGAACCGGGAAGCGGGTTCGCGTCGGGCGAGCCCGCATTGAGGCCGGTCTGACCGTGACTCTTCGGAGCAGGCGGGAGTACACTTCAACAGCGCTTCGCGTCCATCAAGTCATGACCCTGCCCTTTCCGCTTCCCAGATCCGGCGAGCCGGCCTCGAGTGCCACGCCAGCGCACGCCGCCCAGGTGCTCGCGCTCCGCGCTCGCGACGGTGATCCAGGCGCGTTCAGCGCTCTCGTCGAGCTGCTGCAGCCACGGGCCATCCGCTTCGCCGCGCAGATGACCGGCGCCGGAATGGACGACGTCGAGGACATCGTGCAGGATGCCTGGATACGGACGTTCCGGGCGCTGCCGCGCTACGACGCCTCGCGGTCCTTCGAGAGCTGGTTCTTCACGATCCTCGCGAACTGCAGCCGGACGCTTCGTGTCCGGCTGCGCCGATGGCAGCTGCGGGCACAGCCACTTGACGATCAACTCCGCGACGAATCGCTTGACGCCTTGATCGCCACCAGCACGCGCAGTGACGTTGCCCGCGTGCACCGGGCGCTGAACACATTGCCGACGGCGCAGCGTGAAACCTTCCTCCTGCACTATGTCGAGGGTTTCGGATACGACGAAATTGCCGAGATCACGGGCGTCGGTGTCTCAGCGTGCAAAATGCGCGCAAAGCGCGCGATGGATGCCGTCCGTGACTTGCTGCGCGAGAACCCTTCTGATGCATGAGCCGATGAGCGATCTCGACCTGCGGCTCGCTGCCGCCCTGGAAGCCATGCGCGAACCGGCGGTGGTGCAGTCTGGTACTGCCGAGCGAATCGCGGCGCGCGCGGTGATCGCGAACGCCCCACTGGCAAGCGCCTCGACGTGGTCAGTCCGTGTCGCAGCGGCCTTGGCGCTGGTTGCGCTTGGCGCCGGCGCCACGACCTTGTTGCCGCGGAATGGCTCCCCGAGCGCAACTGAACTGTCACCTGTCGCAGCTGCGATGACGCCACCCGGTGCCACGGCGGAGGCCGCGTTCATTCCAGTTGCGGCCAACGGCGCGCGTCCGATTGTCTTCGAGTTCGACGCACCGGGTGCACGCCGGGTCCAGGTGCTTGGTGATTTCAATCAGTGGACGCGCGACGGGATGGAACTGCAGCGGGGAGCCGACGGCCTCTGGCGAACCACATCGCTGCTGCCACCGGGTCGCTATGTCTACGCGTTCCTTGTTGATGGCAAGCGGTTCGCTCGGGATCCCTCGCGGGATCCGGTCGAGGATCGGGACTTCGGCGTGACGGGGTCTGAGCTCGTGGTTGGCGAGGCACCGTGAACCAACGTCACCTGATCGCGGCACTCGTGCTGTGTTTCGGGGGCGCGGCGCAGGCGCAGAGTGCAACGGCTGACGCGGATCGCGGGGCGCAGCAGCGCATCGACGCGATTCTGCGCGACTTCGATCGGCGTGGACTGCCAGCAGAATTGCTGCGCGCCAAGGTGGCGGAGGGAATCGCGAAGGGTGCATCGCAGCCACGGATCGCGGATGCGGTTGCTCTGCTCGCGCAGCGCGTTGATTCCGTCGCGCGGCTGCTCGCACCCGCGGTAACGGTCCCTGAACTCACCGCCGGCGCCGAGGCGTTGGCCGTGGGAGTGTCGGCGCCTTCGCTGCGGCTGATCCGGATGGCTGCGGGCCGCCGCTCGGCGGAGCCCTACTTCCTGTTCGTGATCCGTCTCGTGCGCCGTGGGGTGACGCACGAACAGGCGGTGCGTGCCGCCCGGTCGCTGATCGACCGCCAGGTCGCGCCTGCAACGTTGCTCGCGCTCGCCGACGACTTCGCGCGCGATGTCGCGGCCGGCGTCGCACCCGCCGACGCGCTCAGTGAGCGGATGACACGGCTGGTTGGCGGAAGCGGGCAGGCGACCCTGGCCCCGACAGGCGTGGGCGCGTTCAGCAACGACCCGAAGAAGCCCTGACGATGCGACGCCTCCACAGTTCGATGCATCGACGGTCGCTGGTTGCCGCGCTCGGACTGTTGTGCGGCACGGTCACGGCGCAGGCGCAGCGCGCACGTGTCAGTGGCAGCATCGAGACTGGGGCAGCCGCCATCGAGCAACCGCTCGTCCGAAGCGGCGCTGCGTTCTACATCGCGCCTGCCGCGCAGCTCGGAGCTCGCGACTTCACTGTCGGGGGCGACGCCGTCTTCGCAACCGGAACGCCCATCTGGCAGTCCTTTCTCGGCAACGGTTTCCTGCGCACTCCGGCCGTTGGCAACGTGCGGCTCATCGGCGGCGGTCAGGTGCTGAAGACGAGCGGGATCGCGCACACGCTGCACGTGGACATGGGGGCGGAGTGGCGCGGCGGAGGCGCGGCGACAACCGGCGCATTGCGGGCGCGAAGCGGCCAGATGCGTTTTGGTGGCAACTGGTACCGGGACAATGATCTCGGCGCGAGTCTCACGCATGCTCACGGCGCCATGCTCCTCTCGATCGACGGGAGCTTTTCCACGGCGCGTCGGCCGACATCGTTGCGCGATCAGCTTGGCGTCACAGCCTCCGCGGAGGGGACGTTCACCGGTCGCGCCGTGGATCTGACGCCGCGCATGATCTGGGAGCGCGGACGACTTCGGACTGACGCATCGGTGGCACTCCGCGCGGTTCAACAAGGCGCAAGCGGTACACGCGTCGGACCCCAGCTCGCATTCACGCTGCAGGCCGCGCGAGGTGTCTCGCTCTTCGTGGGCGGTGTACAGCGGTTGCCGGATGTTCGCTCCGGAATTCCCGCAGGACGGACGGCGCTGCTGGGAGCGCGCGTGGAAGGACGGCGTCTGCTGCAAGGACTGAAGGCGCCGGCACCCACGGGACCGGTGTTGAACCTGAGCGGCACGCAGCTGCTGATCGATGTCGGCACGGAATCGGCTGAGCGCGTGTCGCTGCGTGGTGACTTCACTGAATGGAAGGAGCGGTCCTGCGCACGACGGGGCCCCCGCCGTTTCGATTGTGGCGCTGCGCCACCCGCAGGGACGTGGCGCGTTGCGATCCGCCTGGACGATGGGCGCTGGCAGCAACCGGGCAACCTCGCACCGGCCACCGACGACTTTGGCTCGGTTGAGGGTGTCCTGATGACCGGCGGAAAGCCGTAGCCACGGCTTTGCTATTCAATGCAGGAACGTTGCTGATGTGCAACGAGCGGTGGCCGAACCACCACTCGCATCAGCTCATCGCTGTGCGCGTCTGCCAATCACGAAGCCACCGCTTCGCTGACGATCGCCGCCCGAGAATTCCGGGGACGTCACTGACTGGTAGTACTCCGCATACCAGCTGCCACGTTGGTAGACCACACCGGCATACTGTCGAAATACCAGCCTGCGCAGATCACCTGCGGCAATCGTGTACGGACTCCCGCGGTTGATCAGGCCCCCCTGAAGCGTTGCGTCGTACCCGACCAGACTCACCTGAGGCTTCAGATACACATACGCCGCAGCTGCGGACGCCGGAATCCGACCGAAAGGTGAACCGACGCGACCGGCGAGCAGCGTGGTGCCGATGGCCGCCGATGTGTTGTACGTACCAATGCGACCGACACCGCTTCCCGCGAGACTCAGATGTGAGCCTGTGCGCACGAGCTCGCGCTCTACTCCTGCCTCATAGTTCAGAATGACGTCGTTCCTGATCTGATGATGCCAGCCGCGAGGGATCGTGTTTCCCGTCTGCCGATGGATCCACGTCTGGATCTCCGCTCCGCCTGCGCCCTGACCAAGAATGCCGACGTTGAGTGCTGACGAGACGCGCTGCCTGCGCATGGTGTCGAGCGCCACTGCGATCACGCGCAACTGCTTCGTTCCGGCGTACGGGCGGTCACCCACCAGGATCGCGGACGCCTTCAGGTCGGTGGGCGTGTACCCGTCGTCCTCATACGCCAGACTGTATCGCACATGGCTCGTTCGCGGTGCGATCAGCGCCCCGGTGACGGGGATCCGCCTCACCCATGGCGCCCCGATCTCAAGGAGGATGCCCTGCGTGAAGTACCGATCGGTGGCGGTGAAGAAGTCGTTGTCGTACGAGAGTCGCCAGAATGAATCGGCACCGGGATCGCGCTCGACGCCGGTGCTGGGGATTGCCTGCGCCGCCAGCGAGGAGGAGAGCAGCAGGCAGGCAGAGAGCAGCACGGTTCGCATGCAGCAGCTACGTCAGCTTCGCCCGGTTGGATTGCTGCGAAGGCATCGACCCGTTCTGGCGTCACTCCGCGCACCATCCCTCAACACGATGCTTCCGTTGACGATCACGAGCGAGATGCCAACCGGGTACTGAAACGGGCGTTCGAAGGTTGCGGTGTCCGCGATGCGTTCCGGGTCGAACACCGTCACGTCGGCCGGCATGCCAACCGCGAGCCGGCCACGGTCGCGCAGGCCGAGGCGGGTTGCCGGCGCTGACGACAGCTTCCTGATGGCCTCGGCCAGTCTGAGCACCTTTCGCTCGCGCACGTAGCGACCGAGTACACGCGGAAAGCTCCCTGCACCACGCGGATGCGGACTGCCGCGGCGCGTCGGTCCGTCGATTGCATACGCCGAGCCATCAGTACACACCATGGCGAACGGATGCGCGAGAATCCGCTCGAGGTTCTCCTCGCTCATGGCGAAGCCTGCCATGTCCACTCGTCCGCCGCTCCGTTCCAGCAGGTGAACCGTTGCCGCATACGGCTCCCGGCCAACGCTCGCGGCCCATGCGCCAAGTCTTCGCCCTTCGGCGTCGCGATCCGTTGCCGAGGCGACTGACGTGATC